>NZ_JACDUV010000007.1:0-177647 GCF_013761015.1 Anoxybacillus ayderensis
CAAAAACAGCAGGGGTGGCAAGCTTTTTTTGTCGAGAACCGCATAAAATCAGCAAAAACTTAGGGTATGTCTTTAAAACTTTTGACAATACCAAAAATGACATGGTGGTGAAACGATGGATCATTTATATGAAAAAACGATAAATCAAAAGCGCATTTTTTCTGGGAAAGTGATTGACGTATATGTGGAAGATGTGTTGTTGCCAAACGGGGAAACGAGCAAGCGTGAAATTGTCAAACATCCTGGAGCGGTTGCGGTGATTGCGATAACAGAAGAAAATAAAATGGTGCTCGTTCGCCAATATCGAAAAGCGTTAGAGCGCGTGCTTGTTGAAATTCCAGCTGGGAAGCTTGAGAAAGGGGAGGCACCGATCGAAACAGCGAAGCGCGAGCTAGAAGAAGAAACAGGATATGTATGCGAAAAAATGGAGCCGCTTCACTCTTTTTACACGTCACCGGGGTTTGCAGATGAATTAGTACATATATTTCTTGCGAAAGGGTTAACGAAAAAAAGCGAAAAGCAAATGCTTGATGATGACGAGTTTGTCGATGTGCTTGAAGTGACGTTAGAAGAAGCGCTAAACATGGTCGAAGAAAAACAAATTTATGACGCAAAAACGATTTATGCGCTTTTATATTGGCAATTGCAGGCGTAAAGCGGTCATCGCGACCGCTTTTTGTCATATCTCGCTCCTTTTCCCATACAATGTAGTAACAGAACGTGTAGGGGGATGGAGCGATGAGAAAGCGATCATGGACGACAACATGGGGCCAGCATGTACAAGAGCATTATACGACATATGTATTTACTGTCGTTCTTTTTGTGATGGGCGTTGTTTTTGGTGCGATTGTTGTCAATAGTTTAAGTTTCAGTCAAAAACAAGATTTATATTATTATTTAACGAATTTTTTTGGACAAGTGTCTGCGGGACATATTGCAAGTGCGCATGACGTATGGAAAGAAAGTTTTTTGCAAAATTTAAAGTATATTGGGCTGATGTGGATTTTAGCGATGTCGCTTGTAGGGTTGCCACTTATTTTAATTTTATTATTTTTAAAAGGGCTTGTTGTCGGTTTTACCGTTGGATTTTTAGTTAATCAAATGGGATGGAACGGATTTTTGTTAGCTTTCGTATCTGTCGTCCCACAAAATATTATTCTCGTTCCTATTTTTATTATGATGGCGGCGATATCGATTTCGTTTTCTTTAAAAATGATTCGACATCAATTTGTGAAACGAACGCATGAGCCAATTTTTCGAGCGATGCTTCGTTATACGTTTGTCATGTTATCGTTTAGCATCGCGTTAGTGTTTGCATCTTCACTTGAAGCATACGTATCCCCGTTACTCATGAAAGAAGTTGTACAATTAATAGAAAAATAATTATTATTTAATAATCATTTTATTTATCAGTTTATAATCATTTTATTTTGACACGTTCCTTTCTTTTGTTATAATGAGAATGAGTAACGAGGGAGGGAATGAAAATGGAAAGTCGCCTTGAACGAATTAAAAAACAATTGCATGCCGCAAGCTATAAATTAACGCCGCAACGGGAAGCGACGGTACGTGTGTTGCTTGAACATGAGGAAGATCATTTAAGCGCGGAAGATGTTTACCTCCTCGTGAAAGAAAAAGCACCGGAAATAGGGTTAGCGACAGTATATCGCACGTTGGAGCTATTAACAGAATTGAAAATTGTCGATAAAATTAACTTCGGGGATGGCGTTTCCCGCTACGATCTTCGTAAGGAAGGTGCGGCGCATTTTCATCACCATTTAGTGTGTATTGAATGTGGGGCGGTCGATG
The DNA here is from genome assembly GCF_013761015.1 of Anoxybacillus ayderensis. Taxonomy (NCBI): domain Bacteria; kingdom Bacillati; phylum Bacillota; class Bacilli; order Caryophanales; family Anoxybacillaceae; genus Anoxybacillus; species Anoxybacillus ayderensis. The sequence goes on from NZ_JACDUV010000007.1 coordinate 1,810, forward strand.
AAATTCAAGAAGATTTATTAGAAGATGTCGAAGCGATTGTAGAACGGGATTGGAATTTTAAAATTAAAGATCATCGTCTAACATTTCACGGCATTTGTTATCGTTGTCAAGATAAGCATGAACAACAGTAAACCTTTTCGTCTATGAAAAGGTTTTTTCATTTATGTGTATAAAATGCAATCAAACGGGCATATCCTCTTACTATATGACAGTTGACGGAGGAATGCGATGAGAAGAATGGTGGACGTGCTAAAAGTGTTTCTTTTATTTACGGGATGTACGATTTTATTTTATTATAGTATTGTATGGATGAGCGAGGAATATAACTATTACCGTCGTTACGACGAGCCGATGGGATCAGCTGTGAAAGTATCAACGACTGAACGACAAGAAACGATTTGGCTCGATCGACTGTTGTTTTTTTATCAAAACGGGGAGTAGGATGCGTGTGGAAGATCAAGTAAAAGATTTTATTCACTATTTAATTGTCGAGCGAAATTTAGCGCATAACACGATCGTATCGTATGAACGAGACTTAAAAAAATATGTTCAATATTTACAAAAAGTTGAGCAACAATGTCGTTGGAATGACGTCACCCGTTTTCATATTATGCAATTTTTAAAGTTTTTAAAAGAAAAAGGAAGCTCGCCGAAAACGATTGCGCGCCATCTGGCGTCTGTTCGGTCATTTCATCAATTTTTATTACGTGAAAAAGCAGTCGATCAAGATCCGACTGTTCATATTGAAACACCGCAACTGCCACGAAAATTGCCAAACGTGTTGTCGATGGCGGAAGTTGAAGCGTTGTTGGAAGCACCAAAACAAAATACCCCATTTAGCATTCGCGATAAGGCGATGCTCGAGTTGTTGTATGCGACCGGCATTCGCGTGAGCGAGCTTATTCAATTAAACGTATCGGACGTTCATTTAACGATGGGGTTTATTCGTTGTTACGGAAAAGGACGGAAGGAGCGAATCGTTCCGATCGGAAAAATGGCGACAGAAGCATTAAAACGGTACATGGAACAAGGTCGTCCAGAGTTGTTGCAACGAAAAAAAGGAACGACAGATGCATTGTTTTTAAACCACCACGGCGAGCGCTTAACAAGACAAGGATGTTGGAAAATTTTAAAACGGCTCGCCCAAGAAGCAAATATTCAAAAGCCATTAACGCCACATACGTTGCGCCATTCATTTGCAACGCATTTATTAGAAAATGGCGCGGATTTACGCGCCGTGCAAGAAATGCTTGGACATGCAGATATTTCGACAACGCAAATTTATACGCACGTCACGAAAACGCGTTTAAAAGACGTGTACAAGCAATTTCATCCGAGAGCATAACACTGTGACGATGATTTGTCACAGTTTTTTTATTGCAATTCATTATGAAAACGTTTTATAATTTAGTTGTCAGACTTCTGACAAATATGAATGATGCGTGATTTTGTTTCATAGTGGGCATGCTATGAAGCGAATGAAACGATTGGGGAGGTAAAACGGTGAAGCCTACATATAAACGTGTATTTTTAATTGTGATGGACTCAGTTGGAATTGGTGAAGCGCCAGATGCCGAAAAATATAACGACAAAGGTGCCGATACGCTTGGGCATATTGCCGAACATCGCGGAGGCTTACATATGCCGAACATGGCGAAGTTAGGCTTAAGCAATATTCGTGAAATTCAAGGGATTCCAAAAGCAGAAAAGCCGCTTGCGTATTTTACGAAAATGCAAGAAGCGTCGGCTGGAAAAGATACAATGACAGGACATTGGGAGTTAATGGGTCTTCGCATTGATACGCCGTTTCAAGTGTTTCCTGACGGATTTCCAAAAGAGCTAATTGATGAATTAGAAAAACGAACAGGAAGAAAAGTGATCGGGAATAAACCAGCAAGTGGCACAGCAATTATTGATGAGCTTGGCCCTGAACATATGGAAACAGGTGCGCTTATTGTATATACGTCAGCCGATTCAGTGTTGCAAATCGCAGCGCATGAAGAAATCATTCCGTTAGAAGAATTGTATCGTATTTGTAAAATTGCCCGCGAGCTAACGCTTGATGAAAAATATATGGTTGGTCGCGTCATTGCTCGTCCATTCATCGGAAAGCCAGGAAGTTTCCAACGGACAGCGAATCGTCACGATTATGCGTTAAAACCGTTTGGTCGTACAGTCATGAATGAATTACAAGATGCAGGCTACGACGTGATCGCCATCGGTAAAATTGCTGATATTTACGATAACGAAGGTGTGACACAAACGTTGCGCACAAAATCAAACATGGACGGAATGGACAAATTAGTCGATACGTTACAAATGGACTTTACAGGACTCAGCTTCGTGAACCTTGTTGATTTCGATGCATTATACGGTCATCGTCGCGATCCAAAAGGATACGGCGATGCGTTAGAAGAGTTTGATGCCCGTTTACCAGAAGTGTTTGAACGTTTAAAAGAAGACGATTTATTAATTATTACGGCGGACCATGGAAATGACCCGGTTCATCATGGAACCGACCATACGCGCGAGTATGTACCACTTCTCGTTTATAGTCCGAGCATGAACGGAGGAAAACAACTTCCATTGCGTGAAACGTTTGCAGACGTTGGAGCAACAATTGCGGAAAACTTCCGTGTAAATATGCCGAAATACGGAACGAGCTTTTTACATGAGTTGAAATAAGGAGCGTGACAAAATGAATCGAGCAGCAATTGAACAAGCCGCGCAATTTTTAAAAGAAAAGTTTCCAACTTCACCGCAAATCGGCTTAATTCTTGGCTCTGGTTTAGGTGTGTTGGCCGATGAAATTGAACAAGCGATTAAAATTCCGTACAGCGATATTCCAAATTTCCCTGTATCGACAGTCGAAGGACATGCCGGTCAACTTGTATACGGCCAGTTAGAAGGTGCGACTGTCATCGTGATGCAAGGGCGATTCCATTATTATGAAGGATACAGTTTTGAAAAGGTAACATTCCCTGTACGCGTAATGAAAGCGCTCGGTGTTAAGCAATTAATTGTGACAAATGCAGCAGGCGGTGTAAATGAATCGTTTGAACCAGGCGATTTAATGATCATTTCAGATCATATTAATAACATGGGTGGCAATCCGCTTATCGGTCCGAATGATGCTGCCCTTGGTGTGCGCTTCCCAGACATGTCGGAAGCATATAGCAAACGACTTCGTCAACTCGCGAAAGATGTGGCGAATGAAATTGGATTGCGTGTGCGCGAAGGGGTATATGTCGCCAATACAGGTCCAGCATATGAAACACCAGCAGAAATTCGTATGATTCGCGTCATGGGCGGCGATGCAGTCGGTATGTCCACTGTGCCTGAAGTGATCGTTGCTCGCCATGGAGGAATGGAAGTGTTAGGCATTTCATGCATTTCCAATATGGCTGCCGGCATTTTAGATCAGCCGCTCACACATGATGAAGTGATCGAAACGACGGAAAAAGTAAAAGCTGACTTTTTACGATTTGTAAAAGCGATCGTGCGCAACATGGCGAAAAAATAAACGAGAAGGTGAATGACGATGAGAATGGTCGATTTAATTGAGAAAAAACGTGACGGCCACGCATTAACGAAAGAAGAAATTCATTTTATCATTAAAGGTTATACAAAAGGTGACATTCCTGACTATCAAATGAGCGCATTAGCGATGGCGATTTTTTTCCGCGGCATGAACGAAGAAGAAACAGCCGAATTAACGATGGCGATGGTACATTCAGGTGATACGATCGACCTTTCGAGAATTGAAGGAATTAAAGTGGATAAACACTCAACGGGCGGTGTGGGCGATACAACAACGTTAGTGTTAGGTCCACTTGTTGCCTCTGTCGGCGTTCCGGTTGCGAAAATGTCTGGCCGCGGTCTTGGTCACACAGGCGGAACAATTGATAAATTAGAATCTGTGCCAGGATTTCATGTTGAAATTAGCAACGACGAATTTATTGAACTTGTAAATAAAAATAAAATTGCCGTTGTCGGTCAGTCCGGCAACTTAACGCCAGCCGATAAAAAATTGTATGCGCTTCGCGATGTAACAGCAACGGTCAACAGCATTCCGTTAATCGCTTCATCGATTATGAGCAAAAAAATTGCAGCTGGTGCAGATGCGATCGTGTTAGACGTAAAAACAGGTGCGGGCGCGTTTATGAAAGATTTAAACGATGCGAAAGCATTAGCGAAAGCGATGGTCGACATCGGAAACCGCGTTGGACGTAAAACGATGGCGATTATTTCCGATATGAGCCAACCGCTCGGTTATGCGATCGGAAATGCCCTCGAAGTAAAAGAAGCGATCGATACGTTAAAAGGAGAAGGCCCAGAAGATTTACAAGAACTTTGCTTAGTGCTTGGAAGCCATATGGTATATTTAGCTGAAAAAGCCTCTTCGCTTGAAGAAGCGCGCCATATGTTAGAACAAGCGATGAAAGACGGTTCAGCACTTCAAACGTTTAAAACGTTTTTAGCTGCACAAGGTGGCGATGCGTCCGTTGTCGATGATCCGAGCAAATTGCCTCAAGCGAAATATGTGATTGAACTTGAGGCGAAAGAAGACGGATACGTATCAGAAATCGTTGCCGATGCGGTTGGAACGGCAGCGATGTGGCTCGGCGCTGGGCGCGCAACGAAAGAGTCGACGATTGATTTAGCGGTCGGTTTATTGCTTCGTAAAAAAGTTGGCGATGCGGTGAAAAAAGGGGAATCGCTCGTTACGATTTACAGCAACCGCGAACAAATTGATGATGTGAAACAAAAACTATACGAGAACATTCGCATTTCAACGACACCTGTTCAAGCACCAACATTAATTTACGATAAAATTTCGTAACCTGAAGGATTCGTTCCTTCAGGTTTTTTTATAGATAAGAAAGTATAAAATTCCGAATTCATGTCTAGCTCCAAGCGCCATCGGCTCGAGTCGCTCCGCCCCACACTGCGGCGGCGACAGCCTCCTCGGTGGGGCTTGTGCGCTCTTCGCCGATAGGCGGGCGCTTTGCGCTTTTCTTATGTATAAAAAAATAAAAAATGGAAAGGATGGCAAGTATAAAGAAATGGAGGGTTGGAGATGAAGCGATTTTTTTATGTGCTTGCCATCACGTTTTTATTTTTCCCGATCGTATCTGTGCACGCGGAACAACCGAAAGTGGAGTTAGCGACAGAGGCGCGATCAGCCATTTTAATTGAACGGGACACAGGGGCTATTTTGTATGAAAAAAATGCCCATGAGCCGCTTCCACCAGCGAGCATGACGAAAATTATGACGATGCTTCTTATTATGGAAGCGATTGATCAAGGAAAGCTAAAGTTAGACGAACGGGTGCGAGCTAGTGAATACGCTGCATCGATGGGCGGATCGCAAATTTTTTTAGAACCCGGGGAAGAAATGACTGTTGACGATTTATTAAAAGGTGTTGCCATCGGATCAGGGAATGATGCTTCCGTGGCATTAGCAGAACGAATTGCAGGATCAGAAGAAGCGTTCGTCCATCTGATGAACGAAAAAGCAAGACAACTTGGACTCAAGCATACGGCATTTGAAAATACGACAGGTTTGCCAGCAAAAAATCATTATAGCACCGCATATGATATGGCGATGATGGCAAAAGAGCTATTAAAATACGATTTAATTACAAAATATACAGGCACATATGAAGACTACTTAAGAGAAAATACAAACAAAAAGTTTTGGCTTGTGAATACAAATCGGCTTGTGAAATTTTATCCAGGTGTTGACGGATTAAAAACAGGCTATACGAGCGAAGCGAAATATTGTTTAACAGCAACGGCGAAAAAAGGCAACATGCGCGTCATTGCTGTCGTGTTTGGAGCGCCGACGCCAAAGGCGAGAAACGCACAAATTACAAAAATGTTAGATTACGCGTTTAGCCATTACGAAACGAAACCGCTTTATAAAAAAGGTGAAACAATTGCAATGCTTCCTGTCAGCAAAGGAAAGAAAAAGGCGGTTGCGGCTGTGACGTCCGAGCCGATTTCTGTTTTGTTAAAAAAGGGAGAAAAATCAGAAGCGGTGAAAACGACGTGGAAATTAAATGAAAAAGTGAAAGCGCCAGTGAAAAAAGGTGACGTGCTCGGTACGCTCATTGTGAAAAAAGATGGAGCGGTGATCGCGAAAAGTCCTTTAGTGGCGAAAGAGCAAGTGGAAGAAGCAAATATGTGGGAGTTGTTTAAACGGATGTTTAGCTCGTTCTCACGCACATCTTGACGAAACGAGGCGAATGGCGACTAGTTTTGTCGGGAAGAAGGATTGACGCATAAACGAATCGAATTCTTCCTTAACCTAAACGGATAAGGAGGAAATGATTGTGAGTTTATCGATTCAATTAGAAGTGAAACAACATGTATTGCTCGTGCGATTAGCTGGCGAGCTAGATCATCACACGGCGGAACAGTTGCGCGCAGAAATGACGGATGTATTAGAGCGAGAGCGAATAAAAGCGATCGTTTTAAACTTAAATGAGCTAACGTTTATGGATAGTTCAGGATTAGGTGTCATTTTAGGAAGATATAAGCAAATTCAACGCATGGGTGGAGAGATGGTCGTCTGCTCCGTTTCTCCGTCAATTAAGCGTTTGTTTGATATGTCAGGGCTGTTTAAAATTATTCGGTTAGAAGTCAATGAGCAGTATGCATTACAAACGTTGGGGGTGGCGTAAATGAGAAATGAAATGCATCTTCAATTTTCCGCCCTCAGCCAAAATGAATCGTTCGCCCGTGTGACAGTTGCTGCGTTTGTTGCGCAACTCGATCCAACGCTCGATGAGCTCACGGAAATTAAAACGGTCGTATCCGAAGCTGTAACGAATGCGATTATTCACGGGTATGAAAATGATCCAAGCGGCGTCGTCTACATTTCTGTCATCATTGAAGGGCATACGGTCCATTTAACGATTCGCGATCATGGAAAAGGGATCGAAAACGTGGAAGAAGCGCGTCAGCCGTTATTTACGACGAAGCCAGAGCTCGAGCGTTCCGGTATGGGATTTACGATTATGGAAAACTTTATGGATGAAGTAAACATTTACTCAAAAGTGAATGAAGGAACGACTGTGGAGTTGATTAAGCATTTAACGAAAAGCAAAGCGCTATGCAATTAAGGGAGACGTGCCTATGGATGTCGAGGTACAAGCTGTCAAAGACCATGAAATCAAAGAGTTGATTCGGAGGAGCCAGCAAGGGGATCAGCAAGCGCGCGATGAGATTATCGAAAAAAATATGCGGCTTGTCTGGTCGGTTGTGCAACGGTTTTTAAACCGAGGATATGAGCCAGAAGATTTGTTTCAAATCGGTTGTATCGGTTTAATGAAATCCGTCGATAAATTTGATTTATCGTATGACGTCAAATTTTCAACGTATGCAGTACCGATGATTCTTGGAGAAATTCAACGCTTCATTCGCGATGACGGATCCGTGAAAGTGAGCCGTTCATTAAAAGAAATCGGGAATAAAATTCGCAAAGCAAAAGATGAATTATCGAAGCGAAACGGTCGCGTCCCGACGGTAAATGAAATTGCTCAATTTTTGCAAATTTCACCTGAGGACGTTGTATTAGCGCAAGAAGCGATTCGTTCGCCCGCATCTATTCATGAAACAGTGTACGAAAACGATGGGGATCCAATTACGTTGCTTGATCAAATTGCGGATGAGCAAGATGTTTGGTTTGATAAAATCGCGTTAAAAAAAGCGATGGAAGAACTAGATGAACGCGAGCGACTCATCGTTTATTTGCGTTATTATAAAGATCAAACACAATCAGAAGTGGCAGCTAGATTAGGCATCTCTCAAGTGCAAGTGTCTCGTTTAGAGAAAAAAATATTGCAACAAATGAAAGCCCGAATGGATGAATAAGTCCATTCGGGCTTTTTATGCATACGGAGGAAGGTCATATCTCATACTACAAATACAACGAGGGAAGCAAGGTGTGAGCATGAAAGAAACAATTTTTTTGAAAATGCGTCATCGTGTGCAAGTGCAACCGAATGCGACGGTTCGAGTAGGAGATGTTGCGCAAGTCGTCGCAAAGAAACGAATCGACGATATTGTGCAAACCCCGGTTTATACCGTACAAAAAAAAGATCGAAACATTGTTATTATTGATGTCATGCATGTGATGAAAGCATTAATGGCCGTTGCGCCACATGATGATATTCAATCGCTCGGACCGTCACAAACGATTGTTGAAGTCGTTTATGAAAAAAAACGATGGGGCTATTTATATGTTCCAATCGTTTGGCTTCTTTTATTTATCGGATCGGGGCTTGCGATTATGAATTTCCATGAAGATGTAAGCATGCAGCAAGTACAACAACGGTTATATCGGGTAATCACAGGGAAAGAAGTAGACAAACCGTTATGGTTTCAAATTCCGTATTCACTCGGATTAGGTCTCGGTATGATTTTATTTTTCAATCATTTTTTTAAAAAGCGAATTAACGAAGAACCGAGCCCACTTGAAGTCGAAATGTTTCAATACCAACAGTCGCTCGATCAATATGTCATTATGCATGAAAATAAAGAAGCGATGAGGCGAATGGACGATGATTCGTGAGCTAATTGTAGCATTTGTCGGATTGGCAGGAGGATTAGCTGTCGGTTCTGGTTTTGTGGCGTTTTTAACCGTTCTTGGTGTCATTCCGCGCTTGACGCAGCTCACAAAAACGATGAAATGGATCGCGACGTATGAATGGGGAGTTGTACTCGGTGCGGTCGTAAGCAGTTGGGTGAGCTTGCGCGATCCTCTTTTTTCTTTTCCACCTATTTTAGCAAGCGTCATTGGATTGCTTAGCGGTGTATTTGTCGGCATGCTTGCTGCAGCCTTAACGGAAGTATTAAACGTATTTCCGATTTTAGCGAAACGACTCGGCATTGATGAACAAATTGTCGTGTTATTAATGGCGATGGTGTTTGGTAAAGTAGCAGGCTCTCTTTTTCATTGGATATATTTTGTTGATCGATAGGGGGAGACAGATGGGAAAAGCATTTTTGTTCGGAGGGTTTATTGCGGTCGTTGGACAAGCGCTCATCGATATGTACAGCATATGGTTTCATATGAATGAGGCGGAAGCCGTTCGGTGGATGAATGGGACGTTGATCGTATGTGCAGCGATATGGACACCTACTCGATTGTATCGCCAGTTCACACAGTTTGCAGGGGCGGGAATGATTGTGCCGATGATGAGTTTAGCAAACATATGGAGCGCAAGTGCGCTCGAATATCGCAATGAAGGAGCGGCAGAACATATGCTTTCTGTTGGCGGGAGCATCATTGTGACGTTAGTTGTAGCATCATATGTTGCATCATTGTTTTTGTAAAGGGGGGATTACATGAAAAAAGTAGGGGAACAAACGATTGTATTTGATACTGACATTTATATCGAATCGGTCGGCACGGTTGTCGGTCCGAAAGAGCGTGAAGGTCCACTCGGCTCGTCATTTCATCGAGCTTATGACGATTTATATTGCGATGAACAAAGTTGGGAGCTCGCAGAACGGCGGTTGATGAAAGAAGCGATTACGATTTGTTTAACAAACGGAGACGTACAAACAAAAGACGTTGATTTGTTTATTGCGGGGGATTTACTCAATCAAACAGTCACCGCCAACTATGTTGCAAGAGAACTAGATGTGCCCTTTTTAGGGGTATTTAGTGCTTGTTCAACGATTACGGAAGCGATGCTTGTTGCCGCTACGTTTATTGACGGGGCGTTTGCCCGTCGTGTATTAGTGGCAACGAGCAGCCACTACGGAGCAGCTGAACGTCAGTTTCGCTTTCCGACGACAATTGGCGTTCAAAAAGGAGAAAGTGCATCGTGGACTGTGACTGGCGGAGCGGCCGCACTATTAAGTACGATCCGTTCCCCTTTTCGCATTCGTGCAGCAACAATTGGAAGAGTAATCGATAGCGGTATAACGGATCCGCTCGACATGGGACGAGCAATGGCACCGGCCGCATTTGCAACAATAAGGCAACATTTTGCAGACTGCGGGCTTTCACCGGAAGCGTATGATGTTATTGTCACAGGAGATTTAGGAAAAGTCGGAAGCAGCGAACTCAAGGCATTATGTCATGATGCCAACATGAATATAAGCGAGCGATATAACGATTGCGGCGTGCTCATTTACGATGCAGAACAGCAAGCGTTTGCGGGGGGAAGCGGGTGTGCGTGTTGTGCTGTTGTCACGTACAGTTATTTTCTTGAACAGATGAGGGAGAAAAAAATAAAGACGATGCTCGTTGTTGCGACAGGAGCTTTGTTTAATAGTACGATGGTGAAACAAAATCAAACGATTCCAGCGATCGCTCATGCGATTGCCATTGAAGCGGTGACGTAAAGATGGAAACGTACGTGTATGCATTTGTCATCGGTGGCACATTGGCGCTAATCGGACAGTTGTTGCTAAGGAAGTGGTCGTTTATTCGCGTTATGACGATATTTGTATTTATCGGTATGGTGACCGAATCGATCGGTGTATACCGTCCCATTCAGTCATTTGCGCATGCAGGGGTAGAAACGACACTTGTTCATCTAGGGGTATCTTGTATACAAGCGGTCAAAACGGGGGACTTTACAAATGTCGTTTTTTTTCTTTCATTTCCAATCTTCGTCGCCTGGATGACCGCTATTGTTTGTAAGCCGAGAGGAAGGATCGAATGAAAAAAAGGAAAGTGATTTTAGTGACAGATGGAGATGAGCATGTGCGACGTGCGCTTGAATGGTTAGCGAAACAATTTGGTGCGCGTTGCATTAGCCAATCGCAAGGCAATCCATCGCGGCTAACAGGGAAGCAGCTTGTTGAACTTATTTTGCAGACGCCGTATGATCCTGTTTTTGTCATGTTTGATGATAGTGGAATTATCGGCGAAGGGGCAGGTGAACAAGCGCTTCGTTATGTCGCGACGCATGAGCAAATCGATGTGCTTGGAGCGATAGCGGTTGCGTCTGATACGAACAATCGAGAATGGACAAAAGTAAATATTTGTGTTGATTACGATGGGAATTTCACATCATACGGTGTCGATAAAGAAGGAATTGCTGAGTGGGAATTCGGTCGGGTGAATGGAGATACGGTGTATTGTTTAGACGAATTAAATATCCCGATTGTTGTTGGAATTGGCGATATCGGAAAAATGAGACGTCGTGATGATATTCGCAACGGTTGCCCGATTACGCGCAAAGCGATTGAATATATTCTCGAAAGGAGCAAACGCGATGAAAACAGAAAGTTACACACCGATTTCTCCGAAGTTGAATGAAACTGAACAGTTTTTCAAAGATGCGATCGGAGTCGGAACGAGCTTCGATTTAGGCGTCCGCAAACTGAACATTTTAAAAACAAATGTTCATTTATATTATTGTAACGGTCTTTGTGATACACAATATATTATTGAACTGCTTGAAATGCTTGTTCAAGTCAATGATCGCGAGCGGCAATCAGCGAAGTTGCCTGAAATTATCGAAAACCGTCTCGTTCACCAACAAGTGAATCCAGTGAAAAGTTTAGATGAAGCGGTTGATTTTTTGTTAACCGGTTTAATTTTATTGTTTATTGACGGGGAAACGAAAGCGTTCGCTGTCGATGTGCGCAGTTATCCAGGGCGTTCACCCGAAGAACCAGATACCGAAAAAGTGGTGCGAGGGGCGCGTGATGGCTATGTTGAAAATATTGTCGTCAATACGGCGCTTACGCGTAGACGTATTCGAGATGAACGGCTTCGCTTTGAAATGATGCAAGTGGGCGAACGTTCAAAAACAGACATTTGTATTGCATATATTCAAGACGTAGCCGATCCCGGACTTGTCGAGCTTATTAAAAAAGAATTAAACGAAATTCAAATTGATGGGTTAACGATGGCGGATAAAACGATTGAAGAATTTTTAGTGAAACAAGGATACAATCCGTATCCGCTCGTTCGTTATACAGAGCGACCAGATGTCGCTGCCACACATTTGTTAGAAGGGCATGTGATCATTATGGTCGATACGTCACCAAGCGTCATTATTACGCCAACAACGTATTTCCATCACGTTCAACATGCGGAAGAATATCGACAATCTCCAGCGGTAGGAACGTTCGTCCGTTGGGTGCGATTTTTAGGCATTTTTGCCTCGCTTTTTTTACTCCCGCTTTGGTTTTTGTTTGTGCTTGACCCATCGTTACTACCGGAAAAGTTGGCGTATATCGGGCCGAATGAAAAAACAAATATCCCTATTTTTGTCCAGCTGCTTATTGCTGATATTGGTATTGAGTTTTTACGGATGGCTGCCATCCATACTCCAACACCGTTGTCTACGGCAATGGGTTTAATTGCAGCTGCATTAATTGGACAAATTGCTATTGACGTTGGGCTATTTGTGCCAGAAGTGATTTTATATGTATCTGTCGCTGCGATCGGTTCTTTTGCGACACCGAGCTATGAATTAAGCATTGCCAATAAAATTTTTCGTCTTTTATTTTTAGTTGTCATTGCATTGTTTGGTGTCCCTGGATTTATGATTGGCGTCACGATCTTTTTACTTTTCCTTGCCAACATTCGTTCATTAAATACCCCATATTTATGGCCGTTTATTCCATTTGATCCTGGGGCGTTTATGCAAATTATCGTGCGGCGGTCTGTAGCTGGTTCATCGATTCGCCCGAGCATCGTACATCCGCAAAATAAACAAAAACAACCGACATAAAAAGGTTGAAACGTACCAAAATTTATGGTACGTTTTCTTTAATTATTTCGGAATCATCAGGAGGATGTATAATTATGCACGGAACGATGCGAATAAATGATCGGGGACATTTAGAAATTGGCGGTGTCGATACGATTGACTTAGCTCGCCTATACGGAACCCCGCTTTACGTTTATGATGTTGCTCTCATTCGTGAACGTGCGCGAGCGTTTAAGCGAATGTTTGATAAACATCGTGTACGTGCGCAAGTGGCGTATGCAAGCAAAGCGTTTTCGACAATTGCCATCGTGCAATTGATGGAACAAGAAGGATTATCTCTCGATGTCGTTTCCGGTGGGGAGTTGTACACCGCATTAGCTGCTGGATTTCCGGTCGAACGCATTCATTTTCACGGCAACAATAAAAGTGAAGAAGAATTACAAATGGCCATTGAAGCAAAAATCGGTTGTGTCGTCGTCGATAATTTTTATGAGTTACAGCTACTGCAACAGCTTTGCTGTGCGCATGAATATACGATGCCTATTTTATTACGTGTCACACCAGGCATTGAGGCACATACCCACGACTACATCTTAACAGGTCAAGAAGATTCGAAATTTGGGTTCGATTTGCATAATGGACAAGCGGATGAAGCATTACAGCGTGCGCTCGCTTCGTCCCATCTTCATGTGCTGGGCATTCATTGTCATATCGGTTCGCAAATTTTTGATGCGACAGGTTTTGTCCTCGCAGCGAAAAAGCTATTTGAGAAACTTGCTACATGGCGTGATACGTACCGTTTTACTGCACAAGTCGTCAATCTTGGCGGCGGTTTTGGCATTCGCTACACGAAAGAAGATGATCCGCTTGCACCGGAACAATATGTGGAGCAAATTATTGAAGAAGTGAAACGAAATGTCGTAGCATTTGATCTACCGTTTCCTGAAATTTGGATTGAACCAGGTCGCTCGCTTGTTGGAGATGCAGGGACAACGATTTATACGATCGGTTCCCGTAAAGAAGTGCCAAACGTTCGTCAATATGTCGCTGTAGATGGTGGAATGAGCGACAATATTCGTCCTGCGCTATATGAGGCAAAATACGAAGCGGTGTTGGCTAACCGCATGCATGAACATTGTGAAGAAGTGGTAGCGATCGCTGGGAAATGTTGTGAGTCAGGAGACATGCTTATCTGGGACTTGCCCCTTCCGAAAGCGCAATCGGGCGATTATTTAGCTGTTTTTTGTACCGGTGCTTACGGTTATGCGATGGCGAATAATTACAATCGCATTCCGCGTCCAGCGGTCGTATTTGTTGAAGATGGTGAAGCAGAGCTTGTTGTAAAACGCGAAACGTATGAAGATTTAATTCGACTCGACTTGCCGCTGAAAACGAAAGTAAAAAAATAACCGAGGTCGTTACCTCGGTTATTGCTCGTTTATACATAAGTAGGCGTTACGCTCCAAACGCTCCGCGAAGGGCGTTCCATATTTCACGCAAAAGATCGACGATGCGTTGAATAAACGTGCGCCCTTCTTCCGTTTGTAAAAAAGCAGATAGCTTGTCTTTCGCTTGAGCAAGCTGTTCGTTCACTTGATTCCAGTCGATGTTCACGTTTTTCATTTTATTAAACAAAGAAAGCAAGCTGTTTATTTCGTCTTCTGTTAGCGTAATGCCAAGTTCTTGAGCGATCCGCTCAATGAGTGCACGCATATCCGCATCTGTTTTTGGCGGATTTTTCGCTATTTCTTCTTTAATTTTTGCGAGCAGCGCGACCGCTTGATCGTTTCCGATTGATTCGCCAAGCTGTGCCGTTTTCACCATTTCTTCGTTCGCTACTTTTTTCACTTCATCAGGGATCGTTTCATTCGATGAAAGTTCGTACGCTTTCATTAACCCTGTTAGCGCAGCTGTTCCGGATACAGGAAACGGTGCGGTAATGTAAATGACTGCATCTTTCACTCCTGCAGTAATGAGCGCGTTCATATACATTTCTTTTGTTACCCAGTTAATGTTATTTGTTTCGACTTGCAGACCTGAACCTGGTGCTCCAATCGTAATTTTTGATGACGAAATGGCTTTCGTTCCGATTTGTCCTTTCGGAATAATGTCGCCGAGATATTTATGTTCTTCTGCATTTGTGACCGTAATGATTTCAGCGTTTTCCGGTGCGTTCATTTCTTTTAATATTTGTTGCTTTTGCTGCTCTGTTAAATTTTCCCCGAGCGTAATAATGACGTCTCCTTCAATCGCATCAGCAAAACTAACCGATGGAATCATAAACAACAGTAAAATAAATATCGTAAACCACTTTTTCATTTGACAACCTCCTTCAATCTCTTTCTGTACTATTGTACAAACATTTGCGTGAACATAGAAGCGAAATGTAGTAAAATGAAGCTACATTTGTTTTTACGATAGAAAGGTGGAAAAGTTTCATGAAGAAAAAAGGATATATTTTAATGGAAAATGGAGGAAAGGTGCAATTTGAATTATTCCCGAATGAAGCGCCAACAACAGTCGCCAATTTTGAAAAACTAGCGAATGAAGGATTTTATAACGGGTTGACGTTTCATCGTGTCATTAAGCGATTTGTAAGCCAAGGTGGCTGTCCGATTGGAAATGGAACAGGCGATGCAGGTTATACCATTCCGTGCGAAACAGACAACAATCCACATAAACATATCGAAGGTGCGATATCGATGGCCCATCGAGGTCGTGATACAGGAAGTTGCCAATTTTTTATTTGCCATGAACCACAGCCGCATTTAGATGGTGTGCATACCGTATTCGGTCAAGTCACCGCTGGAATGGACGTTGTAAAGGCGATGAAAAATGGAGATGTCATGAAAGAAGTGAAGGTGTGGGACGAACAATAAAGTTAAAGGAAGGATGAAGAGATGAAAAAAAACTGGGCGTTATTTTTCATCCTTTTACTCGTTAGTTTCGTTTGGGGAGCAATGTATTGGTTGTTTATTGCAAAGTCATAGACATTTCGTTTTATTGTGATATAATGAATAAAAATGGAATACGCGCATCCTTCGGGGCAGGGTGAAATTCCCGACCGGCGGTAATGAAACGGATGTTTCTTAGCCCGCGAGCCGTTAAGGCATGATCCGGTGCAATTCCGGAGCCGACAGTATAGTCTGGATGGGAGAAGGATTGCCAAAAACTCACGTCACTTATTGGAAAAAATAAGCTTGGCGATGGGTTATTTTTGCTATGCAAAAAAGGCGATCTTTACATACATCTTGCCCTAGGACGTCGTTCCTAGGGTTTTTTTACAAGATAAGAAAGTATAAAATTTCAGATTTGGGGGGCTGTCTAGCTCCAAGCGCCATCGGCTCGAGTCGCTCCGCCCCACACTGCGGCGGCGACAGCCTCCTCGGTGGGGCTTGTGCGCTCTTCGCGGAGCCAAGGATGGCGACATTTCGCCGTTGCCCGCAGGACGCGGGCTGTCTTTAGGCGAAATAGGGGCGCTTTGCGCTTTTCTTATTCATACTGGAAAGGTGGTGCGATATGGACGAACGATATATGCGCTTGGCGTTGCAATTGGCGGAATCAGCACGTGGACAAACGTCGCCAAACCCGCTTGTTGGTGCAGTTGTTGTAAAACATGGTGAAATTGTCGGCTTTGGGGCGCACTTGAAAGCAGGGGAACCGCATGCGGAAGTACATGCGTTGCGCATGGCAGGGGAGAAAGCGGAAGGAGCGACGGTTTATGTGACGCTTGAGCCGTGTAGTCATTACGGTAGAACCCCTCCTTGTGCCGATTTATTAATTGAAAAAAAGGTAAAGCGCGTCGTTGTTGCGACGACGGACCCGAATCCGCTTGTTGCGGGGAAAGGGATTGAAAAATTGAAGCGAGCGGGCATCGATGTTACCGTCGGCGTATTGAAAGAAGAAGCGGATGCGTTAAACGAAATATTTTTTCATTATATTTCAACGAAAATGCCTTATGTCACGTTAAAGTATGCGATGAGTTTAGATGGGAAAATTGCAACAAAAACAGGGGAAAGCAAGTGGATTACGTCGGAAGAAGCGCGGCGTGATGTGCATCGCGAGCGACGAATGCACGATGCGATCGTTGTCGGTGTCGGCACGATTTTAGCCGATGATCCGAGCTTAACTGTTCGTTTCGGCCATGAAGGAAAACAACCGATTCGTGTTGTGCTCGATACACATTTGCGCACACCGCTTCATGCGAACGTTGTGACAGACAAGATGGCTCCGACATGGATCGTCGTCGGACATCACGTCACTGAAGAACAAATGAAGCCGTATGAACAGGCTGATGTACAAATGATTCGCATGAATGAAAATAAAATTGATGTTCCGTCTCTTTTACTTGAGCTCGGCAAGCGAAATGTCATGTCCATATTTGTTGAAGGTGGAGCGCAAGTGCACGGTAGTTTTTTACGTTCTCGTTCCGTTCAACAAGTGATTGCGTATATCGCACCGACGTTAATTGGGGGGAATGAAGCTCCTTCTGCCATCGGCGGAGAAGGATTTGGACGAATGATAGATGCGCTCCGTTTACAAGTGAAACATGTCGAAATGATTGGACCAGATATAAAAATCGTTGCTAAAGGATGATCGCGATGTTTACAGGGATTATTGAAGAAATCGGAACGATTCAACAAATGAAACAAACAGGGGAAGCGATCGTTTTGACGATCGAGGCAAAAAAAGTGTTACAAGATGTACAGCTCGGTGACAGCATTGCCGTCAACGGCGTTTGTTTAACAGTCACATCGTTTACTAATCGCTTTTTTACTGTCGATGTGATGCCGGAGACGGTGCGAGCGACGTCGCTTCGAACGCTTGTGGTAGGAGCGAAAGTCAATTTAGAGCGAGCGATGGCTGCGAACGGTCGCTTTGGTGGACATTTCGTTTCGGGACACGTAGATGGTGTTGGACGCATCGTTCGTAAACAGCCTGTCGCAAACGCTGTGTACTATGACATCGAAGTGCCGAGCCATTTGCGTAAATATATGATTTTAAAAGGTTCTGTAGCTGTTGACGGCACAAGTTTAACGATTTTCGGTTTAACGGATCGAACGTTTACGATTTCGCTCATTCCGCATACGCGTGAAGCGACGATTTTAGGTGCCAAAAAAGTTGGCGATATTGTCAATATTGAATGTGACATGATTAGTAAATATGTTGAACAGTTTGTTAGCGGGAAACGTGAAGGATTGACGATGCAATTTTTGCAAGAGCACGGATATAAGGAGTGAGCGCTGATGTTCCATACAATTGAAGAAGCGATTTACGATTTAATGCAAGGGAAAATTATTATCGTTTGCGATGACGAAGATCGTGAAAATGAAGGGGATTTTGTAGCGCTTGCAGAAAAAGCAACGCCAGAAGTCATTAACTTCATGATTACGCACGGGCGCGGTCTCGTTTGCGTGCCGATCACCGAAGAATTAGCTGATCGGCTCGATTTAGCGCCAATGGTTAACCATAATACAGATGCGCACGGAACAGCTTTTACTGTCAGCATTGACCATAAAGCAACGACGACAGGCATTAGCGCATTTGAACGCTCGCTGACCATTCAAGAAATGCTGAATCCAGAAGCAAAAGCAAGCGATTTTAAACGACCAGGTCATATTTTTCCGCTTGTTGCGAAAAAAGGCGGGGTATTGCGCCGCGCGGGGCATACGGAAGCAGCTGTCGATTTAGCCCGTCTTTGTGGGGCAAAGCCAGCAGGCGTCATTTGTGAAATTATAAAAGATGATGGAACGATGGCGCGCGTGCCGGATTTAAAGAAAATTGCGGAACAATTCGATATGAAAATGATTACGATTAAAGATTTAATCGCCTATCGCAATCGAAAAGAAAAGCTTGTCAAACGTGAAGTGGAAATTACGTTACCAACCGATTTTGGCGAATTTAAAGTGATCGGATATTCCAATACGTTAGACGGAAAAGAACATATCGCCATCGTCAAAGGTGAAATTATTCCAGATGAACCTGTGCTCGTGCGCGTTCATTCCGAATGTTTAACAGGCGATGTATTCGGCTCTCACCGTTGCGATTGCGGTCCGCAACTTCATGCTGCTTTAGCGCAAATTGAAGAAGAAGGGCGGGGAGTATTGCTATATATGCGTCAAGAAGGACGCGGCATCGGCTTGTTAAACAAATTGCGCGCTTATAAGTTGCAGGAACAAGGATACGATACGGTTGAAGCGAACGAAAAATTAGGTTTTGCGCCAGACTTGCGCGATTATGGAATCGGTGCGCAAATTTTAAAAGATTTAGGTGTGACAAAAATGCGCTTATTGACGAACAATCCGCGTAAAATTACCGGATTGAAAGGGTACGGATTAGAAGTCATTGAGCGCGTGCCGTTGCAAATGCCAGCGAAGCGCCATAATGAGCGCTATTTGCGCACAAAATACGAAAAACTAGGACATATGTTGCACTTTTAAAGGAGGAGAAAAACATGAACGTATATGAAGGAAATTTAGTTGGCACAGGATTAAAGATTGGCATTGTTGTTGCGAGATTTAATGAGTTTATTACAAGTAAATTGCTTAGCGGTGCGCTTGATGGGTTAAAGCGCCACGGAGTAGAGGAACAACATATTGATGTCGCTTGGGTGCCAGGGGCATTTGAAATTCCGCTTGTCGCGAAAAAAATGGCGGAGTCGAAAAAATACGACGCTGTCATTACACTTGGTGCCGTCATTCGCGGAGCGACGAGCCATTACGATTACGTATGTAATGAAGTAGCGAAAGGGACATCGCATGCCGCTCTTTCTTCAGGCGTTCCGGTCATTTTCGGAGTGTTGACGACAGATACGATTGAACAAGCGATTGAGCGCGCTGGGACGAAAGCAGGAAATAAAGGTTGGGAGGCAGCGCTCAGCGCCATTGAAATGGCGAATGTCATGCGCACATTTTCTTAAAAAATGTTTAAAAAAGCGGCAAGACCGTTTATAATAGCAATAGCGAGTAAACAATAAGTCTTGTCGATAATGAGGGATTCATATGCTAGTTCGCTATCGAAAAAACTATGAGAAAATTGCGATGGGTCTTTTGTCGTTTATGCCAAATGAAAAAGACTTAAAACAGCTTCAACAAACGATGAAAAACTATGAAACAAACGACGATTGGCAGCTGTTTTTATGGAAGCAAGAAGAAGATTTTATTGGCATTATCGGCGTAATTGTGCGCGAACATGCGGTTGAAGTGCAACATATTAGCGTCAATCCATCCCATCGCCATCAAGGTATTGGAAAGCAAATGGTGAAAGCGTTAAAAGAATTGTATCCAAATAAGTCGTTATGCGCCAATGACATGACCGCTCCATTTTTGGATAAATGCGAACAATGACAGGGATCAACGTCCCTGTCTTTTTTGCTTTTGCCGTTCACGCTCAGCAACGACATCGCTTCGGTCGCGCAACTTATGTTTATGAATAATATATTCGTTTGACATATCGCTTTTTTCTCCCCATACAACCCCTTTTACATCGCATTGTTGTTGACATATGTGCAACAAAGAAATATCGTGAATTGGAAGACAAATACTTTCATACGGTTGTCCATCATCTATTCGCTTCACGTACGTATGAAGAAGAGATACAAGTTGCTCGACATGTATGCCAAGTGCTTCGTATGCTTGTTTTTCTCTTTGGCATGCACGCATGGCTTTCGTGAACATTCGTTTTGCACCAGCGATATTTCCTCGGCGATAATGGTACATGCCAACCGCAAGCTGAATGAGACCGATCCATATATGTTCCTTTGTTTGTTTCCAATACTCTTCTAACACCTCATGACATTCGAAATAGTCGCGCGTGGCATGGAAGTGAAGTAAATATTCGATATATGCCTTTGGATACAAGTGAAAGCCCCCTTTTTTCATATGCTTACGTGTATTATACTATTAGTTGTGAAAAAAGGTGGGATCAATGTGCATTATCATGTGAAATTAGATCAATTTGAAGGGCCACTTGATTTATTGTTGCATTTAATTCATCGATATGAAATTGATATTTATGATATTCCTGTTGCGCAAATTACGGAGCAATATATGGCTTACATTCATGCGATGAAACAATTGCAGCTCGATGTAGCGAGTGAATATTTAGTGATGGCAGCAACGCTCATTGAAATGAAAAGTAAAATGTTGTTGCCAAAACACGAAGAAACGCTAGAGGATCAAGAATTATTTATCGAAGAAGATCCGCGCGAACAATTAATGCAACAGTTAATCGAGTATAAAAAGTTTAAAGAAGCAGCGAAGCAGTTGCGCGAAAGGGAAGAAGAGCGAGCGCTTTTATTTACGAAACCGCCGAGCGATTTAACCGCTTATGCGACGAACGGCGCGCCACTTGCGCTTGATGTAGATTTGTACGACATGCTTGGAGCGCTTGCCAAATTGTTGCGGCGCAAAAAATTACAAAAGCCGCTTCATACGAAAGTGGCGCGTCAAGAAATTCCAATCGGAAGACGAATGGAAGAAATTTTACAAATATTAAAAAACGGAGAGCGAACGAACTTTTATGATTTATTTCCGTATGACGATCGCGAGCAAATTGTCGTGACGTTTTTAGCTTTGCTTGAACTAATGAAACGAAACGAAATTATTGTCGAGCAAGAAAACAATTTTGCCGATCTATACATTCGACGAAAAAGGTGATGAACATGAATGAATTGGCCATTATGGAAGCGTTACTGTTTGCGGCGGGTGAAGAAGGATTGACGTATAAACAAATGGCGGATGTGCTTGATATACAAGAAGAGCGTGTCTATGAACTCGTGCAACAGTTGAAACGTATGTACGAAACAACAGAGCACGGTATTACTGTTGTTGAAATGGCAGGAACGCTTCAGCTTGTGACGAAAAAACAATGCGCGCCATATTTACAAAAGCTCGTTGAGTCGCCAACAACGTCATCGTTGTCACAAGCAGCGCTCGAAACGTTAGCGATCATCGCCTATCGCCAACCGATCACGCGGGCAGAAATTGAACAAATTCGCGGCGTCAAAAGCGATAAACCGCTTCAAACGCTATTAGGGAAAGCGTTAATTAAAGAAGTAGGGCGAGCGGAAGGAACAGGGCGCCCTATTTTGTACGGGACAACAAAAGAGTTTTTAGACTACTTTGGCTTAAAAACGCTAGACGAACTTCCACCTTTGCCACAATGGGATGAACAAGAAGAAGAACGGGAAGCCGACTTATTTTTCGAACGCCTCAACGAACAACTGCAAGAAGCGAATGAGTAAATCAAAGGTGAATCGTCAATGAGTTTTAGCTTTTTCATTTTTCTTATTTTCGCTTTAATATTTGGAAGAATGATAGATTACTTTATCGAAACGTATGTAGATATAACAATTGCCCAAAGTGCAATTAGAATTTTTATCGTCATCTTTGGATTTGTTTTTTTGCATAAAATAGAAAAACGCTACGGCTTTTCTAAGAAAAAGATAAAAATGAAAATATGGCTCCCAAGTCTGATCGGCGCGTTATGTTTAGCGATTTTTTTATACGAAATCGGCATATTGCCAGGAAAGTAAACAGGTGCTTTTATGCGCCTGTTTTTCTTTAAAAATGATAAAATTTTTCGCACGATTCGTAATTTATGGTAAAATAAATGTAGCTTCGTTGTTGAAAAAGGGGGTTGAAGCAGTTAAGTAATTTCTATAATTTTTTATAAAACTCTCTACATAAATAACAAATTTTATGGTTTTATTTGTGTAGAGAGGTGATTGTTATGAAATATTACAGTATTGGCGAATTTGCAAAACTTATCGGAAAAAGTCAGCAAACTTTAAGAAATTGGGATAAAAATGACGTTTTAAAACCTGCTTATGTTGCGCCATCGGGATTTAGGTATTATTCCGAACAACAGCTTCATCAAGTGCTTGGGGTAAAAAAAGCGATTGTCCCTAAAAAAGTCATTGGCTATTGTCGAGTATCAAGTAAAAAACAAAAAGATGATTTGGAGCGTCAAGTCGAAGCCGTACGCACATATATGATTGCGAAAGGCTATTCGTTTGAAATTATTGAGGATATTGGAAGTGGAATCAACTACACGAAAAAAGGATTAACTCGATTAATCGACATGGTTTGTAATGGTGAGGTAGAAAAAATTGTTGTTTTGTATAAAGACCGTTTGGTTCGTTTCGGATTTGAACTGATTGAACAGATTTGTAAACGTTATGAGGTAGATATTGAAATCATCGACCATACAGAAAAAACAGAAGAACAAGAGCTTGTCGAAGATTTAGTGCAAATGATCTCCATTTTTAGCTGTAAACTTCAAGGAAAAAGAACCAACCGAGCCAAGAAAATGATAAAGGAGTGGCTTGAAGATGATTCGGTCGATCAAAGTTAGGTTAGAGCCGAACAACAAGCAGCGAACAAAATTATTTGGATCCGCAGGTGTGGCTCGTTGGGCGTACAATTGGACGCTTGAACAACAAGAAAACAACAAGAAAAGCGGTGGTAAATTCATCAAAGATGGGGATTTAAGAAAAAAGCTAACGACTTTAAAACAAAACGACCCCAATTATAAATGGTTATACGATTATTCCAACAATATCACCAAACAAGCCATTAAAGATGCGTGCAAAGCATACAAAGACTTTTTTAAAGGAAAAACAAAAAAGCCAAGATTCAAAAGCAAAAAGAGAAGCAAGCCATCTTTCTACCAAGACACAGAAAAAATCAAATTTAGTGATACGCATATGTATATCGAAAAAGTCGGATGGGTACGTCTATCCGAACGAGGAAAAATTCCAACGAATACAAAGTATTACAACCCTCGTATCACGTTTGACGGTGTTCACTGGTATGTATCCGTAGGATATGACGTTCCAAAACCATCTGTCGCATTACACAGCCATACACTAGGAATTGATGTGGGAGTACAAAATCTAGCCGTTTGTTCGGACGGTCGGGTATTCCCAAACATAAACAAAACGACAGAAATCAAAAAACTAGAAAAGCGTTTGCGTCGGTTGCAACGTAAATGCTCAAGGAAGTACGAAATGAACAAAGTTCAAGAAAAAGGAGGTGTAGTCCGTTACGTCAAAACACGCAACATTACAAAACTCGAAAGGCAGATGCAGAAGATACGAATTCGGTTAGAACATAAACGCATGGATTATGAGAATAAAGTGGTGAACGAGTTGGTGAGAACCAAGCCTTCTCGAATCATCATGGAGCATTTAAATATTCGTGGGATGGTGAAAAACCGCCATCTATCGAATGCTATTCAACAACAACGTCTATATACTTTTAAGAAAAAAATCAAACACAAATGTGAATGGTACGGAATCGAGTTTGTAGAAGCGGATTGGTGGTATCCATCATCGAAAACATGTCATTCATGCGGATATTTGAAAAAAACACTTAAACTATACGAACGGATATTTCGATGTGATAACTGCGGTCTTGAAATAGACAGGGATTTAAATGCAAGCATCAACCTCTCGACATATCCTGCATAAATAACTGTTTGTACCGTGAGTTACACGGGAATTCAAGCCTTCGGAGTGTCAAACAAACGAGAGTAGCTTCGGCAAAATCGGACACGATGAACAAGGAAGCAAACAGAAATGTCTGCAAGGTTCTTGTAGAGTTTTGTAAGTTTTGCGTAACGGTGCATCGTTTGTGAAAATTATTTCGTGTCATGGATATGAATTACAAAAAGCACAGCCGAATACGTCAGAAGATTTTTTCAATCGTTCGGAAGTGACGTTTGTTGACGATGATGGAGTAGAACGTACATTGCACGTACTATATGTTCGTTATTTCGATGAGCGTTTTTCACAATGGACACCGTATGAACAAGATCCTGTATTTCAAGCGGGTGGGAAAGACGTATATTTTAAAGACATTGTTGCGCTCGTCTGTTTGCTTGTCGATCCGTCACTTCGGGCACGAAAACGTGTATATATTAATGAAGAAGAAGAGCTTCGTCGCTACTTTTCATCCATCGATTTAGCGAAATTACCAGAAGTATTTGAGGCGCTTGCCAACAAACAATCGTATACGGTTAAATCACCGCTTTTATTTATTTCGCAACCGTAAAGGAGGCTTGCATATGGGGAATACTGTTGTTCTTAACCAAACGAAGCAAGTGGAGCAGTTGTTAACCCGCATTGTAGAACGAATTGCTCGCTATTTAAATGAAACGACGATTGAACAAATGCAAGAAGAATGCGCAGGCGACCGTCGTTATTATGAAGGAGTGCTTGCGGACTTGCGCCGTTTAGCTGTATATGGTGAAGAAGGTGTCGATGCGTGCCGCATTGTGCTTCAAGAAGAGCCGTTTCGGAAAGCAGCCGCCGAACAAGCATTATATAAAATTTACCATTCATGTGTGGCAGAATTTTTTACCCCAAAGCGCGATTTATGGTATGAAGATAGCCGCTCAGCGTATACAGGAAGACATTCGATTAAATTGAGACAACCTGCTCCTCCATCGTTACAACAATTGCTTCATGCGATTGAAGCTGATTTTCAAACGATGCGAGAAGAACTCGAATTTTATGAAACAGACTACCGAACAAAAATGATCCAATCGCAATAAGAAGCTGCGTGTGTCAGCTTCTTTTTTTGTTGCATATGATGCCGGAGGAGGTGTGTATATGCAACAATATATTCATAACGTGCAAGCGTGGCTTGAGAGAGTAAAGCCATATGTTGATGCAGAAACGTTGGAACGTCTAAACGTGGAGCTAGAGCGTGGAGATGTCGTGCGCATTCATGAGCAAGTGACAAACATATATGAACAAATACAACGTAAGCGCGTACCGATTGGAGGGCATACGTTACCTCAGCTGCCTTATGCGTACAATGCCCTCGAGCCGTATATTGCTGAAGAGATTATGCGACTGCATCATGAAAAACATCATCAAAGCTATGTGGACGGTTTGAATCGTGCCGAAAAAATGATGCAACAAGCGCGTGAAAAAAATGACTATGCGTTATTAAAACATTGGGAGAGGGAAGCTGCGTTTCATGGTTCGGGACATTATTTGCACACAATTTTTTGGAACAATATGAAACCGCGTGGAGGCGGACGTCCAACGGGGGCGCTGCTTCAACAAATTGTGCGCGATTTTGGGAGCTTTGAAGCGTTTCAACGACATTTTACCGAAGCGGCGAAGCAAGTGGAAGGAAGCGGATGGGCGCTTCTTGTTTGGTCACCGTTTGCTGAACGGCTAGACATTTTACAGGCGGAAAAACATCAAAACGGGACGCAATGGACGACCGTTCCGCTCCTTGTGTTAGATGTATGGGAGCATGCGTATTATTTGCAATATAAAAACGATCGCGCAACTTACGTTCAACAATGGTGGAACGTCGTCAATTGGGATGACGTTCAACAGCGATTCATAAAAGCAAAAGGCCGCGTCATGTAGCGGTCTTTTTGTCATACATCGTTGACTAGCGCATACACTTGTACAAAACGGACAAAGGGATGAGGGTGTATGCGACGGCAATGGTTTGTATGGATGATCGTGCTTTGTTTTTTTTGTTCGCTTTTTCCGAATGAAGCGAAGGCGATGTCGGTGAGTGCGAAAAGCGCGATTTTAATGGAACAGACGACAGGGCGCGTGTTATTTGAAAAAGATGCGCATACAAAACGACGTATTGCGAGCATTACAAAAATTATGACGGCCATTTTAGCGATTGAATCCGGAAAATGGGAAGAGCTTGTGACGGTAAGTGAACGGGCGGTTCGGACAGAAGGATCTTCGATTTATTTAAAGCCGGGCGAAAAAATTGCGCTCAAACATTTAGTATATGGGCTTATGCTTCGTTCTGGAAACGATGCAGCGGTGGCGATCGCTGAGCATGTTGGCGGTAGCGTCGAAGGCTTCGTTTTTTTAATGAACAAAAAAGCAGCAGAAATCGGCATGACAAATACGGAATTTGCGAATCCACACGGGTTAGATGATGCGGAAAATCATTATTCTACCGCGTATGATATGGCGTTACTTATGCGATATGCGATGCAAAATGAGCAATTTCGCGAAGTATCGGGAACAAAATTGTATCGGGCACCAAATCCAACGGAAGATTGGGATCGCGTTTGGCGCAATAAAAATAAGCTGTTAACGCATTTGTATAAATATTGTACCGGAGGGAAAACAGGATATACGAAGCGAGCGAAACGTACATTAGTGACGACAGCATCAAAAGATGGGCTTGATCTCATCGCGGTGACGATTGATGCAGGCGATGATTGGAACGATCATATGGCCATGTATGAACACGGCTTTGCGCACTATGAACTTGTGACGGTAAAAGCGGACGAGATTGTAGAACAGATTGGAGATCCGTTTTATGACAAACATCTCTTTGTTGTACGCGATTTTATATATCCGGTCACAAAAAAAGAAGAAGCACTCATTCATTTAAAGCGAAAATTACTTCGCCCACAAGAACGATGGAAAGAGATAGGCGTGCCATCGATTGTCGGGAAAGCGGAACTGTATATCGGCAACGAAAAAGTCGATGAAACACCTATTTTTTATAAGCAACAAAAGAAAACACGTTCTTTTTTTGACTGGTTGTTAGGGGTGGGGCGCGATGGTTAATCTCATTTGGGTGGCGCTTTTGCTTATTGGGCTTGTGTTTGCGGGAATAAACGGGACGATGAAAGACGTGAACGAGGCGATGTTTCAAGGGGCGAAAGAAGCGGTAACGATTAGCATTGGTTTAATTAGCGTGCTCGTTTTTTGGCTCGGTTTAATGAAAATCGCCGAGCAATCTGGATTGCTTTCTTTTTTTGCTCATTTGTTCCGTCCAATAGCGAAAAAAATTTTCCCGGAAGTGCCGTCCGACCATCCGGCTCTTGGGTATATATTATCAAATATGGTCGCAAACATGTTCGGTCTTGGAAATGCGGCGACGCCGCTCGGCATTAAAGCAATGGAGCAATTGAACAAACTAAACGGTCAAAAAGACGAACCGAGCCGCTCGATGATTACGTTTGTCGCTTTAAATACCGCAAGCGTTACGCTCATTCCTGCAACCGTCATATCGATTCGGATGACATACCACTCTGCTTCACCAGGAGAAATTATTGGCACAACGTTTGTTGCCTCACTCATTGCCACGATATCAGCGATCATGATCGACCGCGCATTTTACATACGGAGGCGTAAAAAAGGAGGAATGTAATGTACGTCATTCAATTTTTGTCGCTTTGGCTTATTCCAATGGTCATCGCTTGTATTTTACTGCACGGGACGTACAAGCGCGTTCCGACGTATGAAGCGTTTGTTGAAGGAGGAAAAGAGGGAATTCAAATTGCTTTTTCCCTTATTCCATATTTAGTAGGCATGCTTGTAGCTGTCTCCGTTTTTCGCGCTTCTGGTGCACTTGATTTTTTTATTTCGTATATGAAGCCGTTCATCGTCCCGCTCGGATTGCCACCCGAAGTCGTGCCGCTTGCGCTCATTCGTCCAATTTCAGGAACGGCATCGCTTGGCATCGTGACCGACTTAATCGCCACATATGGACCCGATTCATTTATCGGTCGGTTAGCTTCTACGATCCAAGGAAGCACAGAAACGACGTTATATGTACTTACCGTCTACTTCGGTGCGGTCGGCATTCGCAAAATGGGCGATGCGCTGAAAGTCGGCTTGCTTGCGGACCTCATTAGCTTTGTTGTATCGTTTTTTATCGTACTATGGATGTTCGGGGAATAAAGAGGAAATGTTGTAAATACAGGTAACAAACTTTATAATACACATTACATCATTTTAAAGGGTGAGGAAATAAAGTGAAAAGGCAATTTGTCCTAAATATTGCGAGGCTAGGAGAAAGTCGCATTCTCTGCGATTTTCTCCTTTCTTATTTTTGAACTCCTGTACCGAATGTGGTAAAACTATATAGTGAGGTGAATGAAATGGAACGATTACAAAAAGTCATTGCTCATGCAGGTGTAGCATCGCGAAGAAAGGCAGAGCAATTGATCGTCGAAGGAAAAGTGAAAGTAAATGGAAAAGTTGTCACAGAGCTTGGAGTGAAAGTTAGTCCACAAGATCGCATTGAAGTAGATGGCATTCCGCTTGAGCGCGAAGAGCCGGTATATTATTTGCTGTACAAGCCGCGCGGTGTTATTTCTAGCGTAAAAGACGAAAAAGGAAGAAAAGTAGTGACCGACTTTTTCAAACATGTAAACAAGCGCATTTATCCGATTGGGCGGTTAGATTACGATACGTCAGGGTTGTTGTTGTTAACAAATGACGGGGAGTTTGCGAATATATTAATGCATCCACGCTACGAAATTGAAAAAGTGTACATCGCAAAAGTAAAAGGCATTCCAGCGCGCGAAAAAATGAAACAACTTGAAAAAGGTGTCATGTTAGAAGACGGTGTAACAGCGCCAGCGAAAGCAAAAGTATTATCAATTGATAAGCGAAAACAGACGGCCATTGTTGAGCTTCGCATTCATGAAGGACGCAATCGTCAAGTGCGCCGCATGTTTGAAGCGATTGGTCACCCTGTTTTAAAGTTAAAGCGGGAACGTTACGCCTTTTTAGATTTAAAAGGTTTAAATCCTGGGGATTACCGCGAATTGTCACCACATGAAGTGAAGCAATTGCGTGCCCTTGCATTAGCTGGTTCACCGTATGTATCATAATTTTGTCACAGTTTGTTCAAATAATTTTCATTATTTATATAGTGGTAACTTGTATAATGAGGTTGATGAAAACGGTTTATTAGGAGAGTTGGCGATGAAAGAAAAGCGATTTTGGCTTCGAACAGTCATTTTAGCCATCATGCTTGCAGCGATCGGCTATACGATTTATTCGAACGTTTTTGTCGAGAAAAAAGCGATTCAAGTGGGCGATTCAGCACCAGATTTCGTACTTACTGATTTAAATGGCGACAAAATTCAACTATCCGATTACCGTGGCAAAGGTGTCTTTTTAAACTTTTGGGGAACGTGGTGTAAACCGTGTGAAAAAGAGATGCCACACATCAATAGTCAATACAACGTATATAAAAATGAAGGGGTAGAAGTGATTGCTGTTAACGTTGGGGAAGCGAAAGTGACGGTACAAACATTCGTTGATCGCTTTCAGCTTACGTTCCCAGTTGTCATTGATCAACAAGATCAAGTGATGAATGCGTACGATATTAACCCGCTGCCAACGACATTTTTAATCGACAAAGACGGAAAAATTGTAGACATTATTACAGGAACGATGACAGAAGAAGATGTAAAAAAATATATGGAACGAATTAAGCCGTAAGGGGTTTTCAACATGGAACAAGTAAAATGTGAATGCGGGCATGTCAACCCGATCGGAACAGTGCTTTGTGAAGCGTGTGGTAAGCCGCTCGAAGAAGTGCCAGCGTTGTTAGATATGCGCTATGAAGGGAGCGCGCGCCGTTCACAAACGTACAATAAAACGATCATTGATAAAATTTGGAACTTTTTTTCATCTGTCAAAGTTGGGGTTTGGCTCATTGTCATTACGCTAGTTGCTTCCGCGATCGGTACGATTTATCCGCAACAAATGTACATTCCGCCAACCGTATCACCAGCGGAATATTATGAGCAGCAGTACGGTTTGCTTGGAAAATGGTACTATGCGCTTGGCTTTCATGACTTGTATAGTTCTTGGTGGTACATGTTGCTTATTGCACTCATTGGCGTATCGCTTGTCATTTGTAGTTTAGACCGTGTTGTACCGCTATATCGTGCGTTAAACAATCAACGAGTGACGCGCAACGAGCAATTTTTACAAAGACAACGTCTATTTAGTCGCGCGAAAGTAAAACATGATGAAACGGCATTTCGAAACGTCGTCGACAAGCTAACAAAGCGTGGCTATCGCGTTCGAGAAGAAAACGGAAATATTTTAGCTGAAAAAGGGCGATTTTCTCGTTGGGGACCGTATGTGAATCATATTGGGCTTATCATTTTTTTAATCGGTGCGATGCTTCGTTTCGTTCCGGGCATGTATGTCGACGAAAGCATGTGGATTCGTGAAGGAGAAATAAAAGAAATTCCGGGAACGAACGGAAAATATTTTTTAGAAAATAAAAAGTTTATTTTTGAAGTCTATGAGAAAGAAAAAGAGAAAGAAGCGTTTCAAGCAGCGATTGATCGCGTCGGTAGCGGAATGATGGCGAAAAACTATCAAACCGACGTCGTATTATACGAACGTATTGGTCCAGTCGTTGCGGGCGAAGAGCCGAAATTAAAAAAAATAAAAAGTTTTTCAATTCGGGTTAATGAACCGTTAAAACACGATTATTACGCATTATACCAAGTTGATTTTAAGCTAGATGAGTTAAAAAGTATGTCGTTTCATTTCACCGATAAGGAAACGAACAAATCGTTTGGCACAATTACAGTTGATTTAATTCAACCAGAAAAAGAATATGACCTTGGTAACGGATATAAAGTACAACTATTAAGCTATTTTCCAGATTTTTATTTTGATGAAAACGGCAATCCGAATACGCGCTCGAAAGTACCGAACAATCCAGCGTTCGTATTTAAAATGTTTGCACCAGATCGTCCGAAAGGCGAAGTGAGCTTCACGGCCATTCGTCAAACAATTGAGCCGCTTGGTAATAACAAATATAAGATGGCATTTGCGAATATTGAAACACGAAACGTATCGGCATTAACAGTGCGTCGTGATTTTACACTTTGGATTTTAGGCGTTGGTGGCGCGATTTTTATGATCGGCCTTATTCAAGGAATGTATTGGAACCATCGTCGCGTATGGATTCGACGGATGAACGACGAAGTACTCGTTGCCGCACATACGAATAAAAACTGGTTTGGACTGAAAAAAGAGCTTGAAGGTATATTTAACGATACGCCGTTTGTCATGCCAATCGATCAAGCGGACAAGCGGTCATAAGGGGGGAACATCGTGGTTCAGCTAAGTAGCACGTTACTATACGTGGCTTTTGTTCTTTATTTAGTTGCAACGCTTTTCTTTGGTGGCGCGATTCGAGTCAAAAAG
Source organism: Anoxybacillus ayderensis (assembly GCF_013761015.1). Taxonomy (NCBI): domain Bacteria; kingdom Bacillati; phylum Bacillota; class Bacilli; order Caryophanales; family Anoxybacillaceae; genus Anoxybacillus; species Anoxybacillus ayderensis. The sequence goes on from NZ_JACDUV010000007.1 coordinate 33,484, forward strand.
AAAGAAGGGGTAGACCGTTGGGCAACGATTGGGATTTTTGTGACGATCGTTGGATTTATTGCTCAACTCGGTTATTTTATTACGCGCTGGATTGCCGCTGGGCATGCACCTGTCAGCAATTTGTTTGAGTTTACAACATTTTTTGGCATGATGCTTGTCGGAGCGTTTATCGTCATTTATTTTATTTACAAAACGAGCTTGCTCGGCTTATTTACTTTACCGATTGCCATTTTAGTTATCGCTTATGCGAGCATGTTTCCACGGGAAATTTCGCCGCTCATCCCAGCTTTACAAAGCGATTGGTTGCATATTCATGTGACGACAGCAGCGGCTGGAGAAGCGATTTTAGCGATTAGTTTTGCCGCGGGACTCATTTATTTAATTCGCGTTGTCGATCAATCGAAACCGAGTAAGCGAACGTTTTGGCTTGAATTTGTATTATTTTTCTTAATTAGTACGCTTGGTTTTGTCATCGTCACAACATCGTTTCGCGTTGCTGGTTATGAAGCAACGTTTGAGTGGATCGATAAAAATGGCAAGCAAGATGAAATGGTATACCATATGCCTGCGCTTGTTGGTCCGCATGAAGGAGTGCTAAAAACGGAAGAACGCATGAAGCCGCTTGTGGACATGCCAGCGATCATTAACGCGCGGAAATTAAATACGGTCATTTGGTCTTTATTTTCTGGCCTTGCGTTATATGGCTTGCTTCGCCTTCTTTTACGCAAACGTATTGCAGCCGCGTTACAACCGCTTGTAAAAAACGTCAATTTAGATTTAGTTGATGAAATTGGCTATCGTTCCGTAGCGATCGGCTTTCCGGTATTTACGCTCGGTGCGCTTATTTTTGCGATGATTTGGGCACAAATCGCATGGACGCGCTTTTGGGGCTGGGATCCGAAAGAAGTATGGGCGCTCATTACGTGGTTGTTTTATGCTGCCTTTTTACATTTGCGACTATCGAAAGGATGGCATGGTGAACGTTCCGCATGGCTTGCGGTTATTGGTTTTGCGATCATTATGTTTAACTTAGTGGCGGTAAACTTAGTCATTGCTGGCTTACACTCATATGCTGGATCTTAAAAACGCCTTCGCTATGAAGGCGTTTTTTTAAAGATAAGAAAGTATAAAATTTTGAGTTGATGTCTAGCTCCAAGCGCCATCGGCTCGAGTCGCTCCGCCCCACACTGCGGCGGCGACAGCCTCCTCGGTGGGGCTTGTGCGCTCTTCGCCGATAGGCGGGCGCTTTGCGCTTTTCTTTATGAGAAGTAGAAAAAAGTTTGGCGGTTTTGTACAATAGAAAAAGAGGAGGTATGACATCATGGAGAAGGAAATTAAAATTTTAGTTGTGGATGATGAAGAACGGATTCGCCGCTTGCTTCGCATGTATTTAGAACGTGAACAATATGTCATTGATGAGGCGGAAAACGGCGAAGAAGCGCTAGCGTTAGCACTTGAAAATGATTATGATTTAATTTTGCTTGATCTCATGTTACCAGGAAAAGATGGGATTGAAGTATGTAAACAGTTGCGTGAGAAAAAAGCAACGCCTGTCATTATGTTGACAGCAAAAGGAGAGGAAGCGAACCGCGTGCAAGGGTTTGAAGCAGGAACAGACGATTATATTGTAAAACCGTTCAGCCCGCGTGAAGTCGTGCTTCGTGTGAAAGCGTTGCTTCGACGCACAGCCAACGCTTCCTACGTACCGACGGATACGACAGCACGGGATGTGCTTGTTTTCCCACATTTAACAATTGATCATGATGCACATCGTGTGACCGCGGACGGACATGAAGTCAGTTTAACTCCGAAAGAATATGAGTTGCTTCACTTTTTAGCGAAATCGCCAGATAAAGTGTTTGACCGTGAACAGTTGCTAAAAGAAGTATGGCATTACGAATTTTTCGGTGACTTGCGCACAGTGGATACACACGTCAAGCGATTGCGTGAAAAACTAAACAAAGTGTCGCCAGCTGCGGCGAAAATGATCGTCACCGTTTGGGGTGTCGGGTATAAATTTGAGGTCGTGAATGAATGATGGCGTTATGGCGTAGTGTAGTCGGCAAACTATGGCTGACGATTTTGTTGCTTGTTGCTTTCGTCCTTTTTATTTTAACCGTCTTATTGCTCGGTTTTTTTGAAAAATATTATTTAGAAAAAACAAGTGATCAGCTTACCCAACAAGCGACAAAAGTGGCTCGGGTCGTCGCTGAACATGACGAGCCGTTTGCGCGCTCCATTGCGTGGACGATGGTGGATGATGTATCAAAGTTAATGATCATTATCGATGATCGTCATTATTGGTATTCACCAAATGAAAAACTGCCGGATTTGCCACTATCGTTCATTCAGCAAGATCAACAGTTAGGGCGCGTATTTAATGGCGAAAAAGTAGTGAAACGGACGCTTATGCCAAATCAAACGATGCGAAACGACGAATATAATGAACTATTTATTGTCGGCGTTCCGCTTCATACATCGGATGGAAATGGCGCGGTATTTGTATACCAGTCGTTAAAAGCGGTCGAAGAAACGACAAGACAGACGACAAAATTTATTTTTCTTGCGGCGTTTATCGCCATTGTGTTAACGACCGTGTTCGCCTTTTTCTTATCTACACGCATTACAGCTCCGCTTCGAAAAATGAGGCAAGTAGCATTCGAAATTGCGCGTGGAAAATTTGATTCAAAAGTGCCGATCGTCACTCATGATGAAATTGGGGAACTGGCGATGGCTTTTAATCAAATGGGACGGCAGTTGCAGTTTCATATTAATGCGTTAAATCAAGAAAAGGAGCAGTTAGCAAGCATTTTAAGTAGCATGGCCGATGGTGTCATTACATTCAATCGAAACGGTGAAGTGCTCATTACAAATCCACCAGCTGACCGATTTTTACAAGCGTGGTATTACGAGCAAGGGCAAAGCGATAATTTATTGCCACTTCCTCCCGAAGTGAATGAATTGTTTACGAAAGCGGTAGTGGAGGAAAAAGAACAAGCGATAGAAATGGCTTTACAAGGTCGCAATTGGGTCATTGTTATGACGCCGTTATACAACGGCAAGGTCATTCGGGGAGCCGTTGCGGTGCTTCGCGATATGACGGAGGAACGACGGCTTGATAAGTTGCGCAAAGATTTTATCGCAAACGTCTCGCATGAGTTGCGCACGCCGATTGCGATGTTGCAAGGGTATAGTGAAGCGATCGTCGATGATATTGCCGCGACAGATGAAGAGAAAAAAGAATTGGCAAAGGTGATTTATGACGAATCGTTGCGCATGGGTCGTCTTGTGAACGATTTGCTTGATTTAGCGCGCATGGAAGCAGGTCATTTAACGCTCCATGAAGAACAAGTGCCGCTTAGACCGTATATCGAGCGCATCATTCATAAGTTTCAAGCGTTAGCGAAAGAAAAAGGAGTTCGTTTGCTTGTTGAAATGAACGATGAGCTCATCGTTTCGTTCGATCCCGACCGCATTGAACAAGTGTTGACGAATTTAATTGATAATGCGCTTCGTCATACAGATAACGGTGGCGAAGTACGTGTTATTGTCGATGCGGGGGAAGAAGTCGTGCGCATCTCTGTGCAAGATTCTGGCTCAGGCATCGCAGAAGAAGATTTGCCTTTTGTGTTTGAGCGTTTTTATAAAGCGGATAAAGCGCGCACGCGCGGTCGCTCAGGTACAGGTTTAGGTCTTGCGATTGCGAAAAACATCGTTGAAGCGCATAAAGGAACGATTGCTGTCCATAGCAAACTAGGAGAAGGAACGACGTTTACGTTTACATTGCCATTGAAATAGAAATTTTTTATTGTCATCAGCGATATTTTTCGCTATGATAGAAACGTAGAAATTGTTCGACAATTACATACATTCGTTGCAAAAAGGTGTCGAACGGGCAACCTAGTAGACTTAATAGGGAATCTGGTGCAAGTCCAGAACTGTCCCCGCAACTGTAAATGCTGACGAAATGAAAATCGCCACTGTACAATTTGTACGGGAAGGCTTCAAAGTAGGATGACGCATAAGTCAGTAGACCTGCCTTTTTGCACCGTCATTCGCGTCTTCGGGGAGTGAGACGGCGAAACGACAAGGGGAAGTTGTTGTCTTTTGTTGTTTCCAGCTCATTCCATTTGGAATGAGCTTTTTTATTTGATATACATAAAAGGGGGAAAAACGATGAAGAAATGGAAACAATATGTGTGGCTTCTTGCGCTCGTATTGACGCTCGGATTAGCAGCGTGCAGCAATAACGCGGAGCCAGCAAAAGAAACGAAGCAAGAGGCGAAAACAGAGGAGGCTGCATTTCCGGTTACGGTAAAAGATGCGGTTGGCGATGTCACAATTGAAAAAGAACCGACAAAAATTGTTTCGCTCATTCCGAGCAATACAGAAATTGCATACGCGTTAGGGCTTGGTGACAAAATTGTCGGTGTAAGCGATTTTGATAACTATCCAGAAGATGTGAAAAACAAAGAAAAAATTGGTGGTATGGAGTTTAATGTTGAAAAAATTATTTCACTTCAACCAGACGTTGTGCTTGCGCATGCATCAAGCGCTCACAATTCTGAGGAAGGATTAAAGCAATTAAAAGATGCGGGCATTACAGTTATTGTAGTGCCAAACGCCACATCGTTCAACGATGTATATGCGTCGATTGAACTGATCGGGAAAGCGACAGGGAAAGAGAAAGAGGCAGCCGATGTTGTGCAACAAATGAAGCAAAAAATTGATGCCATTGCTGAAAAAGCAAAAGAAGTAAAAGAAGAAGCAACCGTTTGGGTGGAAGTTTCTCCTGCACCTGAAATTTATACCGCTGGAAAAGGAACATTTATGGATGAAATGTTAACGATCATTCATGCAAAAAATGCAGCAGGCGATCAAGAAGGATGGCCGATGTTTACAGAAGAAGATGCAGTGGCGCTAAATCCAGATGTCATTATTACAACATACGGTTATTACACACCGAACGCTGTCGAGCAAGTGCTCGCTCGCCCAGCTTGGAAAGATGTCCCTGCAATTAAAAATAAACGAGTATACGATGTCAATTCTGATTTAGTTTCTCGTCCGGGACCACGTTTAGCTGAAGGGGTCGAAGAAATTGCCAAAGTCGTTTATCCAGACATTTTTAAATAATTACATGAGCGCATTGCTTATTGCAACGTTTGCTTTGTTGTTAGGGGTATCGATTGGATCACAATCGATTCCCTTTTCTTCTATATGGGAGACGCTATTACATCAGTTGTTTCATACGCCGACAAATGTTCCTGCCACCGTTTCGCAAATTATTGTTGCGATTCGTTTACCGAGAGTCATACTCGCCTTTCTGATCGGGGCATCTTTAGCACTTGCAGGGGTAGCGTTTCAAGGACTTTTGAAAAACGTTCTGGCCGATCCGTATACCATCGGGGTGTCGTCTGGGGCAGCCGTTGGCGCCGTGCTTGTCTTTTTCTTTCAGCTTCAGTTTTCGATTCTCGGACGTTTTACGCTCCCGATCGTCAGCATTATATTTGCGCTCGTGACATTATTGTTTGTTTTATTATTTGCACGGCTTGCGGAACGAAATATGGCGATGGAGACGATTGTTTTAATCGGCATTATCATGAATGCGTTTTTCGGTTCGCTCATTTCGCTTATGGTCGCTTTTAGCGGCGAAGAGTTGCGTCAAGTTATTAGCTGGCTCATGGGGAGCGTCGCGATGCGCGGCTGGTCGTACGTGTCTTTATTTGTTCCGTTTTTTATCATCGGTTCTCTCGGTTTATTTGCACATATTCGCGAGTTAAACGCCTTTTCATTCGGTGAGCGGGTCGCTGCCAATATTGGCGTACATTTGTTACAAAAAAAGCTAGCGATTTTACTTAGCGCTTCCTTGCTTACAGGAGCGGCGGTAGCTGTATCAGGAACGATCGGATTCGTCGGGCTCGTTATTCCCCATATGACTCGTCTCATTTGCGGGGCGAACCATCGAAAATTGTTGCCGCTCTCCTTTTTATACGGCGGAACGTTTTTAGTATTAGCGGATGTCGTCGCGCGAACGATCGTTTCACCGCGAGAGTTGCCGATCGGGGTCATTACCGCCCTCATCGGCGCCCCTTTATTTGCGATATTGTTGTTTAAAAGTTTAAGACGGAAGACGGGATCAACATGATTGATGTAAAGGATGTTTCGTATCGATATGGTGAAAAACAAGTATTACGACATGTTTCATTTACAGTATATGAAGGAGAGTTTTTCGGTATTTTAGGTCCAAACGGATCAGGAAAAACGACGTTAATAAAACTGTTAAGCCGCGAACTTGCTTTACAGCAAGGGGACATTTTTGTTTGTGGTCAACATATTGAAACATATAAGCCGAAACAATATGCAAAATTGATCGCTACGTTGCCGCAACATACAGATGTTTCGTTTGGATATACAGTGAAAGAAATGGTTGAGCTCGGTCGCTATCCTTATCAATCAACTCTTTTTCCGAAATGGACAAAGGAAGATGAGCAAGTCGTTAGCGACTCACTCCATGCGGTGACATTGTCGCATAAACAACATGCTTTATTAGAGCAGTTAAGCGGTGGAGAACGTCAGCGTGCCGCGCTTGCTCGAGCGCTGGCACAACAACCGCATGTATTGCTCCTAGATGAACCGACAAACCATATGGATGTGGCACAACAATTTAAATTGCTTAATTTATTAAAGCAATCGCAGCTGACGATCGTTGCTATTTTTCACGATATAAACATTGCATCGCTCTATTGTGATCGCCTTCTTTTTTTGCGAGATGGAGAAGCTGTTGCATGCGGTACACCGAAAGAGTTGTTAAATGAATCGATGATTGCATCCATATTTGAAACAAACATGAAACGATATGAGCATCCGGTGTTGCCAAAACCGCTTGTGACGTTCGTTCCGTTTTTAGAGCAGCCTATGAATGATGTGCTATGGCATGTCAAGCAAAATGAAACGATGATCGTCATTGAAACAGCGAAACCGTTTAAAGTGCTTTCCTCTGCGCTCGTTGGCGGTGGAACGCGCTGGGCAACAATGTTTGTCAATCGGCATGTTCCGCTTGATTATCGTTGTGATGATGCAAAGCAAGAAATGATTCAATTTTTGCGACAACACGGTTTTGATGAGCAGTGGACCGTTGGGATGATGACTGCTGTTTGTGTAAATGATGTCGCGTTTGCGTCTGTTCATGAAGATGTTCGCCTTTTCGTTGCCGTAACGGCAGGGGTTGGAAATGCGGTTGATAGTGCACAGGCGTGGCGTCGTACAGATGTAGTCGCTTCTCCGGGCACGATTAATACGTTTATTTTTATTGATGCACACTTATCAGAAGCTGCGTTTGTGCAAGCGTTAATGACCGCAACAGAAGCAAAAGCAAAGGCGCTGTACGATAAACAAGTCATCGATCCCCAAACCCACACCATTGCGACAGGAACATCGACAGATTCGACGGTCATCGCTGCGTCTCAACAAGGAACGTATTATGAATACGCTGGAACGATCACATCGATCGGCAAACAAATCGCTCGTCTTGTATATGAAGCGACGCAAACAGCAATTGATCGCTACCGAAAGCGAAAGGGTGACAGTCGATGACGCACATATGGGCGGTGTGGCTTGCGCTTTTGCTCGATCGCATATTTGCTGATCCTCGTCGGTTTCATCCTGTTTGTTGGATTGGGCAACTGATTGCGTTCATGGATCGTCGTTTGAACAAAGGAAGATGGAGAAAAGGAAAAGGAATATTCACGCTGTTTGTCGTTTGTACGGTGACGTTGATCATAAGTTACGGACTGATTGTTAGCGCCTACCGACTTTCATTTATATTCGGCATATTCATTGAAGCAATGATCATTTTTACTTCGATTGCGCCAACCAGTTTAGCGAACGCAGCGTACGATGTCCTCGATCCGTTAGAAAGAGGGGATATTGATGAAGCCCGAAAAAAGGTGGGAATGATTGTCGGGCGTGATACAAAAACGTTACAACAAGAAGGGATCGTACGTGCATGTGTGGAAACAGTAGCCGAAAATACGAGTGACGGAGTAACCGCCCCTCTTTTTTATGCTTTTATTGGCGGGGGAGCGTTAGCGATGTTGTATCGCGCTGTAAATACGTGCGATTCGATGCTCGGCTATAAAAACGAGCGATATGCTCAATTTGGTTGGGCATCGGCTCGATTTGATGATGTACTTAATTACATTCCTGCTAGACTAACAGCGTTCGTTATGCTGTTTGTTCATCGTGCAAATAAACGAGCATGGAAACTATTATTTCGCGATGCCCGCAATCACCCAAGTCCAAATAGCGGATGGTGCGAAGCGGCGATGGCTGCGTTGTTACATGTTCAACTCGGAGGAGTAAACACATATTACGGTGTCGTATCCGTCCGACCAACGATTGGAGATGCGTCTGTTCCGCTTGCTGCTCGGCACATTAAACGAGCGGTGGCAATCATGATACGCACGACCGTTGCTTTTACGATAGGAGGGAGTTTGCTTGCGCTTGCCTGCACATGGGGCTAATCCACATCGTTTATATGAAGCGATGCAAATAAATATGCCGAGCTCATATATTGATTTTAGCGTCAATGTCAATCCAATGCAGTACGAATATATACTAACAGAACAACAGTGGTTACGTTGGATGAGCGAATATCCAGAGGAGCGAAGTGAATCGCTTCAAACGATGATTGCTGAACGAGAGCGTGTCGCGCGCAGCCATGTATTTGTCGGAAATGGTGCTGCCCAATGCATTTATTTACTTGCTGAACAATTTGCCGGTCAACATATTGGCATCATTGAGCCGACGTTTACAGAATATCGTCGCGCATGTGAAGCTTACGGTTGTACCGTTCACTCGTTTATGTTAGATGAACATTGGCAACTACCGATCGAACAAATGATAGAACGCTTGCCGTCTTTACACGCGCTATTCGTTTGTCATCCGAACAATCCAACAGGTACGATATGGTCAAAAGAAACGATGTATGCTTTATTAAAAGCAGCACATGATGAAGGGGTATATGTTATTGTCGACGAAGCGTTTTACGATTTTTGGCTCGATGGTTATTCCGTTTCTTCTTTTTTACACACATTTGATCGTTTAATTGTGCTACGGTCATTAACGAAAATGTACCGATTGGCAGGTGTACGGCTCGGTTATGTGTTAGCGCATGAGCATGTCGTAAAAAAGTTAACGGAAAAGCAACCGCCATGGAGCGTGAACACGATCGCTCAACAAATCGGAAAACAATTATTGAACGATGAGGCATTTGTCGAACGAACAAAAACATACATCGCTTCAGAGCGAAAACGAATATTTTCACAGCTTACTGAGATGGGTTATCGCTATTCACCGTCTGTTGTCAATTTTTATATGTTGCATGATGAAACGATGACACTTTTTCCTTTTTTGTTGCAACAAGGTATCGTCGCTCGCCATACGTTTAATTTTCAAGGACTGGACGGAAAATATGTCCGTTTTGCGATTCGAACGAAAGAAGAGAACGATCGTCTCCTTTCTTATTTAAGGAGGTGGCATAAATGATCGTATTTATTAGCGGTGGGGTGCGCAGCGGAAAGTCTTCATTTGCAGAACAATGGGCAAAAACAATGGCGGAAGCAACACATTCACTTCATTATATTGCGACAGCGATGCGCACAGATGAAGAAATGGAGGCGCGCATTGCTCATCATCAACAACAACGAAAACGTGATCGGTGGCAAACGTGGGAACAGCCGTATGATCTCGATCGAATCATTTCTATGTTTTCCAAACGTGATATCGTGCTGCTTGATTGCTTAACAAATTTATGGGCAAATGAGTTGTTTCGCGATCATATATGGGATGTACATGGAAAAGTACCGCGCATCGTTCAACAAATGAAACAGTTAGGTAACAAAGCTAAAGGACTAATCATTGTAAGTAATGAAGTGTTTTATGATGGTGTACCTAATGAACGAGGAACGTATATGTATATGCACGGTCTCGGTTTATTACATCAACATCTTGTCACATTAAGCGATGTGGCGATTTTGATGCGTTACGGATTGCCGATTGTAAAGAAAGGAAGATGGCCATGTGGCGTGGCGTAATGTTGGCTGCGCAATTTTTAACTGTGCTTCCGCTCCGTATACAAGTGGACTGGAATGAACGAACAGCACGCGCAGCTGTTCTGTCGTTTCCGTTCGTCGGTGCGATAATTGGATCGTTTCTCGTTGTTTTGTACATGTTCATGTTTCATCATGTGTCTGTGCTCGTCTTATCATTTTTGCTCATGTTTTTTTCTATTTTTCTTTCCGGAGGTTTGCATGCTGACGGATGGATGGATTGCAGCGATGCGTATTTTTCATATCGCGATCGACAGCGTCGTCTTGATATTATGAGCGATTCGCGCGTCGGGGCGTTTGCGGTGCTCTCCATTTTATTTTTACTTGGCTTCCGTTTCGTTTTTCTATTTGAGACTGTTGCGCACATGTCGTTGTTTTCTCTTTTTTGCATTCCGTTACTTTCACGTCTTGGCATGACGTTGCTTTTATTGACGACGCCGCTTGCGAAACAGACAGGGATGGCAGCCGCATTTCGTCAACATGTCGATCACCGCTATGTACCTTTCGTTATGGTGTACGCATTCATTGTTTTATTATCGCGTGAAACGATCATATTGTTTTTTGCGCTTATGTTGTTTTATGTCGTCGCGCGTGCGTTTGCTGTGAAGCAATTTGGTGGAATCACAGGCGATGTGCTTGGAGCGTTTGTTGAAGGAGGCGAAACGTTTTTATGGCTCGTCATTTGGCTATTACATACGTTCGCCATTTTGTAACGAAAGAAAATGAAGCGAAACAATATATCGGTTGGACGAATGTGCCAGTAATTCAGCCGAAAAATGTGTCGCATGAGCTGAAGCCAGAAATCGTCATGACAAGCGATTTGCTCCGTTGTCGCCAAACGGCGCATTTGTTGTTCCCGAATCATGTCATTGAATGTTCTTATCGTTGGCGAGAACTGAATTTTGGTGATTTTGAAGGAAAAACGTATGAGCAATTGCAAACGGTCAAAGCGTATCGTCGTTGGTTAGACGATCCGTTTCGCTATGCGCCTCCAAACGGTGAGACGTTTGCTCAGTTTGAAGCTCGTATTGAACAAGCCGTTAGCGATGCGATTCATCGATCGGTTTCACATGTTGTCGTTGTGACGCACGGCGGTGTGATTCGTTATATATTATCGAAGTACGCACCAGACATCCGTCCGTTTTGGGAATGGCACGTTCCGTTTGGCGAAGGAGTGACGCTTTATAATACGAAGGAACGATGGAAGGAGAGAAAGCGATGCATTTCGTTAGCGGCGGTGCATTTCAAGGGAAGCGAAAATGGGTAAATGCCCATTATTCATTCGCGCATACGCCATATAGTTGGTATTGTGCATATGAAAATATGTTTCCGCTTCCACATGATGAAACCGCATCTGTTGTTGTGCTTGAAGGAATAGAACATTGGATTCGCGAATATTTTTCTCCTTATACGGACGATGAAAAGGAAGCGATCCGATCGTATATGTGCGCGTGGAAGCGATGGGAACAAGCGGGAGAACGGACGGTCGTTTGGATTGGTTGCGATATTGGGCAAGGTATCGTGCCGATCGATACGCATGAACGGGCATGGAGAGATATGGTTGGCTGGACGTATCAACAGCTAGCGAGCATATGTAACCGTGTCGATTACGTATGGTGTGGGATCAATGAACGAATCAAGTAGGAGGGAAAACATGAAATTATATACAAAAACAGGCGATAAAGGACAAACAAGTTTAGTTGGAGGACGAGTCGATAAAAACGATGTACGTGTTGAAGCGTACGGAACGATTGATGAGGCGAATTCTGTCATCGGTTGGGCGATGACGTTATTACAGGATGAGAAGTTTCGCGACATTTATGAAGAATTGCAACGCATTCAACATGAACTTTTTGATTGTGGCGGTGATTTGGCCATTGTCGGTGAAAAAATACCATACAAAGTAAAGGCGGAAATGGTGAAGTTTTTAGAAGAACGCATCGATGCATATATTCAACAAGCACCGCCGCTTGAACGATTCATTTTGCCGGGAGGTTCGCCGCAAGCAGCAGCATTGCATATGGCACGTACCGTGACGCGAAGAGCAGAACGTTGTGTCGTTGCGCTAATGAAGCAACAACAAACGAACGAAGTCGTCTTACAATATATGAATCGTTTATCAGACTATTTATTTGCCATTGCACGCGTTGTTAACGCTCGTTTACACGTGAAAGACGTAGAATATGAACGAAGCGCGATCGTGTTTCGGGATAAAAACGAAAAAAAGGGTGAATCATAATGAGGCGTTTCACATTGCTCGTTATGTTTATTAGTTTATCGGTCATCGGTTCACTTATAAAAATTCCTTTTACAATTGGAAGTATTGCATTAGATAGTGCTCCAGCAGTTGTTGCTGCGTTTTTGCTCGGTCCAACAGCTGCGGCGGTCGTTGCAAGTGTTGGGCATATTGTATCTGCTTTATTTGGCGGATTTCCGCTTGGGCCTTTTCATATACTTGTGGCTATTGAAATGGCAGCTCTTTTATACGTTGTCGGCTTGTTGATGAGAAGAGGATGGTTCATTTCTAGTTATATATGTTTTTTTATCGGTAATGCACTGATTGCACCGTTGCCTTTTGTATGGATCATAAGCCCGGCATTTGTACTGTCCATCATCCCTTCTCTTGCACTAGCTACCGGGGTCAATGTAGCGATTGCTGTTGTCGTTTCAAAAACGTTGCAACGGGTATGGGGGGAGCGGCATGCGTGACGTATTATGTGTGCCGCTTGATGAAGAAAACGAACTTGTTTTGGCGACAGATTGTTCAGGTGGCATTGGCTTAAAACAAGATGATGTTGTAAATGTACCATACGATGTTGTTGCGTACTATGGGGCGCGAGTAGCATGGATGGAACTGATGAGTATAGGGGCAACACCAAAAGCTTTTGTTTTACAAAATTTTGTGAACGACGATGCATGGCATGCACTTGTCGCAGGCGTTCAACAAACGATGGAAGAATTGCAGTTGTCGCTCCCTATAACAGGAAGTAGCGAATCAAACATGCCGCTCATGCAATCAGCTGTCGGTTTTGTAGCTGTCGGCACGGTGCGCAAAACAGAAAAAAGGATAAATGTTACGCCGACGGGTGCATGTTGGGCGGTCATTGGCGAGCCGCTCGTTGGTGAAGCAGTTATACAAAAAAAAGATCGGATCATTCCGCTTTCGTTATTTCGCACATTGTTGCAGTTAGATGGTGTATATGAAATCATTCCAGTTGGCTCAAAAGGAATATGGCATGAGTGGAAGCTTGTACATGGGGAACGACCACTTCGTTGTTCCCTTCCGCTATATGCTTCTGCTGGTCCAGCTACGTGTGTGCTTATTAGCTATGATCGGGCGCAACAACATTTCTTGCAATCGCTCGCTGGAACACTTTTTTATCCCATTGTAAAGCAATTGTAAAATGTAACCTTCTATCGTTCTAACCGTTCGTATTTTTGCATACAACATATATGGTTATCGCAAACGGGAGGGAATAGACGATGGAAGACATGATGAAACGAGTGCTCGTTGTTGTTGGTATGGCCGCGTGCATTCATTTATTGTTTCTTGTTGGATTGAATAACTAGAAAAAGAGAGAGATGTGCTATATAATGTAAAACAATACGAGAGAGGGGGAGAAAACAATGTTAACAGATTACCATAATCATTTAGAGCGCGGGACGTTAACGCTCGACTATTTGAAGCAATTTACGGACGAAGCCGCGCGAAAAGGCATTGAACATTTCGGTATTTCCGAACATGCGTATCACTTTTACCAAACGAAAAACATTTTATCGAATGCGTGGATTGAAGAGCGCCGCTATTATGATATGGCTGATTACGTTCGTTTATTTCACGAAGCGTGGGATGCCGGAATTGACGTGAAAATGTCGATTGAAATGGACTACACGCCAGGTAAGCATGAAGAAATGGCGCAATTTATTCGCGCTTATGATTTCGACTATGTCATCGGCTCGATTCATTGGGTGGATGACTTCGGCATTGATTTAGCTGAATTTCGAAAAGAATGGGATCGGCGGGATATATACGATACATACCGAAAATATTTCGATCAAGTCGTGACGTTAGCTGAATCGAACTTATTTGATATCATCGGTCATTTAGATTTAGTGAAAATTTTTAAATACGTGCCAGAAGATGAGGAATTTTTGCTTGAACAGTACGATCGTGCAACGACAGCACTAGCAAACTCGAAAACGTGCGTAGAAATTAGTACCGCAGGATTGCGTAAACCAGTCGGAGAGCTATACCCTGATCCTCGTCTACTGCAAATGTGCTATGACAAAGGCATTCCGATTGTGTTATCGTCTGATGCACACGTTCCTCAAGATGTCGGGGCGGATTATGATCGAGCGATCGCTCTCGCAAAAACAGTCGGTTACACAGAAATTATGACGTTTTCGAAAGGACAAAGAAAAGCGGTTCCGCTTGGATAAAAAAAGGTTCAGCCACGAGGCTGAACCTTTTATACTTCCAATCTTTTTACAACATCAATATCGTCAATTTTCTCGAGTGTTTCAACGATTGCATCATCGAGCGGTTTATCGAGCGAAAGCATCATAATCGCTTTTCCGCCCGCTTCTTGGCGTCCGACTTGCATCGTTGCAATGTTTACTTGATGGTCGCCTAAAATGTTTCCGACTTTTCCGATCATTCCTGGTTTGTCATGATGTTGAATGTATAGTAGGTGCCCTTCTGGAGCAAAGTCGATCGCAAAGCCGTTAAAATGAACGATGCGATCGCCATAGTGGGCGATGTGCGTTCCTTTCATCGTAAACGTTTTGTTTTCACCATATACCGTTAATGTAATGCTGTTGTTATAGTCATTACCATTAGCTGAAAACTTTTCGCTAAAGGCGATGCCGCGCTCTTTAGCAATCATTGCCGCATTCACTTCATTGACTGTTGAAGCGACGCGCGGTTTTAAAAATCCAGCGAGCAAGCTACGTGTAATAAATGTCGTTTCTAAATCGGCGACGGAACCGGAATACGTAATCGCAATTTCTTGTACAGGTTCGCTCATATATTGGGAAGCGACAATGCCCATTTTGCGAGCTAATGTATAAAACGCTTGAATTTTTTCGTATACATCTTTTGATAATGTCGGTAAATTAATGGACGACGTAACGGGTTTACCTTGTAAAAATTTTAATACTTCTTCAGCGACTTGTGTCGCGACATTCACTTGCGCCTCGATCGTTGATGCCCCAAGATGCGGGGTGACGATGACATTATCAAACGAAAGAAGCGGATGATCTCCTGGCGGTTCTTGTTCAAATACATCGAGAGCGACGCCTGCCACGTGTCCGTTTTCTAAAAAAGAAAGAAGCGCTTGTTCATCGATAATTCCACCGCGCGCGCAGTTAATTAAATAGACACCTTTTTTCGTTTTTGCTAAGTTTTTTGGACCGAGAAGACCTTTTGTTTCTTTTGTGAGCGGTGTATGTACTGTAATGATATCCGCTTGCGCAAGCAATTCATCAAGCGTGCAAACATCGACACCAATTTTTTCTGCTCGTGCTTTCGTCAAAAATGGGTCGTACACATGGACGTGCATACCGAACGCGCGCGCCCGTTTCGCTACTTCAGAGCCGATGCGCCCAAAGCCAATGATTCCTAAATGTTTTCCGAATAACTCGACACCGACGAAAGCGGAACGATTCCATTCACGTGATTTAACCGAAATGTGCGCTTGTGGAATACGGCGCACTAATGAAGCCATCATCGCAAATGTATGTTCCGCTGTAGAAATCGTATTGCCATTTGGGGCGTTAATGACGACAACACCATGTCGTGTCGCTGCGTCAACGTCGATATTGTCGACACCGACTCCAGCACGCCCAACAATTTTTAAATTCGGCATGTTTTGAAGTAGTTGTTCCGTGACTTTCGTTGCGCTACGAACGAGCAACGCATCAAACGTGTCAAGCTCATCTTCGACTTCTGTGACTTTCTTTTGTACGACTTCAATCGTTGGATCAGCAAGAAGTGGGGCAAGACCTTCTTCGCTCATCGCATCAGATACTAAAATGCGAACCACAAATATCCGCTCCTTTCAAATCATAAGTTTTTAAATTTCTGATAATTTAACATAACCGTATACATGTGTCAATAACTTTCGGAAAGGTCATACAAATGAAAGCGTTTTTATGTATAAATGTTCGGAAAAAAGACAAAAAGCTGGCGAAAAGCCAGCTTCAAACGTGACATTATTTATTTTGTTCATTGTAGCGAGCGATGCATTCTTCAATAAGTTTCGCTGCTGCTTCCGGACCTTCCCACGTGCCAATTTCTGTTTTCTTTCCTTCTAAGTCTTTGTAACGCTCAAAGAAATGAGCGATTTCTTTTAACTTATGTTGCGGAAGGTCTTCAAGGCTGCGTACATCAGCAAAGCGAGGGTCATCAACAGGAACGCCGATCAATTTTGCATCTTCTTCTCCGCCGTCTACCATGTTTAAGTAGCCGAGCACACGCGTTTCGATGACGCAACCAGGGAATGTTGGATTTGTGACGATCACTAAAATATCAAGTGGATCACCGTCTAACGCAAGTGTATTTTCCAAATAACCGTATTCAGCAGGATAAAACATTGGTGAATACAAGACGCGATCGAGCTTAAACACACCACGCTCTTTGTCGTATTCGTATTTGTTTTGGCTACCCGTTGGAATTTCAATAAACGCTTCAACAACTTTGTTTTCAAACGCCATGCCAAATTCCTCCTTTTCATTATGTATACTTTTTTATTATAGTCGATTGGACAAGTAGTGACAATGACTGAACAAAAGAAAAGGGCAAGCTTCATGTGAAGTTTGCCCTTCGGTGCTCTTACTCAAATTTGTTTGGATCGCCATCAAATGGCTCGTCCGCGACTTTGATCGAGTCTGTTGGACAGCCTTCAAACGCATCCATCATATCATCGATTAATACGTCTGGCACTTCCACAATACCTTGGTTGTCGTCTAATGTAACGTACGCAATGCCTTCATCATCGTAGTCGTAAATGTCTGGTGCAGCTGCTCCACATGCACCACAGGCAATACATGTTTCTTTGTCAACAATTGTGTACTTTGGCATACAATGACCCTCCTTAATTATATGGAACCAATCGCTTCGTATGAAACGTTGGAAACGTATTCCTCACACTTTTATAATAAATGTGTTCCGACAACTTTTCAATAAAAAACTCCATTGAAAATGCTTATCAGTCCTTAGTTTTCCCTCACATCCTTTCGCTTAATCTGGTAAAATGAAAGGGAAAATGGAGTGAATGTTGCATGTTACAACACATCGTTTTATTTTGTATCGATCGTTTTCGTGGCGAGCGGTCACTCGCTGCCATTGATCATTTGCTGAATGGGAAAAAAACGGCGCAAACGTTGCAAGATAGTAAATGGTATAACGTTAGTCGGCTATTTGGAACAGTGCCGATTGATCGTTCTCGTTTGCTTCATATGGCGCGCGAATTAGAAGCTAACGGATGGATTAGACAAGTAGACGAGCATATATATCGCACAACTTTAAGCGGAAAAGAGGAACTTCGTCGTTTTGTCTTTCCTCCTTACGTGAATGGATGGAAATATATGAATGAAGCCACTTTATTTTGGAAGAGGCTTTCTTTGCTTATTCAAACGGTCACAAACATCATTCATCGTACGTCGTTTGAGCCCGTACATCGCGATGAGCGCATTCAATCATTTGTGAAGCGATGGCTTTTTCAACATAAACATATGCAGACGATCACGCGGTCGTTATATGGAGAAATGTATGAGCTACTCAGCCGTGTAGAAGAAAAAGACGCAAACATTTTTGTTTGGCGGTTGACAAGTCATGCGCGCATCGGATGGACGAACGAACAAATTGCTTATGCCATAAAAGAAGGAGATGTAGCTGTATCGCTATCGTTTCAAAATGTGTTGCATTTTATACTTGAGACGATAGAAAAAGAAAAGGAAACATTTCCGCTTCTCTTTTCATTGCGTGAACAAACGCGCACACAATTAACGAGTTCAGCTCAAAAAACTTGGGAAATGTTAAAAGAAGGATATTCAATTGAACAAATTGCCGAGTTGCGGCGATTGAAAAAAGGAACGATTGAAGATCATATTGTAGAGATTGCGACATATATCCCGTCGTTTGTGACAGCGCCATTTTTAGAGGAAAATAAACGTAAGCGCATTATACAACAGGCACGACAATTAAAAACGAAAAAATTACGGGCAATGAAAGAAGCATTGCCAGACGTTTCTTATTTTGAAATTCGGCTCGCACTAGCAAGGTGGGATCAGGAAGATGATTAACATATTAAAGGAGCGATTTGGCTACGATTCGTTTCGCATCGGACAGAAAGAAATTATTGAAGATGTGCTTAACGGACGAAATTGTGTCGCTATGCTTCCGACCGGTGGGGGAAAGTCGCTTTGCTATCAGCTTCCTGGCTACATATTGGACGGTAGTGTGCTAATTATTTCACCGCTCGTCTCCCTTATGGAAGACCAAGTACAACAGCTTAAAAACCGCGGCGAAAAACGTGTTGTCGCACTGAATCGTTTTCTTTCCTATCGGGAAAAAAAAGACGTGTTACATGAATTAGCATCGTACCGTTTTATTTATGCTTCGCCTGAAATTTTACAATCTCCTTTGCTCATTGAAGCGCTAACGCGTATAAACATTTCGTTGTTTGTTGTAGATGAAGCGCATTGCATTTCACAATGGGGACACGATTTTCGTCCTGATTTTTTAAAGCTCGGTCTTCTTCGTGAAACGCTCGGCAATCCGCCTTGTTTAGCGCTAACAGCAACCGCAACCCGTCAAGTGATTGATGACATTGTAGCAACGCTTAAGCTCGATCAAGTGAAACAGCATATGTACCCACTTGATCGGACGAACATTTGCTTATATGTTCAATACGTCCATACGTTAGAAGAGAAAATAGAAGTGTTAAAACAGCTGATCGCTATATTGCCTAAGCCAGGCATCGTTTATGTATCGAGTCGGCAATGGGCAGAGACGTTAGCAAACATGTTACATGGAGATCATCGTGTTGGCTACTATCATGGAGGCATGGATGGCGAACAGCGGCTTCTTATTCAACAACAGTTCGTTTATGATCAGTTACATGTCATTTGTTGTACGAATGCGTTTGGAATGGGTGTTGATAAACCGAACGTTCGCTTCGTCATTCATTTTCATTTGCCAACGCAACCGGAAGCATATTGGCAAGAAGTTGGACGCGCCGGGCGAGATGGAAACGAAAGCATCGCGATATTATTGTATGCGCTAGGAGACGAGCAACTCGGACAAGCGATGATCGATGCCGAATTTCCGACAAAAGAGCAAATCGTTTATGCGCTAGATGCTTTACGTCATGGACAGAAAGAGACGGGATTAACAGATGTACAACAACGGCTTCTTTTATATTGGTTAGAACAAATGAATGCTCAAGAAGATATACACATATTAGCCAAACAACTGTATGCCTATATCGAGCAAAGAAAAAAAGAGAAAATGAGCAAATGGATATTTATGCAACGATGGGTACACGAACAAACTTGTCGTCGGCGTGCGATGCTTTCCTATTTTGAACAACAACCACTTCCGAATGAACGTTGTTGTGACCGATGTGGTGCCCATATATACGTAAATGCTCCTGTGAAACATATTCCGCAAATGCGGTTGCGCCCGTGGCGCGAAGAGCTTCGTGCGATGTTTTCGATAAAGGTGGAGGACAAATGATTAAAAAACAAATCGAGATCGCCAATGAAATAAGTGAACAGGAAATGGTATATCACTTGTATTTCACACAAGCGCTTATTTTTCTTATTGCGCTCGCATTAGGCATATATTTATTTACCCCTGTAACATTTTTTGCGATATGGCAATGGGATGTGCGGGAAATATTATTATATGGTGGCGGTTGTGCAGCGCTCGTTCTTTTTGTCGATTTTTTACTCATTCGTTATGTGCCTGAACAGTGGTATGATGATGGTGGGATTAACGAAAAGCTATTTCGTTCTCGCTCGGTTCCGCACATTTTTATTATGACTGCAATGATTGCATTTTGTGAAGAATTGTTATTTCGCGGTGTCATTCAGACGCACGTTGGCTTACTTTTTGCGAGCGTCATTTTCGGTTTATTGCATATTCGTTATTGGAGAAGATGGCTTCTTCTTGTTGCTGTCGTCAGTTTAAGTTTTTGGATTGGCTTTATATATGAATGGACGGGTAATTTATGGGTCACGATTTTTGCCCACTTTCTCATTGATTTGATTTTAGCGTTACACATTCGATATCGGACAAAAGAGGTGAATAACGATGCGTGAAGATCAAGCAGAAAAATTGAGGAAAAAAATGGAAAGTATCGATAAGCAACAAGAAAGCGACGAACTTCATTTGCCACCACGAAGTGAAGTGCATAAAAAGAAAAAAACGAAATGGAAAATAAAACACCCACTCGTTCGCATTCTTGCGCTCTTTTTCGTTTTATTGCCGATTTCGATTTATAGCATATACCATTTAGTCGACAAACGTCCGATCCAAGTTGTGACGATTGATGACGAGAGTTATGAAACGATAGACGTCGATCAACAAAAAGAAGAGATGCCACAACAAAAACCGCTCGAAAATGAAGCAAAGCAAGAGGAAGATGGATCCGATGAAACAGAGCCGTCTTTTATTTATCATACAGTACAAGAAAATGAAACGTTATATAGCATTGCGATGAAATATTACGGAAATGAAAAAGGAATGGACCTTATCAAAGAATGGAATCGTTTAACGAGCACGAAGCTCCAAAAAGGACAAGTATTAAAAATCCCAAACATGAACGGAAAATAAGGTATATACCTCTGCCGATGGACATACAATCGTAGTAAAACACGATCGGTAGGGGTGGCTATGATTTTCCCAATGGAATTAGATGAAGTGACAAAAGTCATTTTACAGCGCATCATCGCTCACAAAAAAGAATGGGACGATATGAAAAAAAGAATGAAATGGTCATTCAGTTTATTTTTATTTTCTCTCGCTTTATTTGGCATGTATATATATCAAACAGTTTTCGTTTTACATCGTACGTCTGTGGAGCGATTCGTGATGGCTCTTATTGACGAACGTATTTTTTGGTTTGTTGCATTGATTTCGTCATTTGGCTGGCTCGTCTCTTTTTATAAAAAGAAAAGCGAAAAAGCGGAGCAAGATTTTCATGCACTCCGCTGCGAGTTGATTCAAAAAAGTAGCGAATTACTTCAAAAAGAAACATGGGAAAACCGGCATATTCTTTATGCTTGGCTAAAAGATAAATATGATATTTCGCTTTACCATGAAAATAAGTGACCACATGCTCTCTCGTTTCATACAGTGAGAAAAGGAGGGAGGCATATGTGGCTTTTTTTGATCATCGGTTTGATTTGTGGTTATTTTATGATTGCTTGGACGCCAACGGTGGAGCCATTTGAACTTGAATTGCTTTTGACTGATATGATTTTTGATCCAATGAAAACATTTTTTGCACTTGTTAGTTTTTTAATCGGTTTTATCGCCAATGCTGTTTTAATTCGCACAGCCATTTGGCATACGTTACGGGCATGGCGGAAGGAGACGATGAATCGAAAAGAATGCTTTCTTTCGTACAGTGTTTTGCTAACGTTTATGATATTAGCAGCCGTTGATGTGAAAAAAACGGTCATTTTTTTTCTCTTTTCTTTCGTATATGGTATGATGTCAATGAGTGTATACAAAGAGAGGGAAAATTGAAATGATGTATGTTGTCATAGCGTTCGTTAGCTTCATCGTATACATGTGGATCGAAGCGCATCGCAATCGGGTCATTGTTCAGTCATTATCGTTTCTGACATTTCCGGAAAGCTTTTCTCGGCTTCGTATTTTCTTTATTTCAGATATTCATCGACGGCGTTTATCCGAAACGTTCATTCGCTCGTTGAAAGGAAAAGTCGATCTTGTTGTCATTGGCGGAGATTTAACAGAAAAAGGAGTACCGTTCTCACGTGTCAAACAAAACATTGAATGGTTAAAGCAGCTCGGTCCTGTTTATTTTGTTTGGGGAAATAATGATTATGAAGTAGATTACCATGAATTAGATGCCCTATTGCTTGAAAGTGGTGTGAAAATATTAGATAATACGGCGGTCATATTTGAAAGTGAGCAAGGTGACCGCATCGCTTTACTTGGTGTTGATGATATGAATAAAAGGCGAGATCGGCTTGATTTGGCGTTAAGTGATGCGGGCGATGCGACGTTTCGCATCCTTGTTAGTCATGATCCGCGCATCATTCAAAAAATAACGCCAGAACATAACATTTCTCTCGTTTTAAGCGGACATACGCACGGTGGGCAAATTCGTTTCGGTCCATTTGGCTTATATGAGAAAGGACGTTTACAAAACGTGAATGGGACGATGCTACTTGTTAGCAACGGATATGGAACAACGACGCTTCCGCTTCGTTTAGGTGCGCGTGCGGAGACGCATCTGATCGAGTTGGAACATAAAAAAGGTTAAGCAAAACTTATACAAATTTTACACACCTCCCTCATGTTCGCTATAATGTTGACAGAATGATGCGAAAGATGGAGGATTTTATATGTCAACGCAAGAAGGAAAATATAATGTCAAAGCGGTATCAAATATGTTAGGCATTCAGCCTGGGACGTTGCGAGCATGGGAGCGTCGCTATCAAATCATCGCTCCGCCGCGCAATGAAGCTGGGCATCGGCTATATACGGAGGAACAAGTCCAAATATTAAAATGGCTTGTTGATAAAGTGAATCAAGGTTTTACGATTAGTCAAGCCGTATCTCTCTTAGAACAACAACCTTCTGACGTGGGGGTGCAAGCAGAAGATCATGTGACTGGGCTTCGTGAACGTTTGTTGCAAGCTCTTTTATCGTTTGAAGAGTGGACAGCGCATGAATTGCTAAATGAGGCGTTCAGTTTATATACGGTTGAAAAAGTGGCAATTGATATATTAGGTCCGCTTCTTGTACGGATCGGGGACTTATGGGAAAACGGAAAAATTACGAGCGCTCATGAACATTTCGCCTCTGCTTTTTTACGTTCACGACTTGGAATGGCTTTTTCTATGCTACCCGTTAATCGTTTGTTACCAAAAACAATTTCAGTTTGCGGGCCAAATGAATGGCATGAACTTGGGCTGCTTATTTTTACCTTATACTTACGCAGAAGAGGATACGAAACGATTTATTTAGGGGCAAGTATTGACCAAAAGGACTTACCTATTGTCATTGATGAAGTGAAGCCATCTTATATATTTTTATCGTGCACGTTACAACAAAACGTACGGGCGACGCTACAACTTGTCGATCAATTGAAACAAACGTATCCAGCCATTCGTATTGGAGTAGGTGGACGGGCGTTTGATGAAGTGGATGAGCAAATGAAAAAAACGTACGGTGCTCATTTTCTTGGACAATCGAAAGAACAATGGGACGAATGGCTAAAATCGAATGAAAAATACTTGTCTAAAAGGGAGAAAACGATGTAAACTCATTAGTAATATGACGAACGTTTTTATGCGTTCGTCATATGCTAACAGTAAAGTCTGTGTAGGTAAGGAGGGATGTTTATGCGGCTTGAACGCTTAAACTACAATAAAATTAAAATATTCCTCACATTTGACGATTTAGTCGAGCGCGGTTTAACGAAAGAAGATTTATGGAAAGATACGTTCAAAGTGCATGAGCTATTTCGTGATATGATTGAGGAAGCAAGTGAAGAGCTCGGCTTTGAAATTAACGGGTCGGTCGCTGTGGAAGTGTACTCTTTACCGGCACAGGGGATGGTTGTCATCGTAACGAGCGAAGGTGAGATGACAGATGAGGAAGACGAGTTTAGCGATGATTATATTGAAATGCAAGTCACGCTAGATGAAAGCGATGATATATTTTTCGAATTTCAAACGTTTGAAGATGTTATTCAATTAGCGACGCGTCTCTATTCGCTCGGTTGCCATGGTGGCTTGCTTTACAGTTATGAAGGACGCTTTTATTTACATTTTGCTGAATCTGTCATTCAAACAGATAACTTTGTTGCCATTTTGGCTGAATATGGTAGTCCGTCCACATTAACGATTTATCGTGTCGAAGAGTACGGGAAAAAATTGATCGCAAATGAAGCGATCGCCCAGCTATATCAATACTTTGTGAAAAAATAACCTTCGCGTATAAGCGAAGGTTATTTTTAAAATGGATAAGGTGGTTCGCTTTCTTTTGACCATGCGCGGATGAAGTATTCGCGATTTTGAAACTTATGAAACGAATCATGATGAACGGTTGGAAATACACGTTCGACCGATAAATGTTGCGTACGGTGCACAAGCAACGCTTGACGCACTTTTTTTGCCTCTTCATCTGTAAACGTGAAGACGATATCAATATTTTCAATCGGATCACCGTAGCGATCCGGACGACCGACGACAGTCACATAATATAGCTGTTCTACGATATGATCCATTGCTTTGACCGCTTGATACGTTGCCCGTTGAATAGCTTGATGGTCTCGATGACCGGAAATGCCGTGTGGCGGAAACGTAACGACAACGGACGGCTTATACTGTTCAATGATATGACAAATCGAATCGACAAGTTGTTTTTCATATTCAGGCAGCTTTCCATCTGGATATGTACCAGTGATGACATGATCGACGCCTAAAATCGCTGTCGCCTGTTCTAATTCTTTTTTACGTACGTGAGGTAGTTCTTCTTTTGTACAAATCGGTGGATTCCCGCATTTTCCTGCATCGCCAAGTGTCGCGCTATATACAATGGTTTCTACATCTTCACGTTTCGCTAATGAAGCAAGCAACCCTCCAACAGTAAACGTTTCGTCATCCGGATGTGCAAAGCAAAATAAAATTCGCTTTTTCATTTTTTCGCCCCTTTCTATGTGTACATTCATTATATCTCTTTCGTATAATGATGTGAATGAGCGATTTTTTTGAAAACGATTACAAAAAATCGATAAAAACTTCTTTGCATATGCGCATAGAAGGTGTATACTATGACATGAAGGGCGGACAATATTTTACAAAAGGTCATGGGAGGTTTACAAATGGTAGCCGAAAAGCATACCAACGAAGAAAAACATGATGTCCTACGAGCGACGCAAATCGTCATACATAGAGCGCTTGAAAAGCTCGGATATCCTGAAGAAGTATACGAGCTGTTAAAAGAGCCGTTGCGCATGTTAACGGTGAAAATTCCGGTGCGCATGGACGATGGCTCAGTGAAAGTGTTTACTGGCTACCGTGCACAGCATAACGATGCGGTCGGTCCAACTAAAGGGGGTATTCGCTTTCACCCGAACGTAACAGAACGCGAAGTGAAAGCACTTTCCATTTGGATGAGTTTAAAATGTGGCATTGTCGATTTACCGTATGGCGGTGGAAAAGGTGGAATCGTATGTGATCCTCGTACGATGTCATTCCGTGAGCTAGAGAGACTCAGTCGTGGTTACGTTCGCGCCATTAGCCAAATCGTCGGTCCAACAAAAGATATTCCTGCACCCGATGTGTTTACGAATTCACAAATTATGGCGTGGATGATGGATGAATATAGCCGCATTGATGAATTTAACTCACCGGGATTCATTACCGGAAAACCGCTTGTGTTAGGTGGTTCACACGGTCGTGAAACGGCCACGGCCAAAGGGGTTACGATTTGTATTCGTGAAGCAGCGAAAAAGCGCGGCATTGACTTAAAAGGCGCGCGTGTTGTTGTGCAAGGATTTGGTAACGCTGGAAGCTATTTAGCGAAATTTATGCACGATGCGGGAGCGAAAGTGATCGGCATTTCCGATGCATACGGCGGTTTATATGATCCAAACGGTCTTGACATTGATTACTTATTAGATCGTCGCGACAGCTTTGGTACGGTGACGAAACTATTTAAGAATACAATTACAAATAAAGAGCTGCTTGAGTTAGATTGTGACATTTTAGTTCCAGCAGCGATTGAGAATCAAATTACAGAAGAAAATGCGCACAACATTAAAGCGAAAATTGTCGTTGAAGCCGCAAACGGTCCGACGACATTAGAAGCGACAGAAATTTTAACAGAACGCGGAATTTTAATAGTTCCTGACGTCCTAGCAAGCGCTGGTGGAGTCACCGTTTCTTACTTTGAATGGGTACAAAACAACCAAGGATATTATTGGACGGAAGAAGAAGTGGAAGAAAAGCTTGAAAAAGTGATGGTAAAAGCGTTCAATAACGTATATGAAACGTCGCAAACACGTCGCGTTGATATGCGTTTAGCTGCATATATGGTCGGGGTGCGGAAAATGGCGGAAGCGTGCCGTTTCCGTGGCTGGATTTAATATTTGCACGAATGCGAAAAATCTCCTATCATTGTATGATAGGAGATTTTTCATTGAGGTGAGCGTAAAGTGAAAAAAGAACAAATCATTATTGTTGGTGGAGGACCGTGTGGATTAGCTGCTGCGATTGCATTACAAAACGCGCACTTTTCACCGCTTGTCATTGAAAAAGGAAATATCGTGAATTCTATATACCATTATCCGACACATCAAACTTTTTTTAGTTCGAGCGACCGGTTAGAAATTGGTGGCGTGCCGTTTATTACAGAAAATCGAAAGCCGAAACGCAATCAAGCGCTTGCTTATTATCGTGAAGTGGTGACGCGGAAAAACATTCGCGTTCATGCGTTTGAAAAAGTAGAGCGTGTCACGAAGCAAGCGGATGGAACATTCATCATTGAAACGAGCAAAGATACGTACGAAGCAACGTACGTCGTGATTGCGACAGGATATTATGACAACCCGAACTATATGAACGTGCCTGGGGAACATTTGCCGAAAGTGACGCATTATTTTAAAGAAGCACATCCTTATTACAATACAGATTGCGTCGTCATTGGTGGGAAAAACTCAAGCGTCGATGCAGCATTAGAACTCGTGAAAGCAGGGGCGCGCGTCACCGTATTATATCGCGGCTCACAATATTCTTCGAGCATCAAACCGTGGATTTTGCCCGAATTTGACTCGCTTGTACGCCAAGGGGTCATTCAAATGGAATTTAACGCTCATGTGCAAGAAATTACGGAAGACGCGGTTATTTATCGCGTTGGCGATGAAGTGAAGTCAATCAAAAACGATTTCGTTTTTGCAATGACAGGCTATCATCCTGACCATGATTTTTTAAGGAAAATGGGCGTTCATATCGATGTTGAAACAGGGCGACCGATGTATCATCCAGAAACGATGGAAACAAATGTGGAAGGTATTTTTATTGCTGGCGTCATTGCCGCTGGAAATAACGCGAATGAAATTTTTATTGAAAACGGTCGCTTTCATGGCGATTTAATTGCTGCGTGTATCGCAAAAAGAGAGGGAAAAGTGTCCGAATAACTTTCGGACGCTTTTTTTATTGTTTCTTTTTGTTAACTATCGTAAAATATAAGTTAACAAAAAGGAGGGGAAGAGGATGAGAGGATTTTTTATTACAGGTACAGATACAGATGTAGGGAAAACATTTGTCACCACTTGTATGTTGCGTACACTGATCGACAAACGTATACGTGCAACGGCTTATAAACCTGTTCAAAGCGGAGCGCAATGGAAAGAGGGGAAATGGATTGCCCCTGATGTGGACATGTATCGAAAAATCATTGATATTACCGATGAAGAAGGATGTACATATATATTAAAAACCCCTTGTTCTCCGCATTTAGCTGCCAAAATCGATGGGGTAACTATAGAGCCGGAACGGATTGTGGCGCATATGCAAAAGCTGCAACAAACGTATGATTTCGTGCTTGTCGAAGGGGCGGGGGGAATCGCTGTTCCGATCGTTGACGAATCATTTCTCGTTGCTCATTTAGCTCAATTGTTATCGCTTCCGCTTATTATTGTTGCGCGAGCGAGCGTCGGAACAATTAACCATACGGTGTTAACGGTGGAATATGCGAAAGCGTTTGGCTTGCAAATTGCCGGCATTATGATGAACGGCTTTTCTACACCGAAAAATGAAATTGAACAAGACAACATACGGATGATTGAAACGATGACGGGTGTTCCGGTGATCGGTGAAATTCCGCATATGACAAGCGTTTCTGATAGTGACATTGTATGGAGAGAGGAATGGTGGCAATGAACGAGTGGATCGAAAAAAGCAAAACATATTTATGGTTGCCGTTTACGCAAATGAAAGATTATGAACAACATCCGCTCGTCATTGAAAGTGGGGAAGGAATTTTTTTAACAGATGTGAACGGAAAAACGTATTATGATGGATATTCATCACTTTGGCTAAACGTTCACGGGCATCGCAAAAAAGAAATTGATGATGCGATTTGTGCCCAACTTGAGCAAATTGCCCATTCGACGCTTTTAGGCGCAGCGAATATTCCTGCAATTGCATTGGCAGAAAAATTAATTGAATGGACGTCAAGTCATTTAACGCGCGTGTTTTATTCAGACAGCGGAGCGGAAGCTGTAGAAATTGCGCTCAAAATCGCCTTTCAATATTGGCGAAACATCGGGGAACATAAAAAACAAAAATTTGTCACATTGACAAATGGTTATCACGGAGATACAGTCGGCGCCATTAGCGTCGGAGCAATTGATCTTTTTCATACCGTATACGAACCGCTTATGTTTACAAGCTATAAAGCACCGTTTCCGCTCGTCTATCGCCATCCGAGCAACGATCCAAACGTTGTGCGCGATGAAGCGTTGCACGCATTAGAAACGCTACTAGCCGAACGTCATGAAGAAATTGCTGCGATTATTGTCGAAGGGATGATTCAAGGAGCGGGTGGCATGCATGTCATGCCAGCGGGGTATTTAAAAGGGGTAGAGCAATTATGCCGCCGTTATCACATCTTATTCATTGTCGATGAAGTGGCGACTGGATTTGGACGGACAGGAAAACGATTTGCGATTGAACATGAAGATGTGAAACCTGATATTATGACAGTTGCAAAAGGAATTACGGGCGGTTATTTGCCGATTGCTGCTACGTTGACGACGGAAACGATTTATGAAGCGTTTTATGGCGATTACACGGAGTTTAAAACGTTTTTTCATGGCCATTCTTATACAGGAAATCAGCTTGGCTGTGCAGCTGCTTTAGCCAATATACAAATTTTTGAGCGCGAGCGACTCATTGAACAAATAGAGCAAAAAGCCGCATTTGTCGCCGAACAGCTCGCATCTTTTAATGAACTCCATCATGTCGGTGATGTGCGACAGCTTGGGCTCATGTGCGGCATCGAGCTTGTGTGCGATCGTCATACCCATGAACCGTATCCATGGACGGAACGGATGGGATATAAAACAACGTTAAAAATGAGAGAAAAAGGCATGTTAACACGTCCGCTTGGCGATGTCATCGTCTTTATGCCACCGTTAGCGAGTACGTTTGAGCAGCTAGAGGCGATGATTGCGATCATGAAAGAGGCGATTATTGAAACGACAGAAAAAAGGGGCTAATGGTCAGCCCCTTATATTTCGCCGTATATAGGTTCAGGATTTTGAAGTTTTTCCACTTTCTCTTCCATTCCATTTTGCGCATTAATAAAAATGCGATACGTGTCATCCCCGAGCGTTCCTAAAAACTCATAGCAAAGCACTTCTTCATTCATATTGTTCATAATGATCGCTTTTCTCTCTTCCATAATGGTGACATTTGGGTTCATTTTTTTTCGTGCTTGTTCAATAGAAATAGATGGTTTTGGAATCTTCCGTTCGCGTTTCGACGATAAGTAATCGCGAGCGGAAAAGCCGATAATATTTCCATCGTCTAATGCAATCTTCATTTTAATGGATTCAGGATAAATACGAACGCCATCCTGTGCTGTAACGAATGTGAGAACAGCGACGTGATCATACTGCGTGCTTTCGTACAATTCGAAGTTGTTAAATTTATGTTGTTTTAAAAACTGCAGCCCGCGCATCGTTGCTTCATTTAAACTAATGTTTTGTTTATTGACCGGGCGGTTTTCAATGACCCAAATCGGATATCCTCCTTTTTCGGTAATATCCATATACGTTTCGTTTTTCGTTTTCGGGTGTTTAATTGTCACACTATAAAAGGCATCGCTTGCTCCTTCTCCGCTATGCACGACTTGTATGTCCTCATTTCCTTTTAAACCGAGAAACGTTTTTGCAATTTGCTTTGCTTCTTCTTTTGTAATCTTTTTCCCAGAAATATGTTCAAACCCTTTCGTCCTCTTTTCGATGCTTGTAAACGAAGGGCCGAAGTCGGTTTCGTTATAAGATTGAACGTTTTTCTCTACCGTTTTAAATCCATCAATAATGGTGTTGTCATTTGGGCGATTGTTTGTTGCGAGCGCCAACTCGACATCCATCCAGCGTAAGTTATTTTCTAATACGAGATGTTGTACATTTCGCAACTCTTGTTGAATGTCAGCAGATTTTTTATATAGTTGTTGTAATGTTTTATATTCTTCAGCGTTCAATGGTTGCTTATCTAAATCGCGAATGGCAGCACGATAGCTAAATGAGCCGATATTAGACAAAAACTCTTCTGTTTTATTGAACGGTAAAAGTGAGAGCGGAAGTTGACCGACTGTCGCGTGTGCTTCTGACGCAAGACGCCAAACTTCCGCAAGTGCTGGTGACAGCGATTGGCGAGAATTCATCGCGAGCGTTGTTCCAATTTGATCATGAAGTAAGTCGATTTGATATGTTAAATCATGAAATGCGCGTTGATAATTGTTTTCCGCATGAATTAAAATCGCATTTTTTTGTTGGTGCTCGCGGTATCCCCAATAGGCTGTGCCAGCAATGCCGATCGATAGTGCTCCAATAAGTAAAATTCGTAGCAAAAAACTCCCCTCCTATTTACAAAAAATATGTTTTCCAATTCGTTTAATTTGCGGGCGGCCCCAAATCCACCCGTTTGTCGCTGTATGTGGATTAAAATAATATAACGCTCCACTTGATGGATCCCATCCGTTTAAGGCATCAAGCACCGCTTTGCGAGACGTTTCGTTTGGGGTAAGCCAAATTTGTCCGTCTGCGACAGCTGTAAACGCTCCTGGCTCAAAAATGACGCCTGCGACGGTGTTTGGAAACGAAGGGCTATTGATGCGATTTAAAATGACTGCGGCAACAGCCACTTGTCCGATATACGGTTCACCGCGTGCTTCACCGTGTACAGCGTTCGCCATAAGCTGTATATCATTTTGTGAGAATCCGTTTGGGACGTTTACTGCAGCCGATTTGACGCGTTTTACGGCCATTTGTTTCGAGGTAGCACGGGTATTTGTTGCTTTTGCAGAGGTTGCTTGATTTTTCGTTTTTGTTTGATGTGCTTTCACTTGTTTGCTTAACGGAACTCCGCCGTAATGAGTAAACGTATGTCCTTTTCGTAAATTGTTATAAACAAATGATTTGTAATATTTTGAAGCGCGTACGAGTTTTTGTTTCGTTGTTTCTCCTGCGAGCCCATCGACGGGCAACTTAAATTTGTATTGAAACTTTCTTAGCGCCCAATACGTCCGCCAACCGAACACACCATCAATTTTCCCTCTGTAAAATCCGAGATATTGCAATCGTGCTTGTAGTTCAATGACATCATCGCCGACAGCTCCGCGTTGGATGACTTGTTTCGAAAACGCGTGTGCTTGCGATGTATAACTAAACGAAAAAATCAAAAATAAACAAATGAACCATTTGCGCATTGTGACTCCTCCCTTGATGTGTAAACAATACCTTTTGACGCTATTTTTTGTCACAATAACGTTTTTATACACATAAATAAAAAAGCCAAGCGTTATGCCTGGCTTGATGATTGTGTGATGTCGATCGTCATGCCTCTCGCAAGTTTGACTTTTCGCAAAGCGAGCCACCATAAAAAAATCATAAACGGAAGCATGTAATATATCCAACGTTCTTGCGTTAATAAAATATAGTCGTATATGCCGTGAAAGAAAAACGGAAGGAGAAAAGATAACCATATATAGTTTTTTTCTTTTTTAGGTAAACCGAATTTTGCTCTTCCTAAATAAAAGCCCATAATGACACCAAACAACGCATGGCTTGATACAGGTAAAAGGGCGCGCGTAACCGCAAATTCAACGCCATTTGCAAATAAATATAAAATGTTTTCAAGCGTAGCAAATCCGAGCGATACACTTACCCCATAAACGATGCCGTCATATGGTTCGTTAAATTCCCGATGGTCATAAATCGCATAGTAAAAAACAAACCATTTAAAAAACTCTTCTAGCAAACTTGTTGACAAAAACGCTTCAACAAAGGCGTTTGGGAGCATATGCTCGACTTTTAATACGTGTTGAATAAACATGAGTGGAAACACTAAAAACGTACCGTATAAAAACATGCGTAAAACGAGTGATAACGGTTCCGTTTCGTATTCATCTTTTAAATAAAAATAACTGAGCAGCGCTAATCCGGGAGCAATCCCTGCAGAAATAATAGCCCACATCATTTTTTCCTCGTTCCCAATTCTTTTCTTTTCATTTTGATGGTATCATGTTATTGTCAAATTGAAAATGCTATAAGGTGTATTTTCTTTCAATAAAGAAAGAACTGTTTTTAGCGAGGGGGATTTATACGTTGATTAAAATTGGGGTGCCGTTAACGATTGAACCGAAATATAGCGAAAAAATGGAAAAATACAAATGTAAAGTAGCAGAAGTAGAATATGGGAAAATTTACATTGATTATCCGATTGATATGAGCACGAATCGCACCGCATTTTTGCTCGACGGAACGCAATTAAAAGTAAGTTTTGTCGGGGAAGATGAAGCGGTTTATGCGTTTGAAGCAGAAGTGTTAGGCCGAACAAAGCGCAATATTCCGCTTCTTGTTTTGTCATATCCTGGGGATCAACATCTTATTCGTATTCAACGTCGTCAGTTTGTACGTGTCGATGCGATTGTAGACGTGGCTGTTCATCCGCTCAATGACGAATTTGTCCCATTTACGACTGTGACAAGCGATATAAGTGCGGGTGGTGCAGCGATTGTATTGCCAAACGGTGAAACAGGGTTAAAACACGGGATGACCATTGAAATTTGGCTCGCACTCCATATGCGTTCAGGAGATTATCACTATTTACGTTTTCTTGCGCGCGTTGTTCGCATTTTTGAAGAAAATGTTTTAAAAGCATCTTTGCAATTTTTAGAAGTGAACGATGTAGACCGTCTGACATTGATTCGTTACAGCTTTGAAAAACAGCTGGAAACGAGGAAAAAAGAACAGTTGGACGCATAAATATAGCCGTTTTCTCCCATAATAAAAATAAAAAAATTAGAGAGGGAGAAACGAATGAAGACGATTGAACGAATGTTATGGAAGCTAGCGATCATTCAATTTATTTTTTTATTTATCGCCCAACTTGTCGTTTCCCATTCGTCCATTGCCCCTTATATTGTGAAAGTCATTCATTACGAAGGGGTAATGAAAAATTCCGCTACGAAAACGGTTGAAACATTCGACCAATGATAAACGGTATGATACAATATAAGAAGCAGGAGTGTTCCTGCTTTTTTGTTGAAAACAAAACGATGTATGGGAGGCATTATGGAAAAGAAAATTTCGATCGCGATTGATGGACCGGCAGCGGCTGGAAAAAGCACGGTTGCGAAACGATTAGCTGAAGCATTATCTTATGTTTATATTGATACAGGAGCGATGTATCGCGCCTTAACATATTGCGCTCTTCAGCGCGGAGTAGATGTTCATGATGAAAAACAATTAATGAACGTCCTTCATGATACATATATTGAATTAAAGCCGTCTCCAATTGGACAGCTTGTGTTTGCCAACGGTGAAGATGTAACGGAGGCCATTCGGAAAAACGATGTGACAAACAACGTGTCGTACGTTGCTAAACATCCGGCAGTGCGAGAAGAAATGGTGAAACGCCAACGCGAGTTAGGGCAGCATGGCGGTGTTGTGATGGACGGTCGTGATATTGGTACGCACGTGTTGCCACACGCTGAAGTAAAAATTTTTTTGCTCGCCTCTGTGGAAGAGCGGGCAAAACGTCGTCATGAAGAAAACGTGGCGCGGGGCATTCCTTCTAATTTAGAGCAACTAAAAGAGGAAATTGCTCAGCGTGATCGAATTGACTCTGAACGTAGCGTCGCTCCGTTGAAAAAAGCAGAAGACGCCATTGAAATTGATACAACATCGCTATCCATTGATGAAGTTGTTGATCGCATTATGCGCATTGTCCAAGAAAGGGTGAAGGGGTAGTGAGTTTTTACACGTTTGCCCGCGCGCTTGTGAAACAAGTGCTTACTCCGCTTTATCGTATTGAAGTTAGTGGAGTGGAACATATTCCGAAAGAAGGTGCGGTTATCATTTGTGCCAATCATATTAGCAACTTAGATCCGCCAGTTGTCGGTATTACATGTCCGCGCCCGGTTCATTTTATGGCAAAAGAAGAACTGTTTCGCACACCTATTGTTAAACAACTCGTCTCTCGCTTACATGCGTTCCCTGTTCGTCGCGGAATGGGTGATCGTGAAGCGTTGCGAACAGGATTAGCTTTATTAAAAGAGAAACATGTACTTGGGCTATTTCCTGAAGGAACGCGAAGTAAGGATGGAAAGTTGAAAAAAGGGCTAGCCGGGGCAGGATTTTTTGCATTGCGCAGCGATGCGGTTGTCGTGCCTTGTGCGATTGTCGGTCCTTATCGTATTGGAAAAAAATTAAAAGTTGTATACGGTGCCCCAATTGACTTTACACCATGGCGGGAAAGAAAGGCGAGTGCCGATGAAGTGACCGCAGTCATTATGGAACATATTCAACAACTTTTACATGAACATCAATAGTTATGACTTGACAAAATGAATGTTTTAATACAGATTAGTAAAAAAGGAAGTTTTTTCTTTGTGTCAAATGGACGAGCATATTGTTGTTCGCCCATTGAACATATATTTCTGTCGTCGAGCAGGTGTGGAGTGTAAGGAGGTATTCACTATGGAAGAGATGAATCAAGTCGATGTGCGCGTCTATGAAGTAGGCGACACGGTGAAAGGTCAAGTAACGAAAGTAGAAGACAAACAAGTGCTCATTGATGTGGAAGGAAGCAAGCTTGTCGGCATTATCCCGATCAGCGAGCTATCAAGTCTTCATATCGAAAAAGCAAGCGATGTTCTGTCAGTCGGAGATGCAGTCGTCGCAAAAGTGAAAAAAGTAGAAGATGAAGCGCTTATTTTATCGAAAAAAGCAGCAGATGCAGAACAAGCATGGGAAGTGCTTGAACAGAAGCTTGCAAACGGTGAAACGTTTGATGTAGTCGTGAAAGATATTGTAAAAGGTGGGCTCGTTGCGGATGTCGGTGTTCGCGCATTTATCCCAGCGTCGCTTGTGGAAAAAGATTTTGTCGAGGATTTCTCAGACTATAAAGGACGTACATTAACTGTAAAAGTAGTTGAGCTCGATCGTGAAAAAAATCGCGTTGTTTTATCACATCGGGCGGTTGTAGAAGAAGAAGAGGCAGCGAAAAAGAAAGCCGCATTACAGTCGATTCAAGTTGGTCAAGTGCTTGAAGGGACCGTCGTGCGCATGACGAACTTCGGCGTATTCGTCAATATCGGCGAGGTTGATGGTCTCGTACATATTTCTCAACTTGCCCATACGCGCGTAGATCATCCGTCAGATGTTGTAAAAGAAGGCGATGTCGTCAAAGTAAAAGTGCTTGCGATTGATGAAGAAAGCGGTCGCGTTTCTTTGTCTGTGAAAGCAGCATTGCCAGCTCCTTGGGATGGAATCGAACAAAAAATAAAAGAAGGCGATGTATTAGAAGGGACAGTGAAACGTTTAGCCCCGTTTGGAGCGTTCGTCGAAGTATTGCCGGGCGTTGAAGGGCTCGTTCATATTTCGCAAATTTCAACAAAGCATATCGGCACGCCGCATGAAGTGTTAAAAGAAGGCGATGTCGTCAAAGTGAAAGTGCTTGCAGTAAACGAACAAGAAAAACGATTATCGTTAAGCATTCGTGAGTTGCTTGAAGAAGATGTGGAAGAAGACTATCATGAATATACAACGTCAACAGAGACGACGACAGGATTTCAAATTGGTGAAGTCATCGGAGACCAGTTAAAAAAATTAAAATAAACGGTGATGGCAGTGGAACGTGCAAAACGAAAACTACAACATATTGAATATGCGCTCTCAACGGGACAACGTCGCTTGCATGGGTTTGAAGATATTACATTTGTGCATAATAGCTTGCCGAATATTTCCACTGCCCATATTGACTTGCAAACAAAAATCGGCGAACTTTCTCTGCGTTCGCCGATTTTTATTAATGCGATGACAGGCGGTGGAGGCGAAGAAACGACAAAAATTAACGAGCAGCTCGCTTATGTTGCGAACGAATGCGGTATTGCGATGTCTGTTGGTTCGCAAATGGCCGCTTTAAAAGATGAACGAGAGCGACAATCGTTTACAATTATTCGCCAAGTCAATAAACGTGGCATTGTATTTGCGAACTTAGGGAGCGAAGCAACGGTTGAACAAGCAAAACGAGCGATCGATATGATCGAGGCGAATGCCCTTCAAATTCATTTAAACGTCGTTCAAGAGCTCGTTATGCCCGAAGGAGATCGCAACTTTTGCGGGGCGCTTTCACGCATTGAACAAATTGTGTCTGCTGTTGATGTACCTGTTATCGTAAAAGAAGTCGGATTTGGAATGAGTAAAGAAACGGCGCGACAGTTAGAAAACGTAGGGGTATGTGCCGTTGATGTTGGCGGTTTTGGAGGCACAAATTTTGCGCAAATTGAAAATAAGCGACGCGAAAGACAGCTTGCTTATTTTAATGAGTGGGGAATAACAACGACGGCATCGATTGCCGAAGTAGCAGCGGAAGTTCAACGCATCCGTGTTATTGGAAGCGGAGGGGTGCAGCATGCGCTTGATGTAGCGAAATGTATTGCACTCGGCGCTTCCGCGGTAGGAATGGCTGGCTATATGTTGCGTCTTCTTATCGAGCAAGGAGTGGAAGCGTTAATTGCCGAAATCAATCAATTGCACGAAGATTTAACACTCATCATGACTGCGCTCGGTGCTCGAACGATTGCTGATTTGCAAAACGTCCCGCTCGTCGTTACGGGAACAACATACCATTGGTTGCGGGAGCGTGGCATTGAAACGACCCGTTATAGCCAGCGATAACGGAGAAAGGTGTCCTTGAGAGGACACCTTTTCCTATGTGTATATTTACTGTTCTGTTTTTGTGCTTCCTTTAAAATTTTTTGCTGGATCCCGATCGGACTCGACACGACGCGATTGCTTTAATTTTTTTTCTTGGCGATCTTTCCCCATTTTCATCCCTCCTTAGTCCTTTATTTTCTCCATTCCCTTTTTTCGCATACAAAGATTAAATTTTTAAAAATAAGACATAATGGAAAGTGGAGGTGTTATGGTTGGAAGGAAGTTATTTTTACTGGGTTTCTTGGTTTTTATGGATTGTGTATACGTTTCTCGCTCCGAAAAATCATGTTCGTTTACGCATTTGTCTATATATTTTATTGTTAATTACCCTATCTGCGCATGAGATAACGATTTATTCCTTTCATATTTCATTTGCTTACATATTGATGTTGATTGTTAGTTACTCGTTTGTCATGAAACAAACAGGAACAGCCTTCATTTATTTTTCTTTTGCAAGTGCAAGTGTCACGATGTTGTATGCTGCGTTTCATTTTTTGTTATTGTTCGATCCGGTTTGGGCGTTTGTTGAAGCGACATGGTTGCTTGTATTTGTGCTTTTGTTTGCTTCGTTTGCGCTATATCGATCGTTTGATGAACGCTTGCTTGTTTTGACGGTCGGATGCTGTCAAGGTGATTTTTTATACGTATTTGTGTTAAAGCAATTTTCTTTTCCTCATTCGATCGGTTCCCTTTCGTTTTTAGATGGATGGGCGTTAGCAACCGTATGTTTATTTTTATGGAAATGGCTCGAACAGTTACCAATATATATCGATGCACGATTTCAAAAGCGAGCAAAGGAGGCTAATACGTGAACGAATATACGTATCCGATTTTATTTGGCGTAACCATTGGTGTATTGACCCGCTTGTATTTATTAAAAACAGATTATCGTCAATATCCGACGTATTTGCATGGGAAAATTATTCATATTGCTTTAGGTTTTATTGCTGCAGGGCTTGGGACGATTGCAGTGCCTGCCATTATGGAAAAAGAGTTCGCTGCCATTACATTTTTAGCACTCGCTGCTTCACAGTTTCGTGATGTGCGCAATATGGAGCGAAATACGTTAAATGAACTTGACCAATGTGAACTCGTTCCGCGCGGAAAAACGTATATTGAAGGAATTGCTATTGTTTTTGAAGGGAGAAACTATTTAGTTATTTTTGCGTCATTTTTAAGCACGTTCGCTTATTTAGTTTGGAATATATGGCTTGGAATTGTTGCGGCAGCGATTGCCTTTATCGTTGCTCGCAAACTTATGTCTGGCAGTCGGCTCGGCGATATTGTCGAAGTAGAATACGTGAAGCCGCATTTCAAAGGAGCGGGATTATACGTCGACAATATTTATATTATGAACATCGGTTTAGAAGCGCGGCGGGAAGAGATTT
The DNA here is from genome assembly GCF_013761015.1 of Anoxybacillus ayderensis. Lineage (NCBI taxonomy): Bacteria > Bacillati > Bacillota > Bacilli > Caryophanales > Anoxybacillaceae > Anoxybacillus > Anoxybacillus ayderensis. The sequence goes on from NZ_JACDUV010000007.1 coordinate 72,202, forward strand.
TACGGTATGGTATGGGGTTTATTTTGAAACCAAAAAACTTTAATGCTCGCTCAACAATCGCTAATCTCGGACAACGCCAAGCGATTTTACATGATATTTCAACGGCATTAGGCGTATACCGCGATTCAGGTACGCCAGCGCTTGTGCCACTTGCGAAACGCGATTTAGACGATGGACGAGTCGGTATTTTTATTTTGCCTCAAGAAAAAGATGTCGAAAAAGCAAAAGCGATCATTCGCAATGTACCGACGTTAGAAAATGCGATTCGCATGCCGACGAAATCTGAAACGAATCAAGCAGGGAGAGTGTTACGATGACTGTAGAAAAAATGATTTTAGCGGTCATTACAACGTCGCCGCATAAAGTGGCTGGCGGCGTTACGTTCGTTTGTGAAAACAATGAAGAAATGCAACGAATCGCAGCGAATTTAGAAGCGATTTTAGACGGGATTGCCCATGCGCTAAGCGACGATTTGCTCATTATTGTGAAACATTGATTTTTTTGATAAAATGGGAAAGCTAGACCCTTCAGTCGAAGGGCTTCTTTTTTGTTCGGGTTTCGAAATTTAATGAAGGAGTGTGAGAATATGACGAAACCAGTTGTAGCAATCGTTGGTCGTCCAAACGTCGGAAAATCGACGATTTTTAACCGCATTGTCGGGGAACGCATTTCGATTGTAGAAGATGTACCGGGAGTGACACGCGACCGGATTTATAGTAGCGCAGAATGGTTAAATACAACGTTTAACATTATTGATACAGGCGGCATTGATATTGGCGATGAGCCGCTATTAACGCAAATTCGTCAACAAGCCGAAATTGCGATCGATGAAGCGGATGTGATCATTTTCATGACGAATGGTCGGGACGGTGTCACAGCAGCAGATGAAGAAGTGGCGAAAATTTTATATCGTTCCAATAAGCCAGTCGTTTTGGCAGTAAACAAAATTGATAATCCAGACATGCGTGAAAACATTTACGACTTTTATACGCTCGGATTCGGAGAGCCGATTCCGATTTCTGGTACGCACGGATTAGGGATCGGGGATTTGTTAGATGCTGTCGTTGCCCATTTTCCAAAGCGCGAGACGAAAGAATATGATGCGGATGTCATTAAGTTTTGTTTAATTGGTCGTCCAAATGTTGGGAAATCTTCGCTCGTGAACGCCATTTTAGGTGAAGAACGGGTCATTGTGAGCGATATAGCAGGAACGACGCGCGATGCGATCGATACGACATTTAAGCGCGACGGCCAAGAATATGTCATTATTGATACAGCAGGGATGCGCAAAAGAGGAAAAGTGTATGAAAGCACCGAAAAATATAGTGTGTTGCGAGCGTTAAAAGCCATTGAGCGCTCCGATGTTGTGCTTGTCGTCATTAACGCAGAAGAAGGAATTATTGAACAAGATAAAAAAATTGCGGGATATGCGCATGAAGCGGGTCGTGGTGTCGTAATCGTTGTGAATAAATGGGACGCGATTGAAAAAGATGAAAAGACGATGAACGAATTTGAGCAAAAAATTCGCGATCATTTCCAATTTCTTGACTATGCGCCTATTGTATTCGTATCAGCAAAAACGAAACAACGATTGCATAAGTTACTTCCAGTTATTCAAATGGTCAGTGAAAATCATGCGATGCGCGTTCAAACGAACGTATTAAACGAAGTGCTAATGGATGCCGTGGCGATGAATCCGACACCAACGCATAACGGACAACGATTAAAAATTTATTACATGACGCAAGTAGCGGTAAAGCCACCAACGTTCGTTGTATTCGTCAACGATCCGGAATTGATGCATTTCTCATACGAACGCTTTTTAGAAAACCGAATTCGCGATACGTTCGGATTTGAAGGAACGCCAATTAAAATTATTGCACGCCCACGAAATTAAGGGGGGATAAAATGGTTACTGTATTAGGTGCAGGTAGTTGGGGCACAGCTTTAGCGATCGTTCTTGCTGATAACGGACATCACGTTCGGCTATGGGGACAACGTCAAGAACAAATGGATGAAATAAATGAAAAACATACGAACGAAAAATATTTGCCAAATATTCATCTTCCTGAGGCGATTGTTGGTTATACCGATCTTGCCAAAGCGCTTGAAGGGGCTGAAACGGTTGTATTAGCCGTTCCGACAAAAGCGATTCGCGAAGTGTTGCAGCGTGTTCGTACGTGCTTGAAACAGCCAATTACAATCGTCTCGGTTAGTAAAGGAATTGAACCGGATACACATAAACGCATTTCAGAAATTATTGAAGAAGAAATGGGAGAACAATTGCAAGATGTCGTCGTTTTATCAGGTCCAAGTCATGCGGAGGAAGTGAGTTTACGCCATCCAACGACCGTGACGGTGTCATCGAAAAACATGGAAGCAGCCGAACGCATTCAAGATTTATTTATGAATCATCAATATTTCCGCGTATATACAAACCCAGATTTAATTGGCGTAGAAATTGGCGGGGCGTTAAAAAATATTATTGCGCTAGCTGCTGGAATTACGGATGGACTCGGTTATGGGGATAATGCAAAAGCGGCGCTTATGACGCGCGGACTTGCAGAAATGGCTCGTCTCGGTAGCCGTCTCGGTGCCAATCCGCTCACATTTGCAGGGTTGACTGGGATCGGTGATTTAATTGTGACGTGTACAAGCGTCCATTCACGCAACTGGCGTGCGGGCAATTTGCTTGGAAAAGGATATGCGCTTGATGATGTGCTCGCGAATATGGGAATGGTCGTTGAAGGTGTTCGAACGACAAAAGCGGCCTATCAGCTAGCGAAAAAAATGAATGTGGACATGCCGATTACAAATGCACTTTACGATGTTTTGTTTAACAGAAAAGATGTGAAAAGCGCGGTCGACTCGCTTATGGCGCGCGGGAAAACGTCGGAACTTGAAGATTTAGCGAACATTTCGTTATAATTTTCTTTGAAATAGGCATGTGAAGAGAGCTTTGTTATGTATGTTGCATACAATGCTATGAAAACATTCTCAGACTCGAATGGATGGTGCATGTTTAGTCATCGTCTGAAGTAAAGAAGCCCCGCTTTACTTCAGCTTTTTTATGCAGCAATTAAGAGAAAGCGAGGGAGAGGAATGTCACCGGGTCTTTTAAAAATGTGGATTTCGTTAACAGGAATCGGGTTAATGTTTGTTGCTGTATTTTCGATTTATTTTAGTCGATATAAGGTGAAAAATAAGGTCGTAAAAATTGTTTTAGCGACGATTGCATACATAAGTATGATCATCGCTGGCCTTATTATTGTATTTGTCGTATTTAGCGGGCCGGTGCAAGAATAGAAGGATGGATGAATGATGAAAAAGTGGATACTTTCTGCAATGATCGTTGTCGTGTCTGTGTTATTATCTGGGTGTTTATACCCGCAAGAGCGGCTAGCGCAAAACCAAATTCCATATAAAGAACAAGTCGAACGTGTTCAACAAGCAGTAAATGAATATAAGCAGGCGACAGGCGGTTTGTTACCTATTAAAACACGAGATATGTCTACGCCCATTTATCAAAAATATCCGATTGATTTCAATTTGCTTGTGCCGCGATATATGGCTGAACCACCGGGCAATGCGTTTGAAAGCGGCGGGGTATATCAATACGTTCTTGTCGATGTAGAAACAAATCCGACGGTCAAATTGCTAGATTTGCGTGCGGCGGAAGCCATTCGCGATTTAAAGTTGCGCATTCGCATGTATCAAGACGCTCACGGTTATCCACCATTTAAAGATGTGCTCGCTAAAGGAGTATTTACGCTCGATTATAAAAAACTTCGTTTAGACGCACCGCCTTATGTCGTCAGCCCATATTCAGGAAAAAATCTTCCGCTCATTATTGACGGCAAGGGAGAAATTTATATCGACTACCGTATCGACTTGTATGAAAAATTGCAATCAGAGGCGCATCACTATCGCTATGGAGATGATATTCGCGACTTGCTTGTCAAGCATTCGCTTTTTGTCCCAGCTTATTCCCTTCCCTACACGATTGATGAAAAGAAAAAAGAACCTATTTTTCTTGTGAAATAAGTCATGATCCCTTCTCTAAGCAAATACATTTTAGAGAAGGGATTTTTTTAGTCATAAACAATTAGGACAACGACATATGCATATAGTGTCCTCATATGTTTTAAATATAAGGGAGGGAAGGCAGTTGGAAAAGGTCGATCTTTTTAAAGATATTGCCGAACGAACAGGCGGAGATATTTATTTAGGAGTTGTCGGCGCCGTTCGAACAGGCAAATCAACATTTATTAAAAAGTTTATGGAACTTGTTGTCATTCCGAATATTCAAAACGAAGCAGATAAAGCTCGAGCACAAGATGAACTGCCACAAAGCGCAGCGGGAAAAACAATTATGACGACAGAGCCGAAGTTTGTTCCGAATCAAGCGGTAAAAGTAAAAGTAGACGATGGATTGGAAGTAAATATTCGCCTCGTTGATTGTGTCGGCTATACCGTACAAGGGGCAAAAGGATTTGAAGATGAAAATGGGCCACGTATGATCCATACACCGTGGTATGAAGAACCAATTCCATTTCAAGAAGCAGCTGAAATCGGTACGCGCAAAGTCATTCAAGAACATTCGACGATCGGTGTTGTCATTACAACGGATGGCTCGATTGGAGAAATTCCGCGTGAAAACTATGTGGAAGCAGAAGAACGTGTTGTAAATGAATTAAAAGAAGTTGGTAAGCCATTTATTATGATTATTAATACCGTTCGTCCACAACATCCTGAAACAGAAACATTGAAGCAACAACTAAGTGAAAAATACGATATTCCAGTATTAGCGTTAAGCGTGGAAGGAATGCGTGAAGCGGATGTGTATCAAGTGCTTCGTGAAGCATTGTATGAATTCCCGGTATTAGAAGTGAATGTAAATTTACCGAACTGGGTCATGGTTTTGCGCGAAAACCATTGGTTGCGTGAAAGCTATCAAGAAGCGGTGCGCGATACAGTAAAAGATATTAAGCGCTTGCGTGATGTCGATCGCGTCGTTCAACAATTTAGTGAGTACGATTTTATCGATGAAGCTCGCTTGGCTGGCATTGAAATGGGGCAAGGCATCGCAGAAATTGATTTATACGCCCCAGACGAACTGTACGATCAAATTTTAAAAGAAGTTGTCGGCGTAGAAATTCGTGGGAAAGATCATTTGTTGCAATTAATGCAAGATTTCGCTTATGCGAAGGCGGAATACGACCAAATTGCTGATGCGCTCCGCATGGTGAAACAAACAGGTTATGGCATTGCTGCTCCATCGCTTTCTGATATGAGCTTAGATGAACCGGAAATTATTCGCCAAGGATCACGTTTTGGTGTGCGTTTAAAAGCGGTAGCACCGTCTATTCATATGATTAAAGTCGATGTCGAATCGGAGTTTGCACCGATCATCGGAACAGAAAAACAAAGCGAAGAACTCGTCCGTTACTTAATGCAAGATTTTGAAGATGATCCGCTTTCTATTTGGAACTCAGATATATTTGGCCGCTCGCTCAGCTCGATCGTTCGTGAAGGCATTCAAGCCAAGCTTGCTCTCATGCCTGAAAATGCGCGTTATAAATTAAAAGAGACGTTAGAGCGCATCATTAATGAAGGATCCGGTGGACTCATTGCCATCATCTTATAAAAAGACTCCATTTGGGGTCTTTTTTGCTTTTAAACGAAAATTTTCTCTTGCAGTGAAAAAGAGCAATATGATAATCTTTATTCAGAAAATGTTAGGCTCCTTGGAGAATAATAGGCAAATTGCATGATTTTGCTGAAAAAATGTTGAATTATGAGCAAGAATCAGTTAATATAAGGCATGTTAATGTATAGAAACAATAGAAAGTGTAAACAACTGAAAGTAATGTATGATACATACGCTTTGGGAGGAGGTGAATGGCATGAACAAAACGGAATTAATTAATGCGGTAGCTGAAGCAAGCGGTCTTTCTAAAAAGGATGCATCTAAAGCAGTTGATGCTGTTTTTGACGCGATTACAGAAGCGCTTAAAAACGGTGATAAAGTGCAATTAATCGGTTTTGGTAACTTCGAAGTGCGTGAGCGTGCGGCGCGCAAAGGACGCAACCCGCAAACAGGAGAAGAAATCGAAATTGCTGCAAGTAAAGTTCCTGCTTTCAAACCTGGGAAAGCGTTAAAAGATGCTGTAAAGTAAGAAATTACATACAGCCAAGAGGTAGCCGGTTGCGAGCTACCTCTTCTTTTTTGCCTTTTTTCATCTTTATATGCTAGAATCGGATTACGTGAAGTTGAATGCTAGGAGGATGCAACAAATGAATGTAGAACAAATCGAACAGGCTGTCCGCTTAATTTTAGAAGCGATTGGAGAAGATCCGAATCGCGAAGGGTTGCTCGATACACCGAAGCGAGTGGCGAAAATGTATGCAGAAGTGTTTTCAGGCTTGAATGAAGATCCGAAAATACATTTGCAAACGGTGTTTAGTGAAGATCATGAAGAGCTTGTCCTCGTTAAAGATATTCCGTTTTATTCCATGTGTGAACATCATCTCGTCCCGTTTTTCGGTGTGGCTCATGTTGCATACATCCCGCGTGGCGGCAAAGTCACAGGGTTAAGCAAACTCGCACGAGCAGTCGAAACAGTGGCGCGCCGTCCGCAGTTACAAGAACGAATTACGGCAACAGTCGCTGATGCGATTATGGAGACGCTCGAGCCGCATGGAGTGATGGTTGTTGTTGAGGCAGAACATATGTGCATGACGATGCGCGGCGTGAAAAAACCAGGATCGAAAACGGTCACAACTGCGGTTCGTGGAACGCTTGCAACAGACGAGAAAGCACGTGCTGAAATATTAGCGCTCATTAAGTAGGAGGGATCATGATGCAAGGAGATTATGTCGTCATTAAAGCGTTAGAGGACGGAGTGAACGTCATTGGATTGACGCGCGGTTCAGATACGCGTTTCCATCATTCAGAAAAGCTCGATCAAGGAGAAGTGCTCATTGCGCAATTTACGGAGCATACATCAGCGATCAAAGTGCGCGGGAAAGCACTGATTCAAACGCAGCACGGTGAAATCCAATCTGATGCGAAAAATCATCGTTAACGTAAAGGCAGTTTATGATATAATAAAGTTTGAGTTTTTGGGAAGCAAGGGTGATGAGTCATGGATATGCAACAGCAAATGGAACAAGTACGAACGCGCATTCAACGGGCAATTGCCCATTCGTATGTCGATCGCTATATACAGCCACGCATCGTAGACGAAGATCGCATATTGTTTGCTCTTTCTATGCTACGTTCGGCTCAAGTGGACGCAAACATCGCACTCGATTATGTGTTTGCCATGATGCTCATTCAGCTCGCCCTTGATACCCATGATGAAATAGATGAGCAACAAACGATACAACAAAGGCAATTAACAGTGCTTGCGGGAGATTTATATAGCGGATTGTATTACGAGTTTTTAGCGCGACGGCATGACATTTCGCTCATTCGTCGCTTTGCTGAAGCGATCAAAGAGATCAATATACAAAAAATTCGTTTACGGCAACTATCCTTAGATGATCTTGAGCGCTTTCATTGCATCGGTGTCATTGAGTCCGCCTTGCTTTGTAAGCTTGCAGAGCATGTTCATGCTGATGAATGGGGAGAATTAGCGTATTACTTGTTCTCGCTGAAACGCGTTCATCGTGATGGAGCGAAATCGAAAGCATCGATAGATTATATCGACTACTGTAAGCGGAAATTACAAGATCTTCTTCCGCTTCATATACACGAAGAGGTAAAAGAGCGGTTTTCTCATCTCCTCGCTTGATTTCAGTTGAAAGAAGGGGATTTTTATGCAACAGTCGAAAGAAGAACGTGTTCATCGCGTATTTGAAAAAATTTCAGATCATTATGATCGCATGAACTCAGTCATTAGCTTTAAACGTCATGTCGCATGGCGAAAAGATACGATGAGACGAATGAATGTACAAAAAGGAGCGAAAGCGCTCGATGTATGTTGTGGAACAGCAGATTGGACGATTGCGTTGGCGGAAGCGGTCGGACCGAGCGGCGAAGTGTACGGGCTTGATTTTAGTCGCAATATGCTAAAAGTAGGGGAAGAAAAAGTAAAAGAGCGCGGGTTTCAACATGTGACGCTCGTGCACGGAAATGCGATGAACTTACCGTTTCCTGACAACACGTTTGACTATGTGACGATTGGTTTCGGATTGCGTAACGTTCCCGACTATATGACCGTATTAAAAGAAATGTATCGCGTAGCAAAGCCAGGTGGAAAAGTCGTTTGTTTAGAAACGTCACAGCCAACGCTCATCGGTTTTCGACAACTGTACTATGCATATTTTCGTTACATCATGCCTTTTTTCGGGAAAATTTTCGCGAAAAGTTATGAAGAATACTCATGGTTGCAAGAATCGGCACGTGAATTTCCGGGAATGGACGAGCTAGCAGACATGTTTCGCCAAGCTGGTCTCGTGCGCGTACAAGTGAAACCGTATACGTTCGGAGTGGCAGCGATGCATCTCGGATATAAACCTGATGGACGTTAAGGTGAATAGTGATGAAGCTAAAAGCGATGTATTCGTTTTTAAACGGAGATTTAAACCGAATTGAAGAACAATTAAAAATGACTGTGCAAACGTCTGATCCGCTCGTCAATGAAGCATCGTTGCATTTGCTTGAGGCGGGCGGAAAGCGCATTCGTCCGGTTTTTGTTTTACTTGGTGGACAATTTGGCACATATCATTTTGAGAAAATGAAACGGGTAGCTGTTGCTCTTGAACTTATTCATATGGCTTCTCTTGTCCATGACGATGTCATTGATGGCGCGATGTTACGACGCGGAAAAGAGACGATTCAAGCGAAATGGGGCGACCAATTTGCGATGTACGTTGGCGATTATTTGTTCGCTCGAGCGCTTGAACAAATGTGTGAAATTGATGATCCTGTTGCCCATCATATTTTAGCAAAAACAATTGTCGAAGTATGTCGTGGAGAAATCGAACAAATTAGCGACAAATATCGCTTTGACCAAAATTTGCGTCGCTATTTACAACGAATCAAAAGAAAAACCGCTCTACTTATTGCGGCAAGCTGTCAGCTTGGCGCCGTCGTTGCAGGGGCGCCTGAAGCGGTTCATAAAAAGTTGTATTGGTTTGGCTATTACGTTGGGATGTCTTTTCAAATTACAGACGATATTCTTGACTTTATCGGAACAGAAAAACAACTCGGTAAGCCAGCAGGCAGCGATTTATCGCAAGGAAATGTGACGCTCCCTGTTTTGTACGCGATGAATGAACAGACGTTAAAAGAACAAATTATAAAAGTAAACGAACATACAACAAGTCATGAAATGGCGCACGTGATTGATGGCATTAAGCGAACAGACGCCATTGAAAAATCATATGAGCTCGGAGATCGCTACTTACAAAAAGCGCTTCACACATTACAAAAACTGCCACGCAACCGTGCTTGGACGGCACTTTACAACATTGCGAAATATATCGGAAAACGGAAATATTAGACGTATGAAAAGAAAAAATTAAATCGTTTTCATGGGGAATATTGCTAATTTGCATACAAGATGGTATAATTGCGGAGGAGTGAATTCCAATACATAACGTATCAGGGGTGGAGAATTCGTCATGGAAAGAACATTTCTAATGGTCAAACCAGATGGGGTACAACGCGGTGTCATTGGTGACATCGTTGCGCGTTTTGAGCGCAAAGGTTTTCAGCTTGTAGGCGCAAAGCTCATGCAAGTATCGCGCGAGCTTGCTGAACAACATTACGCAGAGCATAAAGAGCGCCCATTTTTTGGTGAACTTGTTGAATTTATTACGTCCGGTCCAGTATTTGCGATGGTATGGGAAGGCGAAAACGTCATCGCTACAGCTCGTCAAATGATGGGGAAAACAAACCCGCAAGAAGCGTTGCCTGGGACGATTCGTGGCGACTTCGGTTTAACGGTCGGAAAAAATATTATTCACGGTTCTGACTCAAAAGAAAGCGCAGCGCGCGAAATTCAACTATTTTTTAAAGAAGAAGAGCTCGTTTCTTACAGCAAGCTTATGAACGAGTGGATATATTAAAAAAATTAAAGGTAGGCACACGCCTACCTTTAATTTTTTTATTTCTGTTTTTTCACATTTTCGTTATACTGTATTTATGAAAGAAAAGGAAGAGGAGTTTTTTGTATGAGTGATTATCAACAATTTATTGCAAACGTGAAACGAAAAACAGGCATTGATTTAGCTCTGTATAAAGAAGCGCAAATGAAACGGCGCTTAACTTCTCTGTACGAAAAAAAAGGGTTTAAAAATTTTGATGAATTTTTTCGGGCGATGAATCATGATCAAGCGTTGTTCCATGAGTTTTTAGATCGCATGACGATTAATGTATCTGAATTTTTCCGCAATGCGAAACGATGGGAAGTGCTTGAAAAAAAGATTATTCCAAAACTTCTTGAAAAAAACAAACGATTAAAAGTATGGAGCGCTGCCTGCTCGACAGGAGAAGAGCCGTATACGTTGGCCATCATTTTGTCCAAATTTATGCCGCTATCGCAAGTAAGTGTGCTAGCGACTGACATTGATGATAACGCAATGGCTCGGGCGAAGCTCGGCATTTATATGGAACGTTCCCTTCAAGAAGTGCCAGAAGATGTAAAGAAAAAATTTTTTGTCAAAGAAGGATCTCATTACAAAATTATTGATGACATTAAACGAACGGTCACATTTAAAAAACATAATTTGCTTGCCGACCCATTTGATACGAATTTCGACTTAATCGTTTGCCGCAACGTGCTCATTTACTTTACTGAAGAAGCAAAACACGAATTGTATTTGAAATTTAATGGCGCTCTTCGTCCGGGAGGAATATTTTTCGTCGGTAGCACGGAACAAATTTTTAATCCGGCAGCATACGGTTTTGAAGTGGAAGATACGTTTTTTTATCGAAAAATGTAGCCGCGGCCGAACTCGGTCGCTTTCTGTATAATTAAGGGGTTACGTCTGTAGAAAAAATGTGCTATATTCATACATAATCGCTTTAAAGAGATGAAGGGAGAGAGGGAATTGCGGTATTTAACAGCTGGTGAGTCTCACGGTCCACAACTCACAACAATTATTGAAGGTGTTCCAGCAGGATTGACGCTTTTCGCAGAGCATATTAACGAAGATTTAGCGCGTCGGCAAAAAGGATACGGTCGCGGACGACGCATGCAAATTGAAAAAGACGAAGTGAAAATTTTAAGCGGGGTGCGACACGGGAAAACGCTCGGTTCTCCAATTACCCTTGTCGTTGAAAATCGCGATTGGAAACATTGGACGAACATTATGGGCATTGAACCGTTAGTTGACGATACAGAAGAAGTGAAAAGAAAAGTGACGCGTCCACGCCCAGGGCATGCAGATTTAAATGGGGCGATAAAATACGGCCACCGCGATATGCGCAATGTGTTAGAGCGCTCGTCAGCGCGTGAAACAACGGTGCGCGTCGCTGCTGGTGCGGTAGCGAAACGAATTTTGTCGGAGTTAGGCATCCGTATCGCAAGCCACGTCGTTGAAATTGGAGGAGTCAAGGCGGAGCATACCGCATATACATCGCTTGAAGAGTTGCAACGAGTGACAGAGCAATCTCCTGTTCGCTGCTTTGATGCAGAAGCGGAAAAAAAGATGATGGCGGCCATTGATGAAGCGAAAGAAAAAGGTGATTCGATCGGTGGAATTGTCGAAGTCATTGTGGAAGGTGTTCCGACTGGCGTTGGAAGCTACGTCCATTATGATCGCAAGTTAGATGCAAAAATTGCCGCAGCTATTGTAAGCATTAATGCGTTTAAAGGAGTTGAGTTTGGCATCGGCTTTGAAGCGGCACGCCGCTTCGGAAGTGAAGTGCATGACGAAATTATATGGAGCAAAGAAACGGGATATACGCGAAAAACGAATCGACTTGGCGGATTTGAAGGTGGCATGACGACAGGGATGCCAATCGTTGTGCGCGGGGTGATGAAGCCGATTCCAACGTTATATAAACCGCTTATGAGTGTCGATATTGAAACGAAAGAACCGTTTGCCGCAAGCATTGAACGTTCGGATAGTTGCGCTGTCCCTGCCGCAAGCGTTGTCGCTGAAGCAGTAGTGGCGTGGGAAATTGCCGCAGCCATTGTCGAACAATTTGGACAAGATCGCATGGATCTGATTATTCAAAATGTCGAAAACATGCGTCGGTACGCAAAGGAGTTTTAATGATGAAACGCATTCACATCGCTACGCCGTCGAAACGATATGAAGTCGTCATTGGGAATGAATTATTGCACATGATGGATCGGATGATTGATCGCGTTTGCCCGCATGTGACAGCTGTGCTCATCATTACAGATGAAACGGTCGCTTCGCTTTATTTAGCTGATGTGCAACAAGCTCTTCATCAAACATATGACCGTGTGTACGCGCATGTGATTCCAAGCGGAGAAGAGGCGAAGTCGTTTGAACAATTTTATGCTTGTCATACCGCAGCGTTAACAAACCATTTAGATCGTGATTCATTAATTGTTGCCCTCGGCGGAGGGGTCGTTGGAGATTTAGCTGGTTTTGTCGCAGCGACATATATGCGTGGCATTCGGTTTGTTCAAGTGCCGACAACGTTATTAGCGCACGATAGCGCTGTTGGAGGAAAAACGGCCATCAATCATCCGCTTGGGAAAAATATGATTGGTGCTTTTTATCAGCCTGAACTCGTTTTTTATGATATTTCTTTTCTGTCTACCCTCCCAAAAAGAGAAATGCGATCTGGTTTTGCGGAAATTATTAAACATTCCTTAATTTATGATCGCGCTTTTTTTGGCTGGTTACAAGCGAACGTAGAAAAGATAGAGGATTTGAATGGCGAACGATTACAATATGCGATTCAAAAAGGAATTGAAATTAAAGCGGCAGTTGTCTCACAAGATGAGAAAGAGCATGGGGTTCGCGCCCATTTGAACTTCGGTCATACGCTTGGTCATGCGCTAGAAAGCGAGCTCGGGTACGGAGTGATGACGCATGGAGATGCGGTTGCTCTCGGGATGTTATTTGCCATTTTTGTCAGTGAACGTTTTTACAACCAACCGCTTTTTTACTCGTCGTTTCGGACGTTATTTCATCATTACGGCTTTCCGACTTCGCTTCCATCACACGTATCGCCTGAACGTTTGCTTGAAAAAATGAAAAAAGATAAAAAGGCGAAAGATCAAACGGTGCGCATGGTGTTAATGAAAGAGATCGGAACGGTATGTGTAGAACGGATAAGCGATGAACAATTGTTGCAATGGTTATACGCGTTTGCCGAAGAAGGAGGGAAAACATGTGATTCGAGCGATTCGCGGGGCAACGACTGTGAGCAATAACGATGAACGAGAGATTGTCGATGAAACGAAACGATTGTTAATAGAAATGATCCGCCAAAACGATGTGAACGCAGAAGACGTCGTATCGGTACTCATTTCGATGACCGATGATTTAAACGCCACGTTCCCGGCGAAAGCGTTGCGTCATCTCGATGGATGGACGTATGTTCCAGTGATGTGTATGCGCGAAATTAACGTTCCGCATGCATTACCGAAATGTATTCGCGTCATGATGACTGTACATACGAAGCGAGCGCAGCAAGATATTCATCATGTATATTTACGCGATGCAATCCAGCTTCGGCCGGATCTGCAGTTGACAAAAAAGTCAGACATATAATATGATGGTTTATAAGTTAGCTGAGTAGAGTAAGAGTTGAGTAGAGAATGAGTGAGAGCGGAGCAGAGGATCGTTAAGGTACGTATGCCTAAAGACTGCCCGTCTTTAGGCTTTTTTGTTTCCTCTTTGTTTCCCCTCATGTTCATTCTCCGAGAAAGGAGAACGATCATGAATATATCTACATTTTTGCAGACAGCTTCCCAATTTCGGACGATTCCGATTGTGCGTCGTTTTTTCGCTGACACGCTTCAACCGATTCAACTATTTATGTCTTTACGCGATGAGGCAGCCTTTTTGCTTGAAAGTGGAGACGACATGTCGCCTTGGTCTCGCTATTCATTCATCGGCATTCGGCCGTTCATGTCCATCGAAAGCGATGATGGCAAACAATTTTTTGTAAAAGAACAACAACAAGTGCTAGCGTGCACCGGGACGATTCAAGAAGCGTTTGCTATTATGCAGCAACATCTTCACGTTCAACTGTTATCATTAGACGTTCCGTTTCGTGGGGGAGCTGTTGGTTATATTAGCTACGATTTTATTTCTTCTATTGAGAAAGTTCCTTATCATGCGTATAACGATTTACAAATGAAAATCGTCCATTTCGTCGTTTGTGAATCACTTTTTGCGTTTGACCATGTAAAAAAAGAGTTGTTGCTTATCCATTATGTGCGTGTACAAGAAACAGATGACGAGGCAAAGCGAGTAGAGAAGTATGAAGCCGCATGTCGAACAATCGATGAGCTTGCGCGCAAAATGGTTCAAGGCTGTAATGAACAAGCACATATGATGTTCGATCGAAATATTTCGGTTTCGTTTGATCGTGTTCATTCGAATATGGATCGACAAACGTTTTATAAAGCGGTGGAAAACATTCAATCATACATTGCAAGCGGAGATGTGTTTCAAACGGTTTTGTCGCAACGATTTGCGATCGAAACGTCCATTGATGGACTTGAGCTATATCGATTATTACGTCTATTAAATCCATCGCCGTATTTATTTTATTTACAACTCGGTGAACAACAAATTATCGGCAGCTCTCCGGAAAAGCTTATCCAAGTACGAAATCGGGAACTTGAGATCGATCCAATCGCAGGGACGCGTCGTCGCGGAAAAGATGAACGAGAAGATGCTGCACTTATGAATGAGTTGCTTCATGACCCAAAAGAGCGAGCGGAACATTATATGCTTGTCGATCTTGCCCGCAATGATATTGGTCGCGTCGCTATGTATGGGACAGTTCGTACACCTCAATTTATGCAAGTAGGGAAGTTTTCTCACGTCATGCATTTAATTTCAAAAGTAACGGGAACACTTCGCGATGACGTTCATCCGCTTGATGCGTTGATCGCTGCTTTTCCTGCTGGAACGGTAAGCGGGGCACCGAAAATTCGCGCGATGCAAATTATTCAAGAGTTAGAACCGACGGCACGCAACGTATATGCAGGGGCGATTGCATATATCGGCTTCGACGGCAATATTGACTCGTGCATCGCCATTCGAACGGCGGTGTTAAAAAATAAAGTAGCATATGTGCAAGCAGGGGCGGGAGTCGTTGCTGATTCATTGCCCGAGCTAGAATGGAAAGAAACGAGAAATAAAGCGAGCGCTTTAATTCAGGCGATTCAGCTTGCAGAGCACGTATTTAAAGGAGGAGAACAACGTGTTTGAACAGTTGCTTCATAAATGTGCGAGACGCGAAACGTTAACGGAGCATGAGGCGTATGAAGCGATGCATGCGATGATGAGCGGGGAAGTGGATGAAAAGCAAGTGGCAGCTTTTCTAGCTTTATTACGGTTTCGCGGTGAAACGGTCGATGAGCTTGTCGGCTTTATTCAGGCGATGCGCGACCGAATGCGGACGATTTCCCTTGGGGAATCGGTGATCGATACGTGTGGAACAGGTGGAGACGGAAAAGGGACGTTTAACATTTCGACAGCGGTCGCTTTGCTTGTTGCTTCGCTCGATGTCGCAGTTGCAAAACATGGGAATCGGGCGGTTTCATCAAAGAGTGGAAGCGCAAATGTCATTGAACATTTTCACATTCCGATGCCGAAAACGGAAGAAGAAGCAAAAAAAGCGTTGCGTACCCATCGACTCGTCTTTTTATTTGCTCCATTTTATCACGAAGCGATGAAGCACGTTGCCCCTGTCCGTCAAAGTTTAAAAATGCGAACGGTATTTAATTTGCTTGGACCGCTCGTTAATCCGGCTCAACCGAAACGACAAGTGATCGGTGTACATGATGAAAAAGATGCGCGAAAAATGGCGGAAGCGTTGCGGCGAATCGGAACCGAACATGCCGTATTCGTTACAAGCCGCGATGGTTTAGACGAATGTAGCATTGCTGCGGAAACAAAACTCATTGAACTAAAAAACGGACATATGATTGAACGCATCATCGCTCCAGAACATGTAGGTTTACCGCGCGGGCGGTTGTCCGACATATGTGTTCATAGTGTAGATGAAAGTGCCCAACTCATTGAGCGCGTGTTTGCGAACTGCGCGAATGAAAGTGCAACTCATGTTGTTTTACTAAATGCGGGAGTTGCTTTATATGTCGCTGGTGTTGTGTCGAATATTTCAGATGGAGTAAATATGGCAAAACGTGCGATTGAGAGCGGCAATGCATATGCGTATTTACAAAGATTAAGAGGTGAACTATATGCTTGAAACGATTTTGCAAACGAAAAGAGAAGAAGTGGCATCGTTACAATTACCAGAACCGTGCGAACGATTTTCTCGTCGCTCGTTTTATGACGCATTAGCAAAGCCGCATCGCTTTTTAGGGTTAATTGCGGAAGTGAAAAAAGCGTCGCCGTCGAAAGGCGTCATTCGACAACATATGAATGTCGTTGATATTGCACGTGCATATGAACAAGCAGGTGCGGATGCTGTGTCTGTATTAACAGATGAACGATATTTTGCCGGTCATCGCTCATATGTCACGCAGGTGAAAAAACATATTCAAATACCGGTTTTACGTAAAGACTTTATTATTGATCGCAAACAGCTTGTTGAAAGTGTGCGTATTGGAGCAGATGCAATTTTGCTCATCGGTGAGGCGCTCGATCCAAGTTTTTTACACGAACTATACGAAGAAGCGCACGAAATGGGATTGCACTGTTTAGTGGAAGTGCATGCTCCAAACACGGTAGAGGCCATTTTAAAACGGTTTACACCAAAAGTGATCGGCATTAATAACCGTGACTTAATGACGTTTCATACATCGCTTCATGTAACAAAACAAATCGTTCCGCTATTGCCAAATTGCATCATTGTTAGTGAAAGCGGCATTCACACATACGATGATGTGCAGACGGTACAACAAGCAGGTGCGCACGCGATGCTCGTCGGCGAAGCGCTCATGCGCAAGCCAGATGTTCATGAGGCTGTTTATGAATTGTTTGGGGAGCGTTGTGTATGACCGTTTTAAAATATTGTGGCAATCGCTCATTGCAAGATGTGCAACTTGTCGCAAAAAGCGAAGCAGACTACATCGGATTCGTGTTTGCTGAAAGTAAGCGGAAGGTCGAACCGCAACATGTAAAAAGATGGCTATCTGTCGTTCAACTAGAAACGAAACAAATTGTTGGCGTCTTCGTTCATCCAACAATGACGTCTGTCGCTTCTGTTCTTGCGCACGTTCCTTTATCGATCATTCAATGTCATGGGATGGAGACGATCCAAACGGTAAGGCAATTAAAAGAAACGTTCCAACTTCCTGTTTGGAAAGCCATTCATCATGCCCCAGAGGCGTGGACATATATGCGCGTTTGGAAAGGAATAGCCGACGGTTTTGTTATTGATAGCGGCCGAAAAGGAGCATGGGGTGGAACAGGTATCTCGTTTGATTGGAGCGTTGTCCCTTATTACATGGAAGAAGCGAATCGCCAAGGTGTACCTTGTTTCATCGCAGGGGGAATTACGCCAGATAACGTTGAACAATTGTTGGCATATGATCCGTTCGGGATAGACATTAGTAGCGGAATTGAAGAAAATGAGCGGAAAAGTGAACAAAAAATAAAAACAATCGAACAGAAGGTGAAAACATGTTGACATTACCAAATGAACGCGGCCGTTTTGGCATGTTTGGTGGAAAATTTGTGCCTGAAACATTAATGCGTCCGTTAGCTGACATCGAACAACAACTGCATGAAGCGTTAGCCGATCCTTCGTTTCACGCTGAATATATGCGCCATTTGTATGAATATTCGGGACGACCGACCGCCTTAACGTTTGCAAAAAACTTGACAGAACGATTAGGCGGGGCGAAAATGTACTTTAAACGTGAAGACTTAAACCATACAGGTGCTCATAAAATTAACAATGCCATTGGGCAGGCGTTGCTAGCGAGACGAATGGGAAAAAGAAAAATTATTGCTGAAACAGGGGCAGGGCAACATGGAGTAGCTGCGGCGACCGTTGCCGCTCGTTTTGGCATGGAATGCAAAGTATTTATGGGCGAGGAAGATGTGAAACGGCAAGCATTAAATGTCTTTCGCATGAAATTGCTTGGTGCGCAAGTCATTCCGGTGAAAAGCGGCAATCGTACGTTAAAAGATGCGACAAATGAAGCGATTCGTTATTGGGTGGAGCATTGTGATGATCATTTTTACATGATTGGCTCTGTCGTTGGACCTCATCCGTATCCGATGATGGTACGGGAATTTCAACGCATTATCGGGGAAGAAGCGCGCGAACAAATGTTAAAAGCAGAAGGAAAACTTCCTCATACAATTATCGCTTGTGTTGGTGGAGGAAGTAACGCGATCGGCATGTTTCATCCATTTTTAGACGATGACGTGGAATGTATCGGTGTTGAAGCGGCTGGAAAAGGTGTGCATACAACGGAACACGCCGCCACAATCACAAAAGGAACAAAAGGTGTCATTCACGGTTCGCTCACATACGTATTGCAAGATGAGCACGGTCAAATTACGGAACCGTATTCGATTTCAGCCGGTTTAGATTATCCAGGTGTCGGACCGGAGCATGCGTATTTAGCACACATTGGACGCGTTCGCTATGAAAGTGTCACAGATGAAGAAGCGATCGCTGCCCTTCAAATGACAGCAGAAATGGAAGGGATCATCCCAGCTATCGAGTCCGCACACGCGCTCGCCAAAGCGTTTCAAATCGCTCCCCTTCGCTCACGAGAGGAAATCATTCTCGTTTGTTTATCAGGAAGAGGAGATAAAGATGTGCAGACAGTGATGAACTATTTGGAAGGGGATGAACAGGAATGAAACATTTTATTCCATTTATCGTGGCGGGCGATCCGTGTGAAGAAGTGACGATTGATTTAGCGATCGCTCTTGAGCAGACAGGGGCAACGATGTTAGAGCTTGGCGTTCCTTATTCTGATCCGCTTGCAGACGGACCGATTATCCAGCGAGCAGCGAGTCGGGCGTTGAAAAATGGTATGACGTTAACAAAAGCGCTTACTCTCATCGGCCAAATGCGAAAAAAAGGTGTAAAAATTCCGATTATTGTCTTTACGTATTATAATCCTGTGTTACAATTAGGAGAAGAACGCTTTTTTGCTTTAGCGCAACAAAACGGTGCGAGCGGTGTGCTCATTCCAGATTTGCCTTTCGAAGAGAGCGAGCATATGAGAACGTTAGGCGAAACGTACGACATCCCTTATATTTCACTTGTTGCTCCAACGTCTGATGAACGCATCGCGATGATTGCATCGAAAGCACAATCGTTTTTATATTGTGTTTCATCATTAGGCGTCACAGGTGTTCGTGACTCGTTGCCGACAAAATTGCACGAATTTTTGCAACAAGTGAAATCATATAGCCGTGTTCCCGTTGTCGTCGGATTCGGCATTTCGACAGCAGAACAAGTGGAGCGACTTCAGCATGTATGTGATGGAATCGTCATCGGCAGCGCCATTGTACAAAAAATTGAACAACTTCAAGACGAATTGAACGATGTGCATACACGTCAAGAGGCGCTTCGCGTTTTTTCGCAATACGTCGCTTCGCTCATTGAACCATTGAAAATGAGGGTGAGAAAAAATGAAAGTGAAACAACAACTAAAACAACTAAAACCGTATCAACCGGGCAAACCGATTGAAGAAGTAAAACGCGAATATCAATTAGAGACGGTCATTAAGTTAGCATCCAATGAAAATCCGTACGGTTGCTCATCGCTCGTTCAGCAAGCGATCACTGCCGAGCTTGCTCATTTGGCGTTGTACCCTGACGGATATAGCCGAGCGTTGCGCGAGGCGCTCGCTAAGCATGTTGGCGTCAATGAAAAGCAACTCATTTTTGGAAACGGGTCGGATGAAGTTGTTCAAATCATTTGTCGCGCTTTTTTACAAAAAGGAACGAACACGGTGATGGCTACACCAACGTTTCCGCAATATCGTCATAACGCGATCATCGAAGGTGCAGAAGTGCGTGAAATTCCGCTTCGAGACGGACATCATCATTTAGAAGCGATGCTTGAAGCGATCGATGACGATACGCGCGTTGTTTGGATTTGTAGTCCAAACAATCCGACAGGTACGTATGTCAATGACGCTTCTTTGCGTGCATTTTTAGACAAAGTACCGAAACATGTGCTCGTCGTTGTCGATGAAGCGTATTATGAATACGTGCAAGCGGATGACTATCCAAATACCGTTTCTTTGCTTCAACAATATGAAAATATGATGATTTTACGCACGTTTTCAAAAGCATACGGGTTAGCCGCGCTTCGTATCGGATACGGCATTGGACATGAGCATATGTTACAAGCGATGGAGCCAGCACGCGAGCCATTTAATACATCTCGTCTTGCGCAAGTCGCTGCATTAGCCGCATTAAACGACCAAACATTTATTCAACAATGTGTCCAAAAAAATAAACAAGGGTTAAACGAATTTTATTCTTTTTGTGATCAATACGGTTTGCACTACTACAAGTCCGAGGGAAATTTCATTTTAATTGATTTTGGCTTTAGCGGTGATGAAGTGTTTACGTATTTGCTTCAACGTGGCATCATTGTACGTTCAGGATGCGCTCTCGGTTTTCCGACAGCTGTGCGCATTACAGTCGGATCGGCAGAACAAAACGAAACGATCATCCGAGCGTTAACAAACATGTTGAAAGAAAGAAGGGAAAAACTTTGCGAGGAAACGTTTTAATTGCCGGTCTCGGCTTAATTGGCGGTTCGATTGCGCTTGCGATCAAGCGGGCGCATCCGGACGCGGCAATGATTGGGTATGACGTATCAGGCGAGTCGTTGCGTTTGGCTCGCTCACTTGGCGTAATTGATGAAGCGGTACCGTCGTTTGCTCATGCGGCTTGTGAGGCGGATGTCATCGTGCTTGCTGCACCTGTTGCCCAAACGGAACAATTGCTTCGTGAATTGGCCGATCTTCCTTTACGACCAGACGTCATTGTCACAGATGTTGGGAGTACGAAAGAGCGCATTGTGAAACAAGCATGGCCGTTATTAGAACAAGGAGTCACGTTTATCGGCGGACATCCGATGGCCGGCTCGCATAAAAGCGGAGTTGCGGCTGCGCGGGCACACTTGTTCGAAAATGCCTTTTACATTTTAACACCGACAGAACATGTAAAAGAAGAACAAATCACGCGATTAAAGCGATGGCTTGAAGGAACGAAAGCACACTTTGTTACATTAACACCGAAAGAACATGATCGCATCGCTGGCGTTATTAGCCACTTTCCGCACATCATTGCGGCAAGCCTCGTTCACCAAGCGCAACAGTACGAACGGGAAGATGAGCTTGTGAGTCGATTAGCGGCAGGCGGTTTTCGTGATATTACGCGCATTGCTTCTAGCAACCCAGAAATGTGGCGCGATATTTTCATACATAATAAAGAGGAATTGCTACATTTGTTTGATCGTTGGATAGAGGAAATGAAAAAAATTCGTACGTACGTTGCTGATGGGGATAGCGAACGGATTTATCAATACTTTCATGAAGCGAAACAGTTTCGTGATGGGTTGCCTGTCCGAACGAAAGGGGCTATTCCTTCTTTTTACGATTTATATGTTGATGTGCCAGACTACCCGGGGGTTATTTCTGAAATTACCGGTTATTTGGCGAAGGAGCGTATTAGCATTACAAACATTCGCATCATTGAAACGAGAGAAGATATTTACGGTGTGCTTCGTTTAAGTTTTCAAACGGAAGATGATCGGCAACGCGCAAAACATTGCATTGAAGCGAATACGAACTACGAAACGTACGTTGTGTAAAAGAGGGTGAAATTGTGAATTTAAAAACAAATATCCATGCGTTACGAGGAGAAATTGCTGTTCCAGGTGATAAGTCTATTTCCCATCGTGCCGTTATGTTTGGAGCATTGGCGAATGGAACGACACGGGTGACAAACTTTTTAACAGGGGAAGATTGTTTAAGTACAATCGATTGTTTTCGGAAAATGGGTGTAGCCATTACGCAACAAGGAAATGAAGTGATCATTGAAGGAAAAGGAATTGACGGTTTAAAAGAGCCTACACATATATTAAACGTCGGTAACTCAGGTACAACGACACGTTTACTGTTAGGCATTTTAGCTGCTTGTCCGTTCCATGCTTGTTTAATTGGGGATGATTCGATCGCTAAACGGCCGATGGATCGTGTGACAAAACCGTTAAAACAAATGGGCGCACACATCGATGGAAGGGAACAAGGACGATACACACCGTTAGCGATTCGTGGTGGACAACTCCAGCCAATCACATATCATTCCCCAGTGGCAAGCGCGCAAGTGAAATCGGCCATTTTGCTTGCAGGTTTGCATGCGGACGGAACGACGACCGTGATCGAACCACATCAGTCGCGCGATCATACTGAGCGAATGTTGCGGGCATTTGGTGCAGATGTGCGCGTGGATGGATTGAGCGTTTCTATTACAGGACGGCAAACGCTTCGCGCGATCGATATAGAAGTGCCAGGGGATATTTCTTCAGCAGCTTTCTTTTTAGTCGCTGGTGCGATCGTTCCAAACAGCGAAATTACGCTAAAGCATGTCGGAATAAACCCGACGCGCACAGGGATTATTGATGTGTTAAAAGACATGGGAGCAGACGTTTCCATCGAAAATGTTCGCCACGAAGAAAGTGAACCGGTAGCTGACATCACTGTTCGCACATCGACGTTAAAGGCAACGCATATTGGTGGTGACATCATTCCGCGATTAATTGATGAAATTCCAATCATTGCTCTTTTGGCAACGCAAGCAGAAGGAACGACAGTCATTACAGATGCGAACGAGTTGAAAGTGAAAGAGACAGATCGAATTGCGACGGTCGTGTCTGAATTGCGAAAGCTTGGCGCACACATTGAAGCAACAGAAGACGGAATGATTATTCATGGGAAAACGCCGCTGCATGCGAACGATGTTCTCGTCGATAGTTATGGCGACCATCGCATCGGCATGATGTTAGCGATCGCATCGTGCATCACAAAAGGACATGTTACTCTTCAACGTCCGGAAGCGATTGCAGTGTCATATCCGACGTTTTTTGACCATCTCCGCATATTACAAAGCTGATTCGATCATGGATCAGCTTCTTTTTTTGCATGCTTATTTGTTCGATGGTATGATAAAGCGTGACGATATGAATGATAAGGGTGAGATTGATGGGAAAACTAGATGAAATCGTGCAACTTGTTGAGCAAGGTGACGTTGAACGCGCGTTAGCGCTTGCGGAGGAAGTGAAACAAAACGGAAGCGATGAAGAGCGATATATGTTAGCCGATCAATTGTTTTCATGGGGGTTGTTAGAAGAAGCGGAAGCGCTCGTTCACATGTTGCTTGCGCGCTATCCAGATGAACGTGAACTGCAACTTTTTTTAGCAGAAATATATACAGAAATGGATAAAGAGGAAGAAGCGCTTGAGTTGTTGATTGATATAGAAGAAGACGATCCGTATTACGTGCGCGCATGCTTGTTAATGGCGGATCTTTATCAAATGCAAGGGTTAGATGAAGTAAGTGAACAAAAACTATTAAAAGCGTACGAAAAAATGCCAAACGAACCACTTGTTCAATTTGCGTTAGCTGAGCTATATTTCACGAGCGGACAATATCAAAAAAGCTTGCCGTATTATGAGAAAGTCATGAAGCAAGCAAAAATGATGGCAGGTACAGTAATCGCCCAGCGCATGGCGGAAGCATACAGTTTGCTAGGTGAATTTGAACAAGCGATGGTTTATTATGAACAAGCATTAAATGAACGTTTCGATGCTCACACGTTATTCCAATACGGATTTACGGCATATCAAGCGGAAGCATATAAAACAGCGATTGCCAAACTAAGTGAGTTAAAGGCGCTTGACCGCGAATACGTGCCGCTTTATTTATTTTTAGCAAAATCGTATGAACAAGAAGGAGATATACAACAAAGTTACGAAATAGCAAAAGAAGGGTTAACGATTGATGAATGGAATAAAGAATTGCTTGTATATGCTGGAAAAATTGCATTGAAGCTTGGGAAGCGGGAAGAAGCGATCGGGTATATCGAACAAGCGCTTCATATCGATCCGGGCTATTTAGAAGCGTTGTTCATACAGACAAGCTTGTTGTTTCACGAAGAACGGTACGAAGATGTCGTTCGTATCATTCAACAAGCGCTCGATCAAGGGGAATACGATCCGCAATTTGAGTGGGAGCTTGCGAAAGCGAAGCAAAAGCTTGAAATGTATGATCAGGCATTAAATCATTATGAAGAGGCATATACTTTTTTTAAAGATGACCCAAACTTTTTATATGATTTTGGCTATTTTTTATTTGAGGAGGGAAGAAGAGAAAGGGCGAAAGACATATTTGAACAACTATTGCGTATTGATCCGACAAACGAAGAGATTGCCCACATGATGTTGCAATTTGAATGAAGATGTCATTCGGATGCAAGGGGGGAAGGGAATGGTTTCCGTTCGGGAGAAAAAAGAGTTCGTGCGCTGGTTTTTAAACAATTACCAATTAAAACGGCGCGAATGCGTATGGATTTTAAACTATTTACTTAGCCATGATGCGCTGATGGAAAAAGTGCATTTTGTAGAACATGCTGAATATTGCCCGCGCGGCATGATGATGTCGACGCATTGTGTAGACGACGTACCGTTTCGGTTTTATAAGCAAAACGTCATCACGACGGATGCAGAAAAATCGTTTCATGACATTCGGTTAAACCGCGATGAAGATATTTTCATTCAACTAAACTTTCGTGGGGCCTTTCATTCGCCACAATATGTGGCGGTGCTTGAAGAAAACCCGTACATGCCAAAACGGGTGAATAAACAAGATGAACAACTGGTAGAAACAATCGTTCATCAATCGATTCAACATTTTCAACGGCAAAAAATTATGCGATTAATTGACGAGGCGCTTGATCAGCAAGATGAACAAAAATTTCGCGAGCTGACCGAACAATTAAAAGCGTTGCGTTAACCTCGTGGTTTCGCAACGCTTTTTACGATGCATATATTTTTCACAAAATGTTCAAAAAAATACATATGCGTTTCGTGTAAGATGGAAACATAAGGAGTGGTTTCAATGAAATGGACAGCAAAAGATGTAGATGCGTATCATCAAGCAAAAGAGTATGTTGATACAGCGCTCGTTCCGTGCATACCGATAGGAAGCACAAATATGAAAGCGTTTGCTGAAATGAGCGAGCATACGTTGTTTATTACAAATGAAGTAGAACGACAGTTTAAAGGGAGGGTGATGTTATTTCCACCATTGACATATTTCGTGCAAGAACAAATACAAGCGCGCGTGCATGAATGGACAAACGTGCTTAAACAAGCGGGATTTCAACATGTATGTTTTGTCACTTCACATGCGGACATTGCTGATGATTCGTTTATTTATGTACCAGCGCTTCCGCTTGAACATGCAGATGAAGCATATAAGCAAAAAGTTGTTCGTCAACAAGTGGAACAAGTAATGGATGCGTTAGTCGCAAAATGGACGTTAAAAAATTAGATAGCGTTTACACTATCATTATATTGACCTTGGTGAAAACATGATATATCATTAGGTTGTCCTAGTTTTATATATGTGTTATAACAATTCGTCCGGATGGACTTAACTTCGCATAGAGGGGGGAAAACGATGAGCGAGAAAAAGCATCGCGTGTCAAGACGGCAATTTTTAAACTACACGTTAACAGGTGTAGGCGGATTTATGGCGGCTGGCATTTTATCACCGATGGTACGCTTCGCCTTAGATCCAATCTTGAAAGAAGAAGCTGGGCAAGATATGGTTGCGGTTGCCCAAGTGAAAGACATTACGACAGAGCCACAGCGCTTTGACTTTAAAGTAAAAGTAAAAGACGCGTGGTACGAATCAGAAGAGCCAAGATCGGCTTGGGTATTTAAAGATGAAAAAGGGGATATCGTTGCGCTATCACCAATTTGTAAACATCTTGGCTGTACGGTGAACTGGAATGGTGACAAAAGCAATCCGAACCGTTTCTTCTGTCCTTGTCACTACGGTTTATATGAAAAGGACGGAACGAACGTGCCAAACACGCCACCACCAGCTCCGTTAGACCGTTACGAATACGAAGTAAAAGATGGCACGTTGTATTTAGGGAAAGCGAAACCACGAGGGGAGGCGTAATACATGCTTAATAAGATTTATGATTGGGTTGACGAACGGCTAGATATTACGCCTTTGTGGCGCGATATCGCAGACCATGAAGTGCCAGAGCACGTAAACCCTGCGCATCACTTTTCTGCCTTTGTTTACTGCTTTGGTGGATTAACATTTTTCGTGACAGTCATTCAAATTTTATCTGGTATGTTTTTAACGATGTATTACGTACCAGATATTAAAAACGCTTGGGAATCTGTTTATTACTTACAAAACGAAGTAGCCTTTGGACAAATTGTGCGCGGCATGCATCACTGGGGAGCAAGTCTCGTTATCGTGATGATGTTTTTACATACGTTGCGCGTATTTTTCCAAGGTGCTTACAAAAAGCCACGTGAATTAAACTGGATCGTTGGCGTACTTATTTTTATGGTCATGATGGGTCTTGGTTTCACAGGATACTTATTACCTTGGGATATGAAAGCGCTCTTTGCGACAAAAGTAGGATTGCAAATTGCTGAAGCGACACCAGTAATCGGTCCAGCGATTAAAACGTTATTAGCAGGTCATCACGAAATCGTTGGGGCACAAACGTTGACGCGCTTCTTTGCCATTCACGTCTTCTTCTTGCCTGGAGCGTTATTAGGATTAATGGCTGCACACTTCTTAATGATTCGAAAACAAGGAATTTCTGGTCCACTGTAAAATTTAGCATAAGGGAGGGAACGCTATGCATCGCGGAAAAGGGATGAAATTTGTCGGCGACTCGCGCGTACCTGCAATGCGCAAGCCGAACATTCCGAAAGACTATTCCGAATATCCGGGGAAAACAGAGGCGTTTTGGCCGAACTTTTTATTAAAAGAATGGATGGTCGGCTCCGTCTTTTTAATCGGCTTTTTATGTTTAACCGTTGCGCATCCGTCGCCGCTTGAGCGAATTGCGGATCCGACAGATACAAGTTATATTCCGCTTCCAGACTGGTACTTCTTATTCTTATACCAACTATTGAAGTACTCATTTGCATCTGGTCCATATACAGTTGTTGGAGCGATTATTATTCCTGGACTTGCATTTGGTGCGTTATTGCTTGCACCGTTTTTAGATCGTGGTCCAGAGCGTCGTCCATCAAAACGTCCAGTTGCTGTCGGAATGATGTTGCTTACGCTTGCGGCAATCATTTTCTTAACATGGGAATCTGTTGTCACGCACGACTGGGAAGCAGCGGCTGAACAAGGAAAAATTCGTGCGGAAGTAGACATTGACAAAAATGCAGAAGGATATAAAATTTTAGAAGCAAATACATGTTTAACATGTCACGGTGAAAACTTGCAAGGAGGTCCGGCGGCACCATCGCTCGTTGGCACAGGATTATCCCCAGAAGAAATTGCTAACATCGCGAAAAATGGTAAAGGTGGCATGCCAGCTGGTATTTTCAAAGGCACAGATGAAGAATTGCAAAAACTTGCAGAGTTTGTCGCCGGTTTAAAAGCAGAATAATTTGTAAAAGCTGACTGAACATCAGTCAGCTTTTTTGTACATATGGGAGGTCAATATATGCTACACATACGTACTTTGTTAATGCATCGCTCGTTTCTTATGCTTTTGTTGATCGTAAATGTCATTGGAACGATTTACGGCTACATATGGTACGGACCACAATTGTCGGAAACGCCAACGATCTTTCTTCCGTTTGTTCCAGATAGTCCGACAGCGAGTTTATTTTTCGTATTTGTTTTAATGGCATGGCTTCGTCATACGCATTGGCCGTTTATGGAAGCGTTAGCCGTTGTGACGCTTGTGAAATATGGCATTTGGGCGGTTGTGATGAATATGCTTGTATTTGTTGTGACGGGACAGCTCGGTTGGGCAGGATGGATGCTCGTCATATCGCACGGAGCGATGGCGGCGCAAGCGTTGTTGTATGCTCCACACTATCGAATGTCGTTCGTTCATGTTGTTGTCGCAGCGATTTGGACGTTGCATAACGACGTCATCGATTACGTGTTTGGCATGATGCCGCAATATCATATGTTAGCGCAATATACGTTACAAATCGGCTATTTTACGTTTTGGCTAAGCATCGTTTCGATTGCTGTGGCTTACATTTTTTCACGTCGGCGATAAATCATGGTCTATGTCTCTTTTTACGGTCATATATTCAATAGTAAGATCGTAAGGAGGGACAAGGAGATGCGCATTCGACTCGTCGTGATGTTTATCATCATTTATTTATTTCCGTATACAGTATATGCAACCGGTCATGAATGGGACAAACTAGATCAAATTTCTGACGAAGCGCTTCAGCTAACAAAAAATGACCGCTTGCAAGAAGCAAAGCAGTTATTGGAATACTTTGAACAACAATTCACTTTATTTCGTGAAGATATTCATTCGATGGATGTCATATATGTGTTAACAGCTACACACGAAGAAGCGTTGAAAGCGGTCACAGCATCGAGTGTACCGATGGAACAACGAATTAACCAATTGACGCAATTTCGGCTTGCGGTGGATGCTGTTCACGCCAAACATCAACCGCTTTGGAAAGAAATGAAAGACGCTGTCATGTCCGCGTTTGACAAGATGAAGCAAGCGATGGAGCAAGAAGACGAGCAATCGTTTCAACAGGCGTTTCATCAATTTTTACAACGGTACCAACTCATTGAACCGAGCGTGAAAATTAACGCTGATCGTGAACAAGTACAACGTGTATCTGCCCATATTTCCCTTTTGGAAGCACCCGCTTTTCGTCAACTGCATGCAACGGAGCGAATGAAAGAGTTGCGGCAAATGGAAGAAGATTTGCAAGCGTTGTTTGCGGATGGAAAAAAAGAAACGGCACTCCCTTCACTTTGGTGGGTGATGACGTCGATCGGTGGCATGATCGTGATGACGTTAACGTATGTCGGTTGGCGGAAATACCGTGGTGAAAAAGAACGAAAAATGGTAAGGGATAAACAATAAAAGCGTCCAACGTCGGACGCTTTTATTCATGTAGCGGTTGTTTATTTTCATCTAACGTAAATCCTTCCCCGTGCACATCATGCACATCGCTAATCGCAACGAATGCATACGGGTCGACGGACGTAATAATTGATTTTAAACGGGATAATTCGTTTTTCGCTACAACGCAATATAAAACATCGCGCTCGCGTTTTGTGTAAGAGCCGATTCCTTTTAAAATCGTAACCCCTCGTTCCATTTCTGTCATAATTTTTTCGGAAATTAAGTCGCTTTTTTCAGAAATAATTGTTGCCCCTTTTGCTGCATATGCTCCTTCTTGTAAAAAGTCGATAACGCGCGCACCGACAAACACCGCAACGAGCGTATACATCCCTTCACGATAAGGTAAATACGTAAGCAATGAGAGAAAAATGACGCACGAGTCAAATAGAAACATCGTTTTTCCCATACTAATGCCTTTATATTTATAAACGAGTCGAGCGATAATATCGACACCGCCTGTTGTTCCTCCATAGCGGAAAATAATCCCGAGACCAACTCCGATAAACACCCCCGCAAACAACGCAGCTAACGTGAGATCGTTATTTAACGGAATGTGAAATCCGTATCGTTGAAAAATCCAAAGAAAGACAGATAAACTAACCGTTCCGAGAATCGTATAAAAAAACGTCGTTCTCCCGAGCAATTTCCAACCGATAAAAAAGAGAGGAATATTTAACACTAAGTTCGAAATCGAAGGATCGATCCCGAACAAAAAGTATAAAAGAAGCGTAATCCCTGTAAACCCGCCTTCCGCTAATTTATTTTCCATATTGAAATGGACAAGTCCAAATGCAAAAATAGCCGATCCTAGTAAAATAAATGCTATGTTTTTTAGCTTCATTAACTTCACCCCTTGAATATGACTGCGTTTTTTATTATAGAGGAATGTCAGCATACCCGTCAAAAACATTTGTCAAATGTCCCACTTTTGGCTAACATGAATGTAAGAGGTGATCGCAATGGAGAAAACGATGAGGCAACTACAACAAGAAGTCGATGCATACATCGGACAGTTTAAAGAAGGGTATTTTAGTCCGCTGGCGATGATCGCTCGTTTAACAGAAGAATTGGGGGAGCTCGCTCGTGAAGTCAACCATTACTATGGAGAAAAACCAAAAAAGAAAACGGAACAAGAAAAAACGATTCAAGAAGAACTAGGCGATTTATTGTTTGTACTTATATGTATGGCGAATTCGTTACATATCGATTTACAAGAGGCACATGATGCAGTCATGCATAAATTTCAAACGCGAGACCGCGATCGTTGGACAAGAAAGGAAGAGGAACGATGATTCGAATTGTCATTGCTGGACCACGTGGACGAATGGGACGGGAAGCTGTTTCTCTCGTTCATCATACAGAACATTTTCAACTCGTGGCAGTTGTAGATCGAATGAATGAAGGAAAAACGTTAGCGGAACTTGACGGCTTTCCTGCGATAGAGGCGCCGATTTTTACCGATTTAGAACGGTGCTTGCAAACGGTGCAAGCGGATGTAGTGATCGATTTAACGACGCCAGAAGTCGGAAAACGTCATACAGAAATCGCATTGCGCTATGGTGTTCGGCCTGTTGTTGGTACGACGGGATTTACAGAAGATGATATCGCACGTTTAACACAAGTCGCTGAAGAGAAAAAAATAGGTGCAATCATTGCGCCAAACTTTGCGATCGGTGCCGTTTTAATGATGAAATTTGCACAAATGGCGTCCAAATATTTTCCTCACGTAGAAATCATTGAACTTCATCACGATCAAAAGCTTGATGCCCCATCAGGGACAGCGTTAAAAACAGCTCAGCTTATTCAGCAAGTACGCTCTTCGTTTATGCAAGGGCATCATGCTGAAAAAGAGACGATTGAAGGTGCCCGCGGTGCATTATATGATGGCATGCGCATTCATAGCGTTCGCTTGCCGGGACTTGTGGCGCATCAAGAAGTCATTTTTGGTGGCGATGGACAGACGCTTACGATTCGTCACGATTCGTTTAACCGCGCATCGTTTATGTCAGGCGTTCGCTTTGCTGTTGAAACGGTCATGAAGCTAGAAACGCTCGTATATGGATTAGAGCATTTAATTGAATAAGGAGGCGAGGACAATGAAAATTGCATTAATTGCGCACGACAAGAAAAAAGAAGACATGGTCCAATTTGTGACAGCTTATCAACATATTTTAGCGGAACATGAGTTATATGCGACAGGTACGACAGGATTGCGCATTCAAGAAGCGACAGGGCTTTCTGTCCATCGTTTCCAATCCGGCCCGCTTGGCGGCGATCAACAAATTGGTGCGATGATTGCAAATAACGATATGGATATGGTGATTTTTTTTCGCGATCCATTGACTGCCCAACCACATGAACCGGATGTGAGCGCGCTCATTCGCCTTTGTGACGTGTATGCCATTCCGTTAGCGACGAACATGGGAACAGCTGAGGTGCTCATACACGGTTTAGAGCGCGGCGATTTTGCATGGCGAAATATTGTGAAGAGAGGAAAACAATAATGCATATGTTAGCGTTTGGCGCCCATCCGGACGACGTAGAGATCGGAATGGGCGGGACGATTGCGAAATACGCCCAACAAGGATATGACATCGGCATATGTGATTTGACGCTAGCAGAACTTTCATCGAACGGAACCGTACATATTCGGCAACAAGAGGCAAAGCGGGCAGCCGACATTCTCGGCGTTCGCACGCGTATACAGCTACAACTTCCTGATCGCGGATTAACGATCCAAAAGGAGCATATTGATCCGATCGTGACTGTCATTCGTACGTATCGGCCGCGCATCGTATTTGCACCATATTGGGAAGATCGCCATCCCGATCATGGACAATGTGCGAAGTTAGTAGAAGAAGCGGTATTTTCAGCCGCCATTCGCCGTTACGGAGAACTTCCTCCTCATCGCGTGCAAGCGGTTTATTTTTATATGATTAACGGATTTCATCGCCCTCATTTTGTCGTTGATATTAGCGATACGATCGACAAAAAATTGGCGAGTTTACGAGCATATGAAAGTCAGTTTGAACGAATGAGCGGTTCAGTTGACACGCCGTTAACAAACGGCTATATTGAAACCGTTGAAAGCCGCGAGCGATTGTTCGGAAAAGAAGTTGGTGTTTCGTTTGCGGAAGGATTTATTTCGAAAAAACCACTTATACTTGCACATGACTTGTTAGGGGAAGAACGATGAAACTGAAAATAGGAATTGTTTGTTATCCGTCAGTCGGCGGCTCTGGAGTCGTTGCGACGGAATTAGGAAAAATGCTTGCCGAACGCGGTCATGATATTCATTTTATTTCTTCAAGCATTCCGTTTCGGCTAAATAAAGTGTATCCAAACATTTATTATCATGAAGTGACAGTCAATCAGTATTCTGTATTTCAATATCCGCCATACGATTTAGCGTTGGCGAGTAAAATCGCGGAAGTGGCGAAGCGGGAACAGCTAGATATCATTCATGCACATTACGCTGTTCCGCACGCCCTTTGCGCCTTTTTAGCAAAACAAATGGTTGGCGACCATTTAAAAATTGTGACGACGCTACACGGGACAGATATTACCGTTCTTGGATACGACCCGTCATTAAGCGACTTAATTAAGTTTGGCATTGAACAATCAGATGTTGTAACGGCGGTATCGAATGCGTTAGCGATTCAAACGTATGAGCTACTTGACGTACAAAAGCCAATTCAAACGGTGTACAACTTCGTTGATGAACGTGTATACAGCAAACAGCGAAATGATGAACTTCGTCGTCAATACGGCATCGCCCCACATGAAAAAGTCGTCATTCACGTTTCGAATTTTCGTAAAGTGAAGCGGGTATGCGATGTCGTTCGCACGTTTGCGCTCGTCGTGAAACAAGTCCCTGCGAAACTGCTTCTTGTCGGCGACGGACCGGAAATGACGGTCGTTTGTCGCCTTGTAAAAGAATTAAAACTATGCGATCACGTTCGTTTTTTAGGAAAACAAGAAAACTTAGCCGAGTTATATTCCATGAGCGATGTAAAATTGTTATTGTCAGAAAAAGAAAGTTTCGGTCTCGTCTTGCTTGAAGCGATGGCTTGTCGCGTTCCTTGTGTAGGAACGGCGATTGGCGGCATTCCTGAAGTGATTGAAGATGGAACAAACGGCTTTTTATGTGCGCTCGGTGATATAAATGAAGCGGCGCGTCACACGGTTCGCTTATTGACGGATGAAGATCTTCGGGAAACGATGGGACAAAAGGCGTACGAAACGGTGTATGAAAAATTTTATTCCGAGCGAATTGTGGCACAATATGAACATATTTATTTTCAACTTAAAGGGGATGAATGATGAACGAACAATTTCGACAGGCGCTTTCTGTCATTGAAACATTAAAACGTCACGGGCATGAAGCGTATTTTGTCGGCGGTGCCGTTCGTGACTATATATTGCAAAGACCAATCGGAGATATTGATATTGCGACATCCGCCCATCCGCAAGAAGTGATGGCCATCTTCCCGAAAACCGTCCCTGTTGGTATTGCTCACGGAACAGTGATGGTTATTGAGCGCGGCATTTCATATGAAGTGACGACATTTCGAAAAGAGGGGCGTTACGAAGATTATCGAAGACCGAAAGACGTCACGTTTGTTCGTTCTCTTTATGAAGATTTGCAGCGGCGGGATTTTACGATGAACGCCATTGCGATGAATGAACACGGTGAGATGATCGATCCGTTTGGCGGAATCGAAGCGTTAAAACGACGCATCATCGAAACGGTTGGCGATGCCGCAGAGCGATTTAACGAAGATGCGTTGCGAATGATGCGCGCGCTTCGATTTGTTAGTCAGCTCGGCTTTTCTTTATCAACAGAGACAAAACAAGCGATCATGCAATACGGTCATTTATTGCAACATATTGCAGTTGAGCGCGTTGCCGTTGAATTCGAAAAGTTGTTGCTCGGCCCGTTCATGTCTAAAGCGATCGAGCTTTTAATGGAAACGAATTTATTTTTGTACTTGCCTGAGCTTGCGACAAAAAAAGGAGAGCTTGCTCAACTCGGTGCTTCTTCATTTGTGCCAGCTCATCGCATTGAAGCGTGGGCGCGATTAGCATTTGTCGTCCATTTTGACAACCAGCAATTGAAAAAATGGAAATTGCCAAACCACCTCATTCGCGACGTTTCGATTTGTTTAAAAGCGCTCGAACATATTCGTTCTCTTGCGGATTGGACAATCGATGCCCTGTATAAATACGGACCGTACATTCCGCATATCGAGCGTACACGCGCAGCGCTTTATGGTGACGAACCGCATGTGTCTCTGTTAATGAAACAGTGGGAGGCGTTGCCGATTCGTGATCGGAAAGAGCTTGCGATCAACGGTCACGATTTGCTTGCTTTATTCGAAAAAAAATCCGGTCCGTGGTTAGCCGAAATGATTGAAAATATGGAGCGTGCCGTACTGCATCGTCAAGTGGAAAACGAGAAAGAGAAGTTAAAGGAGTGGGCGGTGTGCAATCAGAGACGAGAAAACAACTATTAAAACTATTTACAGAAGCGGGCGAGTCATTTTTATCGGGACAAAAAATTAGCGAGTTGCTCGGTTGTTCACGAACAGCAGTTTGGAAACATATTGAAGACTTAAGAAAAGAAGGGTTTGAGGTCGAAGCTGTTCGAAGGCTCGGCTATCGCCTAAAACAAATGCCTGACAAACTGAACGCGAATGAATTACAACTTGGGTTAAAAACGAAACGTTTTGGTTGGAACGTATACGATCAAGAAAGCGTGTCGTCCACGCAACAATTAGCCCATCAACTTGCACACGAAGGTGCCGAAGAAGGAACGATTGTCATTGCCGAGGAACAAACAGCAGGAAGAGGGCGTTTAAACCGTTCATGGCATTCACCGAAAGGAACGGGCATTTGGATGAGCGTCATTTTACGTCCGTCCGTTCCGCCACAACAAGCCCCTCAGCTGACGCTTTTAGTTGCCGTTGCGGTTGCCCAAGCGATTCAAGAAGTAACAAACATCGTACCGGACATTAAATGGCCAAACGATGTATTAATCAACGGGAAAAAAGTTGTGGGCATTTTAACAGAATTGCAAGCGGATCCCGATCAAGTGCGGGCGGTCATCGTCGGCATTGGCATGAACGTCAATCAAACACAATTTCCGAGCGATATTGCTCCGATTGCGACATCGCTTGCGATCGAAACAGGACGAACGTTTCATCGTCCGAAAATTGTTCAAACGTTATTACAAAAATTAGAACAGTTATATGAACAATATTTACAACACGGATTTTTACCAATTAAACTGTTGTGGGAAGGTTATTCCGTAACGATTGGTCAACAAATTGTAGCGCGTACGCTAAATGGAGCGATTCGCGGTGTTGCACTTGGCATTACAGATTCGGGAACATTAAAAGTACAAACAGAAGACGGAGCGATTCATTACGTCTACTCAGCGGACATTGAAATAAAAAAACAGTAGGAAAATTTCGAAATGTTTGTTAAAATGAAAGCGGTTGAAATTGGGCAGTATCTTTGTAAGAACTGCACCACGCACGACGATACGTTGAAAATAGTTTCTGCCTTGATCCGATGAAGCGGACGGGGACAGAGGGATGGAGCGAAACAAAAAGTCCTTCTTTCTCGATGTTGGCAGAAAGAAGGCTTTTTTTATCCATTTCCTCTGCATATGAGAGGAGGATGTATATGAAAACAAAATTAGATTTTCTTCGCATGAAAAAAAATCACGAGCCAATCGTCATGCTGACGGCTTATGATTATCCGTCAGCCAAGCTTGCTGAAGCGGCCGGTGTTGATATGATTTTAGTTGGCGACTCGCTCGGCATGGTCGTA
The DNA here is from genome assembly GCF_013761015.1 of Anoxybacillus ayderensis. Taxonomy (NCBI): domain Bacteria; kingdom Bacillati; phylum Bacillota; class Bacilli; order Caryophanales; family Anoxybacillaceae; genus Anoxybacillus; species Anoxybacillus ayderensis. Next base: position 108,345 of record NZ_JACDUV010000007.1, read on the forward strand.
TTAGGATACGACTCCACGATCCCGGTCACCGTTGAAGAGATGATTCATCATACGAAAGCTGTTCGACGTGGTGCGCCGAATACGTTTATCGTTACAGACATGCCTTTTATGTCTTATAGTACCGTGAACGACGCTTTGCAACATGCAAAAGCGATCATGCAACAATCCGGTGCAAATGCCGTGAAAGTCGAAGGGGCAGGTTCTGTATTACAAGTCATTTCTGCTTTAACAGAAATGGGCGTTCCTGTTGTTGCCCATCTCGGCTTAACGCCACAATCGGTCGGCGTATTAGGAGGATATAAAGTGCAAGGAAAAGATGCCGAAAGTGCGAAGCGCCTTTTAGAAGAAGCGAAAGCGTGTGAGCAAGCAGGAGCAATCGCGCTCGTGTTAGAATGTGTGCCGAAACAACTTGGAGAGGCGATCACGAAACAACTAACGATTCCGACGATTGGCATTGGAGCGGGAGTTGGTACTGACGGACAAGTGCTCGTTTATCACGATGTGCTTGGATATGGTGTAGACCGTGTGCCAAAGTTTGTTAAACAATATGCGAACGTTCAACAAACGATGCAACAAGCGCTTGCCGAGTATGTTGCTGACGTCAAAACACGTCAATTCCCGAGCGATGAACAATCATTTACGATGAACGAGCAACAATGGATCGCATTGTATGGAGGGAAATAAGGTGGTTATCATCGAAAAAATCGAACAAATGCAAGCGCATATCATTGCTGAACGACAAAAAGGAAAAACAATCGGTTTTGTACCGACGATGGGTTATTTACATGAAGGGCATGTCGCATTATTAAAACGAGCACGCCAAGAAAATGACATCGTTGTTTTAAGCATTTTTGTCAATCCGCTCCAATTTGGACCAAATGAAGACTTTGATCGTTATCCGCGCGATTTTGAACGCGATTGTGAAATGGCTAAACAGGCAGGTGTCGACATTGTTTTTTATCCATCCGTCGATGAAATGTACCCACACGAGCCATCTGTGACGGTAAAGGTGCATGAGCGCGTTGATGTGCTTTGTGGAAAATCGCGCCCAGGTCATTTTGATGGTGTTGCGACGGTTGTGACGAAACTATTTCATATTGTCATGCCACATCGCGCCTATTTCGGAATGAAAGATGCACAACAAGTCGCTGTGATCGATGGGCTTATTCGGGATTTTCATTTTCCGATTGAGTTAATTGCCGTTCCGACTGTTCGTGAAGAGGACGGACTTGCTAAAAGCTCGCGCAACGTGTATTTAAGCGAGCGTGAGCGACAAGAAGCCCCTGCATTATATGCTGCTTTACAAAAAGGAAAAGCATGCATCGAAGCCGGGGAACGCAACGTAGAGAAAGTACGACAAGCCATTGTCCACCATATCGAGCAACATACAAGCGGTGTGATTGATTATGTTGAAATGTATTCGTATCCTGAATTAAAGCCAATTCAAACGTTGCAAGGAAATGTGATTATTGCGCTCGCTGTGCGGTTTACAAACGCTCGTTTGATTGATAATATCGTTATGAACGTACAATAAGGGGGAAACATCATGTTTCGCACATTAATGAACGCTAAAATTCACCGTGCTCGCGTGACAGAAGCGAATTTAAACTATGTTGGTAGCATTACGATCGATGAAGATATTTTAGATGCAGTCGGCATGGTTCCAAATGAAAAAGTGCAAATTGTAAATAACAATAACGGTGCACGATTTGAAACATATATTATTCCAGGCGAAAGAGGGAGCGGCGTGTTTTGTTTAAATGGAGCAGCAGCTCGTCTCGTTCAAAAAGACGATGTCATTATCGTCATTTCATATGTGCTCGTACCAGAAGAAAAAGTCGCTTCACACCGTCCGAAAATCGCGATTATGGACGAGCATAATCGCATTAAAGAGCTTATTGTTCAAGAGCCGGCGGCGACCGTTTTATAACGGGAGCCATGCCGCCTCTTTTTATTTGTTATACATGTGAGGTGGAGAAATATGAATGATCGCTTTGTCGTCGTCGATATTGAAACGACAGGAAATGCCCCGAAAAAAGAAGATCGTATCATTCAAATTGGTTTTGTCGTCATCGAGGGCGACAAAGTTAGCGAACGTTTTTCAACATTCATTCAGCCTGAGCGGGACATCCCGCCATTTATTCAACAGCTAACAGGCATTGATGATACGATGGTGCATGATGCTCCTTCGTTTCATCATATTGCACCGATGCTTGTTGAAAAATGGGAAGGAGCTTATTTTGTTGCCCATAACGTCCATTTTGATTGGGCGTTTTTGCAAGAGGAATTTATTCGTAGCGGCGTACAACCACCGACATGTCGGCTTTTAGATACGGTAGAGCTCGCACGTTTTCTCATGCCGACACAATCAAGTTATAAGCTTAGCCATTTAGCTGAATCGTTGTCGCTTGCGCACGATCGCCCACATCAAGCCGATTACGACGCGGAAGCGACTGCCCAACTTCTTCTTTTTTTACTTCACAAGCTATCTCGTTTACCGCTTGTGACATTAAAGCAATTACGCCGACATAGCCAACCGTTAAAAAGCGATTTGACCGCTCTTTTCAATCATTTCATTGCTAAAAAAGAACGCACGGTTCAAACCGACGAATCGATCGTTGAATATGAAGGAATCGCTTTAAAAGCATGGTTTTTGCCGAAACGTGAAGAACGGAATGAACATGTTCCGTCTTTTTCACAATGGCTTGCGACAAATCCGTTTGTTGCGCCATTTGAATATCGCGACGGGCAACAGCAAATGATGATCGACGTAAACGAAGCGTTGCAAACGTGTCAACATGCGCTCATTGAAGCAGGAACAGGCGTTGGAAAAACGCTCGCTTATTTGCTTCCTGCAGCGTTTTATGCAGTAACACAACAGCGCCCTGTCGTCATTAGCACACATACCATCCAGCTGCAAAAACAAATGATTGAAAAAGAATTACCACGCGTCGCTAAGCTCGTTCCTTTTTCATTTACGACCGCGATGTTAAAAGGTAAACGAAACTATATGAGCGTGCGAAAATTTGCCCGTACGTTAAAACATGTCGATGCAAACTATGATATTGCTTTAACAAAATGTCAATTGCTCGTTTGGCTAACGGAAACGGAAACAGGAGATGTCGATGAATTAAACTTAACTGCAGGGGGCGCGCTATTTTGGGAAGAGGTGCATAGCGATGAAACAAATGAAGAACACGATTTTTTTGTGCGCGCTAAAGAAAAAGCGAAACACGCGCATGTGATTATTACAAATCACTCGTTCGTTATGCATGATTTAACAGCAGACGAAAAGTTTTTGCCGCCACACGAACAGCTTATTATCGATGAGGCACATCATTTAGAAGATGTCGCTGCTCATTTTTTCGGACGGCACGTATCATATGAGTACGTTCGTCTATTATGGACGCGGATGAACGATATAGCCACGATGCACCAAATGGGCGCACTTCGCTCGCTTCTTGGGGATTTAGAATATGAACTAAATCAACTGTTTCAATCTCTTCGCCATTACGTACTGCGCCGACAAAAAGGGGACGGTCGCATCCGTTACCGTTTCGTTCCTTGGAAAGAGTACGGAAAAGAATGGAGCGGAACGATAGAATTGCTTATGCGTATTATGAGCGATGTACAGCAATTGTCACATATGATGAACGATGTTCCGAAAGAAGATGTCAAACCTTTTACAACGTTTATAGACGTTTTATATACGTTACAACATTTACTCACGAGCGACGATGACGACATCGTCCGCTGGCTAGAGGTAGATACAAAAGCGGCAGTCAATGCGGTTACGGTTATTTCACAGCCGCTTGATTTAGCCCAGTTTTTTGCAGATCAACTATTTTCATGTAAGCGAAGCGTCATTTTAACGTCGGCTACGTTAACGACAAACAATCGTTTTTCATTCATGATTTCACGGCTTGGTCTCGATGATTTTTATCCGTTTACACGTACCATTCCGTCGCCATTTTCGTATGAAAAACAAGCGGCGCTTATGGTTCCGACCGATTTGCCGACGTTTCCTTCCGCTACGGTTGAACAATACGCTGAGCAAGCGGCACAACAAATTATACGCATCGCTAAACATACGAAAGGACGAATGCTCGTATTATTTACGTCATATGAGCTATTGAAACAAACGTATGCATTTGCTAAACAGCTCAATGACGAGCAATCATTTGTATTGCTTGCGCAAGGAGTGAGCGGAGGCAATGTAGCTAAATTAACACGCCATTTTCAACAGTTTGAGCAAGCCATTTTATTTGGGACAAGTAGCTTTTGGGAAGGGGTAGATCTTCCGGGAGATGAAGTGACATGCGTCGTTATCGTTCGTTTACCTTTCGCTCCACCAGACGATCCGGTCATGGCGGCAAAAAGCGATTATATTCGTTCAAAAGGGGGCAATCCATTTTACGATTTATCGTTACCACAAGCGATTTTGCGCTTTAAACAAGGATTCGGACGATTAATTCGCACAAAAGAAGATCGCGGGATCATTTTCGTTTTAGACCAACGTGTATTAACCGCATCATACAGTAAATATTTTTTGCAGTCTTTACCGCCTATCCGTGTATATCATGCGCCGCTTGCGGAACTTTTACAACATGTAAATGAGTGGCTATAATTTTCCCTTCATCGGTGAAAAATAAAAGGGGTAGATGAAGGGAGTGGGCGGTTTTGCCGTGGGCGTTATTATTTTTGCTACTCAATAGTTTAATGCATCCTTCTGCGACAGGAGAGCATATTCAAAAAATTGATATGATGCTTGAAGAAGAAGAAATGGCGATCATTTTTTTGCCCCTCAGTAACGGGGAAGCGACGTTGTTTAAACATGCAAGCGGAAAGACGATATTGTTCAATACAGGTGCCCCACATACAGAACGGGAACTAAAAAGATGGTTTGAACATTTTCATATTACTGAAATTGATGAACTCATTCTCACGAGCGATGATGAAGAGTATGTGGGGAATGTAGAATGGATTAAACAAACGTACGGTCCGAAAATTGTGAATGAATGGGAAGAACAAAAAGTGTATGAGCCGTTTCCGCATTTTCGTATGCAGCCGCTCTATATTGCCCATGGGGATGTGACGATGTCGCTTCAATACGGCCAGCTTCGCCTTTTATATATGGCGCATGCTGACAATGACGTTGAACGAAAATTAATGACGATGCCACTTAGCGATGTAAACATATTGAAAATTGCACATTTTGGTTTAAATGATTATCCGCGCACCTCTTTTTTAAAACATGTCGATCCGCAAGTGGCCATCATCTTTAAAAAGCACGGAAGTTGGCCGAATGAACGATTGCTTGAACGGTTGTATGCGGCCTGGATTGATTGCTATGAAACGAGCCGTTTCGGAGTCATTGCTGTGAAATGTAATTTACACGAATATGACGTCATGACGTTTTAAAAAAAGGGCCAACGTTCGGCCCGCGGTGTGTACGATAGGAATTTTTTTATTTCAAATTGACCAATGTAGGAAACCGTTGCTACAATGAAGATGTTTATACACTAAAATCGGTGTGTAGTTGTATTGTTTCCGTTCGCGATGAACGATATAAGTAACAAAATTTGTGCACATGGAGGATCGGGTCGTGGAAAGTAAAATAGAAGTGTTAGCTACTGTAAAAGTTGAATACTCATCAGATTTATACAAAATTGTCGATTGTTTAAATCGGACGTTAAAAGAAAAAGACTTAATGTTCGGGCTCGCGCTTGATGAAGAAAATAAAGAAAAGGCCGTGTTTACGATTTATCGAACGTAAGAAGGGATGAGGGTGAAAAAAATAATCATTGCTTTCGCGTGCGTTTTGTTCGCTGCGTTATCGCTATATATTCATGCATATAGTGATGCGGTATCGTCTAAAAACGAAAGCGAGCAACGTGCGGTGAAACAAGCCGAGAAAAAAGGAATTGTTCAAGTGACTGACGTATATACGTATCGAGGAAACGACGTATACGTCATTGTGACAGGAAAAGATGATGAAGGTGAACAATGGATCGTATGGGTGACAGAAAAAGGGAAAGTGGCTGCGATGCATCGGGCTTCAGAAGGACTGACGAAACAACAAGCGTTATCTTCCGTTAAGCCGTATCGTCCAAAAATAGTCATTTCCGTAAAATTAGGAATGGAAAAAGGGATCCCGCTTTGGGAAATTACATATATTGACGAACAAAACCGTTACTCGTTTTATTACGTTCGTTTTGAAGACGGGGCCTTTTTGAAAAGATATCATTTGACGAGGGGGAAGGATGTATGAAATTAGCGAAACGCGTCGCGGCATTAACGCCGTCATCAACGCTTGCCATTACGGCAAAAGCAAAAGAATTAAAAGCAGCAGGGCATGATGTAATTGGGCTTGGTGCTGGTGAACCAGATTTTAATACGCCTCAACATATTATGGAAGCTGCTGTAAAAGCGATGTACGACGGACATACAAAATATACGCCATCTGGTGGATTAGCAACGTTAAAACAAGAGATTATAAAAAAATTTCAACAAGATCAACAGCTCGATTATAAACCGTCAGAAATTATCGTATGTGTTGGAGCAAAACATGCGCTTTATACGCTATTTCAAGTTATTTTAGACGAAGGCGATGAAGTCATTATTCCGACGCCGTATTGGGTTAGCTATCCAGAGCAAGTCAAACTGGCAGGTGGCGTCCCTGTTTATGTGGAAGGGCTTGAACAAAACGAGTTCAAAATTACACCGGAGCAACTAGAACAGGCAATAACAAATCGGACGAAGGCGGTTATTATTAACTCGCCAAGCAACCCAACGGGCGTCATTTATACGAAAGAAGAGCTACAGGCGCTCGGTGAAGTATGCTTAGCCCACGACATTCTCATCGTTTCTGATGAAATTTATGAAAAGCTCGTTTACGGTGGAGATGAACACGTTTCGATTGCGCAACTTTCACCGGAATTGAAAAAACAAACGATCATTATTAACGGCGTGTCCAAATCACATTCAATGACAGGATGGCGAATTGGTTATGCAGCAGGCGATGCCGACATCATTCGTGCCATGACAGACTTAGCAAGCCATAGCACATCGAATCCAACATCGATTGCTCAATATGCAGCAATCGCCGCATATAGCGGGCCACAAGAGCCAGTAGAACATATGCGTCAAGCGTTTGAACAACGTTTAAACATTATTTATGATCGTCTCGTTCAAATTCCAGGGTTTTCTTGCGTGAAACCACAAGGAGCATTTTACTTGTTCCCGAATGCAAAAGAAGCAGCGACGATGACCGGATATGAAAACGTCGATGCGTTTGTCGAAGCGTTGCTTGAAGAAGCGAAAGTGGCGCTCGTGCCAGGTTCAGGTTTCGGTGCGCCAAATAACGTGCGTTTATCATATGCGACATCGCTTGATCTTCTGCATAAAGCACTCGATCGCATTGAAACGTTTATTAGTGAAAAGACGCGCGGCTAGTCGATGTGACTAGCCTTTTCTTCTGAACGCGAGATGATCTTGCGTTTTTTTGTCGAAATGTATAATATTGATGATGTACATACTAGTTGAACGTCTTTGGAGGGACTTTTTGTGAAAACGACGATTGCAGAAGTACATAAATATGTAGGTCAAGAAGTAACGATTGGGGCTTGGCTTGCGAACAAACGGTCAAGCGGAAAAATTGCCTTTTTACAATTGCGCGATGGTACAGGCTTTATTCAAGGAGTCGTGGAAAAAGCGCAAGTGAGCGAAGACGTCTTTCAAGCGGCAAGAAGCATGACGCAAGAAAGTTCGCTCTATGTCACAGGTGTTGTGCGTGAAGATGCCCGTTCGCCGTTTGGATACGAGCTTTCTGTCACAAACATTGAACTCATTCATATGGCTGTTGATTATCCGATTACACCAAAAGAACATGGGATCGAGTTTTTAATGGATCACCGTCATTTATGGCTTCGTTCGAAACGTCAACATGCAATTATGAAAATTCGCAACGAAGTTATTCGGGCAACGTATGAATTTTTCAATGAAAATGGCTTTGTCAAAGTCGATCCACCCATTTTAACAGGAAGCGCGCCAGAAGGAACGACAGAATTGTTCCATACAAAATATTTTGATGAAGATGCGTACCTTTCTCAAAGTGGCCAGCTTTATATGGAAGCAGCAGCGATGGCGCTCGGCAAAGTATTTTCGTTCGGTCCGACGTTTCGTGCCGAAAAATCAAAAACGCGTCGCCATTTAATCGAGTTTTGGATGATCGAGCCGGAAATGGCGTTTTATCAGTTTGAAGACAACTTACAAGTACAAGAACAATACGTATCCCATATTGTACAGTCGGTGTTAAAACATTGTCACCTAGAGCTAAAAACGCTCGGTCGTGATACGTCGAAATTAGAAAATGTAAAGCCGCCATTTGCGCGCATTACGTATGATGAAGCGATTCAGCTTCTTCATGAAAAAGGGTTTGACGACATTCAATGGGGCGATGACTTCGGTGCTCCACATGAAACGGCGATTGCCGAAAGTTTTGATAAACCTGTATTTATTACACATTATCCAACGACATTAAAGCCGTTTTACATGCAGCCGGATCCGAAGCGTCCTGAAGTTGTTCTTTGCGCCGATTTAATTGCTCCAGAAGGATACGGCGAAATTATCGGCGGTTCGGAGCGCATTCACGACTACGACTTATTAAAGCAACGGTTAGAAGAACATCAACTGTCGCTTGATGCATACAAATGGTATTTAGAGCTTCGTCAATACGGTTCTGTGCCGCATTCTGGTTTCGGATTAGGTCTTGAGCGGACAATCGCGTGGATTTGCGGCGTCGAACACGTTCGTGAAACGATTCCATTCCCGCGTTTATTAAATCGTTTATATCCATAATGAACAAATCCCCCGTGCTCACATGGGGGATTTGTTTTATGGTATAATAGGGCGTGAGGTGTTTGATATGAATAATGAAATGATTCGTTTTTTCCGTGAAGGAAGCATTGCCATTCCACGATTATTGTTAACGAACTATAAGACGCTTGGATTAAATGAAACAGAGTTTATGCTCCTTTTACACATTCATTCGTTTCTTGAGCAAGGCATTTCGTTTCCAACGCCAGATGAAATTGCCGCTCGAATGACGATTTCTCCAGAAATGTGCATGCAACAATTAAGAAAGCTCGTTCAAAAAGGGTTTTTAGCCATTGAAGAACAGATGGATAACCATATTCGAAGTGAATGTTATTCGCTTGATCCGCTTTGGGAAAAGCTCGTTCGCACCGTTTTTCAAGGACAAAAACAAGAGGAAGAACAAGAAGAACAATTGTACACCGTTTTCGAGCATGAGTTTGGCCGTCCGCTTTCACCGATGGAGTGTGAAACGTTAGCGATGTGGATGGATCAAGATGAACATGATCCGACGATCATTAAAGCGGCCCTACGAGAAGCTGTATTATCTGGAAAACTAAATTTCCGTTATATTGATCGAATTTTATTTGAATGGAAAAAGAACGGCATTAAAACAATTGAACAAGCGCAACAACATGCAAAAAAGTTTCGCAAAAACCAAGGAAAACAAGATCAACCATATAAACCAACCGTTCCGATTTATAATTGGCTTGAACAGTCGTAGAAAGGATGGTTACATGCTAACAAAACAACAAATTCGCTACTGTTTAGACGAGATCGCAACCATGTTTCCAAACGCGCATTGTGAGCTTATTCATCGCAACCCGTTTGAGCTGTTAATCGCCGTCGTTTTATCAGCCCAATGTACAGATGCGCTCGTCAATAAAGTGACGAAGCAACTATTTGAAAAATATAAAACACCAGAAGATTACGTGTCTGTTCCGTTAGGAGAGCTACAACAAGATATTCGTTCGATCGGTTTATATCGGAATAAGGCGAAAAACATTCAACAATTATGTCGGATATTAATTGAACAATATGATGGAAACGTGCCGCAAAGCCGCGAGGAATTAATGAAGCTTCCTGGCGTTGGGCGCAAAACAGCGAACGTTGTCGTATCTGTTGCTTTCGGTGTCCCTGCCATTGCTGTGGATACGCATGTTGAACGAGTAAGCAAACGGCTCGGCATTTGCCGCTGGAAAGATTCAGTGTTAGAAGTAGAAGAAACGTTAATGCGTAAAATTCCGAAAGAAGAATGGTCGGTGACCCATCATCGCCTTATTTTTTTTGGGCGCTATCATTGTAAAGCACAATCGCCTAAATGCGACATATGTCCGCTTCTTCATCTTTGTCGTGAAGGAAAAAAACGGATGAAAGGAAAGATGTAAATGATCGTTCCAAAAACGTTCCAACATCCGCTCTTTTTTGCGACCGATACGGTCGATATCGAGACGCTTCAACCGTTTCCGATGATGATGAAGCAGGTGCCGTTTTATTATGATATAACAAATGAAGAAAAGCCATGGCAACAAAAAGAACGCGCGCTTCCTGCTGTATTTCAGCTTTGGGACGAAGAAAAACGCGAGCTTGCCCCGTTGTTTGCAAAACGTCAAGCGAAACAAGCAAAAGACGGGATCATTCGGGGGATAAGCTATTTTTTATGCGCACTATATTGGCTGAACGAACGCCCGATAGGAAACATATGCTGCTGGGAAGAGGAAGTCCAATCGCTTTCGCTTCGCCCGTTAAATGTCATCGATCGTCTTTCTTTTATTTTCGCTCGCCCTGCTCTTCATCATTCGTTTGTTCAGTTAGATGAATTATTTATCGAGCTTGCGAAACTGTTTTATAAACAAATGGTTCAACAAAAAAGAGACTGAGTATGCGCTCAGTCTCTTTTTGGTGTGCCATCATTATTTCCGCTTCGTTGTTGGCTATTCGTCCCCGATGGATTGTTGTTCGGATTGTTTTGGTTTGGCTCGTTCGGATTTGTCGGGTTTGTCGGATTTGTTGGTGTCCCCGGATTGCTCGGATTTGGCTCGTTCGGATTTGTTGGATTTTCCGGGTTTGTTGGCGTCTCCGGGGTTCCTTCGTTTCCCGACTGTCCTGGTGACTCATTTTCGTTTGGTTGTTGCGGTTCTTCTTTTGGAATTTGCACAAGCGCTGTCGCTGGCGCGCTTTGTGTGCCGTCAGCTGTCACGACGTATACTTCAAACAAATATACGGAGCCTTCTTTCGCATCGACAGTTAACTGTGAATCTTTTGTTTTTGCGATAACTGTCGGTTTGCGACCGTCTACTGTTTGCCGTACTTCGAATGATACATCTTTTTCTGGATCGATCGTATATGACCATGCGAGCGAAATCGTTTGTGTTGCTGGATCGTATTGCGCTCGTAAGTCTTTGACTGGTTCAATCACTTCCGGTTCATCTTCGGCCACTTCTGTCGGCTCTTCATAACCGCGAACGAAATATTCGTACGTAATTTCGCTTTTTGGCGTATGTTCACTGGCGAGTTTCGGCGGATTCGTTCCTTTTTTCACCGCTAGTTTCACAACGCTTTTCGGTTGTTTAAAATCGCCGCCGCTGCCGTCATCAATATGGGAAATGACGCGTTTAAACAACTGTTTCGCATATTGTTGTTCGGATTTTGATAAATAGGCTTCGCTACTTTTTTTACTAAAACCAGTCCAAATGGCTGCTGTATAGTTTGGTGTATAACCGACAAACCAACTGTCAGGAACAGCTCCTCTTTGCAGACCATACTTGCGACGGTCTTTTTCATCGTAGTTCGTCGTTCCTGTTTTTCCGGCAATATGAAGCCCTGGTACGTTTGCTGCTGTTCCTGTACCTGATTGCACGACCGTTTTTAACATATCAGTAATCATAAACGCCGTATAATCTTTCATCGCGGCTTTTGGTTCTGGACGAAGATCAATTTCTGTTCCATCTGGAAACACCACTTTTTTCACCGCATGCGGTTCAATGTAAATGCCGCCGTTTCCGAATGCGCTATATGCGCCAGCCATTTGTAGCGGTGACACCCCTTTGCCGACGCCGCCAACCGCATAGGCCTCATGCATTTCTTCAAAGCCCATGCCAAGCTTGTTCGCAAACTGTTTCGCTCGCTCTAAACCGACTTCTTGGAGCGCTTTTAAGGCAGGGATGTTTCGTGAACGAGCAAGTGCTGTTCGCATCGACATTTGTCCTTCATATTTGCCGTCCCAGTTTTTAATTGGCGTTCCATCAGAGTATTGATACGGTTCATCTTTTAATTGGTGGTACGTTGACCATTTTAAATATTCAATCGCTGGGCCGTAATCGACGATCGGTTTAATTGTCGAACCTGGTTGTTTTCGTGTATCGGTTGCATAGTTGAATCCGAACGTGACGCCTTCTTCTTTTTTCCGACCGCCGCCAAGCGCCCGAATTTCACCTGTTTTCGTATCTACGACCGCAATGCCAGCTTGGAAATCGGCTTTGTTCGTACGAATGACTTCGTCCGAGTTCAACAAATCTTCCACATATGATTGGGCGTTCGGATCTAATGTTGTATAAATTTGTAATCCGGCAGTAAATACATCAAGCCCTGTTTTTTCTGTCACTTCATCGATCACTTGATCAATAAAGGAGTCGTATGGAATATCGCTTTGTTGTTTATTTTCCGTTAATAGCGATTGAACAGATATTTTTTTCGCCGCTTCAGCTTCTTCTTTTGAAATAAACCCGTGTTTTACCATTAGCGACAATACTGTATTTCGACGCTTTTCCGCCGCTTCTGGATGCGTAAACGGATTGTAGTTGTTCGGGCTTTGTGGAATGCCGGCGAGCAATGCCGCTTCCGGAAGCGTTAATTGCGATAAATCACTTTTGCCAAAGTACGTTTCCGCCGCTTTCGCAACACCGTATGCCCGATTGGAATAATAAATTTTGTTTAAATACATTTCTAAAATTTCGTGTTTGGAATATTTTTGTTCAAGCCGAATGGCAAGCCATAGTTCTTGCACTTTTCGTTTTAACGTTTTTTCAGGCGTTAAAAAAGAAAGTTTGACGACTTGTTGTGTAATCGTACTTCCACCTTCAGCGCCAAATCCTTCGCGAATGTTTGCTAAAACGGCACCGAAAAAGCGTACAATATCAAAACCGTGATGTTTGTAAAAGCGCGCATCTTCTGTCGCAAGCACCGCGTTTTCAAGCACTTTTGGAATATCGTTATACGATACGTAAATGCGCTTTTGTTGACCGAGCTCTGTTACTTTTTGGCCATTCACGTCGTACACGATCGAAGCTAAAGGATCGCGCAACAACGTTTCATCGAGCGGCGGTGCATCTTTAATCATCCAAGCAAATGCGGCTACACCAGAAAACATGCCAATGGTCATGATGAGCAACATGATAAGCACAATTTTTTTCATTATCGAACGCCCTCGCTCTCGCGGACGTTGTTTTTTTTGTTCTACTTGTTTTCGTTCTGTTCGTGAACGATAATTCGCCATATCGTTCCTCCTATTCTAAAAATATAGTTTGTCCACAATTTGAATATAATCGATTCGTGGGTGATAGCCAAGCGGAATGAGATGGCCATGCCGTTCGATTTCTGCTTTTGTCATTGATTTGCGTCCACCTTGTTGCTTTCGCTCCCAATATTCAAGGAGGTGCTGTGCATCGAATAAATACGTTTCATCGAGTGTTGTAAAACGCAAAATCACGAAGCAAATCGCTCCGTGGGCTAGCACTTGTTTCATATGTTCAATTTGATGTTCATGAAAATTTTGAAGCGGGAACGACGTACGATTTCTCGTTTCTTTTGCTTCAAAATCAATATATTTTCCACGGTATACGCCGTTATAGTCCGTCGTTGACGGTTGTTTAAAATACGCTTCTTTAATGACGGCCGCGCTTCGTTTCGGGTAATCGACTCGGACGATTTGCACCGGTGTCGGCTTTTTATGAATGACGGCAATGCCTTGAGCTAAATAATAGGCGTTTGTTTCGTTTAAATCCGCCTCTAGCGTCATTCCGCGATTTCCATACGTATCAGAAGCACGAGTATGCCATGTGCGTTCATTTTCTTTTTTTTCATATGCTCGCCCATTCGGATATTTAAACATATCATCCCCCCTTGAATGTTCAACATTATACCATATGTTTCGTCTGTTCGTCATTTGCCCGAAAATTAGAAAAAGAACGATGCTTTGACAAGAAAATAAGAAAATGATATAAATATTTTGTATATATGTATATTCAAAAATTTGAATATATAAAAAGGGGGATTTTTTTTGGAGCGGTTTCAAGGATACACCATGGCTCATTTTCAAAAAGATGCATTGTCAGGGTTTATTGTAGGTGTTATTGCTTTGCCGCTTGGGATGGCGTTTGCAATTGCTTCTGGTGTAAAACCAGAATACGGAATTTATACGACTATTGTTGCTGGGATTCTCATTTCTCTTTTTGGTGGTTCAAAGTATCAAATTGGAGGGCCTACGGGGGCATTCATTCCTATTTTATTAGGCATCGTATTAACCTATGGATATGAAAATTTACTTGTTGCAGGTTTTTTATCAGGAATTATGCTTGTGTTATTTGGCGTTTTGCGCTTAGGCTCACTTATTAAGTTTATTCCGCGCCCTGTGACAATCGGGTTTACAGCGGGAATTGCCGTTATTATTTTTACCGGACAAATTCCTAATTTTTTAGGATTGAATGTAAAAAAGCATGAAGCGTTTGTAGACAATATGAAGGAAATATGGATGCATCTTAATGATGTAAATATATATAGCGTAATTATCGCATCCATCGGGCTTGTCGTTCTTTTATTTGCACCAAAATTTGCACCTAAAATACCGAGCCCATTATTAAGCTTAGTTGTGTCGAGCTTATTTGGCTTTTTTTTATTTGAAAACAAAGTAGCGACAATCGGATCTGTTTATGGGGAGATTCCAAATACACTTCCACATGTTTCTATTCCTAACTTAACGTTAGAACATATATATGAGATGATCAGACCGGCTTTTGTGATTGCTATGCTTGGAGCGATTGAGTCTTTGTTATCAGCGGTCGTTGCCGATGGAATGACAGGGGAAAAACATCATAGTAACCGCGAGTTAATCGGCCAAGGAATTGCGAATATAGTGACGCCTTTTTTTGGCGGAATTCCGGCGACTGGTGCAATTGCGCGAACGGCAACGAATATTAAAAGCGGGGCGACATCTCCATTGTCTGGTGTGATTCACGGTGTCGTTGTTCTTGTTATTTTACTTATTTT
Organism: Anoxybacillus ayderensis; assembly: GCF_013761015.1. Taxonomy (NCBI): domain Bacteria; kingdom Bacillati; phylum Bacillota; class Bacilli; order Caryophanales; family Anoxybacillaceae; genus Anoxybacillus; species Anoxybacillus ayderensis. The sequence goes on from NZ_JACDUV010000007.1 coordinate 123,483, forward strand.
TTCTCCTTATGCATCACATATTCCGCTAGCGAGTATGGCACCGATTTTAATGATTGTCGCTTGGAATATGAGTGAGCGGAAAGAGTTTATACATGTGTTAAAAATGAAGTCAGCCGATTCAATTGTGCTTGTCATTACATTTGTTTTAACGATTTTCGTGAATTTGACTGTTGCTGTGGAAGTAGGGCTCATTTTAGCTGTGTTATTGTTTGTAAAAAGAATGACAGATGTATTTCAAGTATTCAAAGTACTTCCAGATGAACAAAAGAAAAAAGTAACTCCGAGAATGGTTGAACAAGGGAGAGATTGTCCACAAATTAGTATATATACAATTGATGGACCGCTGTTTTTCGGTGTCGCTCAAATGTTTGAGCAATCGATTATGGCGACAATACACCATGCTCCACGTGTTCTTATTTTACGTATGAGCAAAGTACCGTATATGGATCAAACAGGTGAAGCGAATTTAGCAAGTCTTGTTGGGCATTTTCAATCAAAAGGCGGAATTGTTCTCGTCTCTGGTATACAACAACAACCGAAAGAGATGTTAAAAAGATCTGGATTATATGATAAAATTGGCGCAGAAAACTTTTTTGAACATACAGGAGAGGCGCTAAAAACTGCTTTGTCACACATTAATCGAACACAATGTGTCGGTTGCAAGCATTATGCGTTTTCAGAGTGCCGTCATTTATGTCATATTCAAGGGGAACAATTAAAACAGAATATGTCGGAGGAAACAAATGAACCTAGAATTACAACAATTTAAAGCAGAGTTTTTTAAAGCTTTAGCTCACCCACTGCGCATCCGTATTTTAGAACTGTTAGCGGAAGGAGATAAAAACGTCAATGAGTTACAAACGCTAATTGGTGCAGAAGGGTCAGCTGTGTCCCAGCAACTAAGCGTGTTGCGCGCAAAAAATATTGTATATGGTACAAAACACGGGAACAGAGTCATTTATTCATTGCGTGATCCGATGATTGTCGATTTATTAAGTATTGCTAAGCAAATTTTTAACAACCATTTAATTGATGCGATTTCCATTTTAGATAAAATGAATGAAGAGAAAGAAACAGGGGAGGCGTAACCTCTCCTGTTTCTTTATGTAGAAGGACGGTCTGGACCTTCTAGTTTTTTGTCGCCAAATCCTGTTGTTTCTTCTTGCTTCGGCTTTTGCTTTTTCTTTTGCTCTTTTTTCGCCATGTTGTCGCCTCCTTTCACCATTTTATTTTGACCGTTCATATAAAAAACATGCGAACATATTTGTCGAATTTTGTACGTATACCACTTTGTTTGCCGAATTTCTTCTAGTTTTGTCAATCAAGAAGGGACGAGGAGATGGATAGCGAATGTGTATGGCAAAGGCGAAAGGGGAGTTGGAGGATGGAACATATTCAAATGCAATTACAACAATTGTTTGAGGAAATTGAACAATTAGAAAAAAAATTAAAAGAGCGTACGACCGAGCAAATGGATACACATTACGATATGCAACAAGACAGTTTACAAGACATCGAACGCCAACTCAACAACATCGAACAACAAATCGAAAAAAAAGAAACGTATATGTTCGTTCCGGCAATATAAAAAAGGTGGCGCGTTGGCCACCTTTATTCTTTTACACGTTCAATTGTCACTGGACGATGCGTTTCGCTTCCTACTGTGTCAATAGCATAGTCGACAACTTCACGTTGCTTCGACTCGACACGTTCGCCATGTTTTGGCTTCTCGCTTTCATGTCCTTTTTTCTTATGGTGAAAATGAACACCACGACCCATTTTCATCCGCCTCCTTTTCCATGCTAGCGTCCCACTTAGCATGGCACAAGAGGGGAGAAATCATTCAGCGCTTCCTGAATATTGTTTAATACGCTCATCGTCAGGTTTGTAAGCCCCAAGCGCTTCTAAATCACGCACAAGATGGCGATATACGCCAAGCGGCAATTCGTTGCGCAAATAAAGTTGACGCGCAAAGTCAAGCAGCTCGTTTGCATCGATCGGCTCATATTGTTTCATTGCGATAAATTTGTTTTTTAATTCAATAATTGTCATAATTATTCCCTCCCCCTTTTCCACTTATCATAACATAAAAAAAGACAACATGTTAAATTCAAAAAATTGAGAATTCCGACATCGATTGACAAGATTAGTCATGAACCATTTTGTGAAAAACGAATACGATGTAGTGAAAGGGGAGAGAAAATATGTACCAACCATGGTCTACGATGCAAATGCCACATGTGGCACCTGTGCATTATTATCCATATTATTCCCAACCGACTTCGTTTCCTGTTCCACCAGTCGTTCCGCCCATGTCTCCATTCACCACACCACCTGCCTCTCCGTTCGTTTCACCTATGCCTCCATTCGCTCCTGCAAAGCCGCCAAGCTTGCTTGAGCAGTTTAAAACGAAAGATGGGACGTACGATATTACAAAAATGATGAATACGATGGGGCAGGCGGTGCAAGTGATGAATCAAATGACCGGGCTTGTAAAAGGATTAACGCAAACGTTTAAAATATAACGTTTGCGTTTTTCTTATAAAGATTAAGAAAGTATACAATTTCTAATTTAGGGAACTGTCTAGCTTCAAGCCGATAGGCGGGCGCTTTGCGCTTTTCTTATTTATTCAATTGGAATAAATGTTTTCTTTTGTGGGAGTTGAATGATGAGTTTGCCGTCTTGAAACGATGCTTGAATGTCTGATTCATGAACAGGATAAGGGAGAAAAATGGATTTTGTCGCTCGTTCATACGTGTGCTGACGATGAATCATTTTCTTTTCATCATCAATCGTTTCCGTCTGTTCATCGTAAACGACGGATAACAACAGACGTGTGTTGTCAATAAATTGTAGATGAACGTTCTCACGTTTCGCATTTGGAAGATGGGCAATGATGACATATTTTTCTTTTGTTTCGCGTACATCAATTGGAATATAAATCGATGAAATTGCACGGTGAACATATTCATCGAGCGTATACAACAATTTTTTTAATGACCGATCATCAAAAAACGAATCGAGCATATGAGACAAATCTTTTTTCATACATGTTCACTCCTTACGACATATGTTTGTTCGTAATATATGCAGGAAAAAATAAATTGTTCGCGAAACTTTTTATATGGTGATTCGTAAATATGTAAAAGAGAATAAGAAAGGAAGAAAGCGCGTGCAAAGAAAGCGAGAGGAAAACAAGCGACCAAACGTCAAACATATCGTCAACAAATATAAAGAAAAAGGAATTAACATTAGCTTATGTAAGCCACGTTCAGCGATCAAATGGCTTTTTGTGCAAAACAGTTGCCTTTTTCCACATATATGATACAATGAAACTAAAGTTCATATATGTCAAGAGACGAAGAGAGACCATACATGCATAATAAGTGAAGCTTATTATGCTTGTTTTGGTCTCTTTTTATTTTTACAGGGGGAATGATGATGTTTTCAGCAAAACAACGAATGGAAATAACAGAGGAAATGAGCAAAACGACGTATGATGTGCTTGTGATCGGCGGTGGCATTACCGGTTGTGGCATCGCGCTTGACGCAACGACACGTGGAATGAAAACAGCGCTCATTGAAATGCAAGATTTTGCGGCTGGCACGTCAAGTCGTTCGACGAAACTCGTTCATGGGGGATTACGTTATTTAAAACAGTTCGAAGTAAAAATGGTCGCAGAAGTCGGGAAAGAGCGAGCTATTGTGTATGAAAACGGCCCGCATGTCACGACACCAGAATGGATGTTATTGCCGATTCATCGCGGTGGCACGTTCGGAAAATGGAGTACGTCCATTGGGCTATGGGTGTATGATCATTTGGCACGGGTCAAAAAAGCGGAACGGCGGACGATGTTATCCGCACATGAAACGTTGCAAAAAGAGCCGTTAATTAAACAAGACGGATTGCTTGGCGGCGGTTATTACGTTGAATACCGGACAGATGATGCACGATTAACGATAGAAGTGATAAAAAAAGCGGTGGAATGCGGAGCCCACGCAGTAAACTATGTGAAAGCGGAATCGTTTTTGTACGATGAAAATGGGCGGATTAATGGGGTGACATGTCGTGAGGAAACGACAGGGAAAACGTTTACGATATATGCGAAAAAAATTGTCAATGCAGCAGGGCCATGGGTCGATATATTACGTGAAAAAGACGGCTCACACGTCGGAAAAAAATTGCGCTTAACAAAAGGGGTGCACATTGTCGTTGATCAAGCGCATTTCCCGCTCAAGCAAGCGGTATATTTTGATACGCCTGACGGTCGCATGGTGTTTGCGATTCCGCGCGAAGGAAAGACGTACGTTGGCACGACAGATACGTTTTATGACGGAGATCGCGTCCATCCGAAAATGACAAGAGACGATCGCGACTATTTACTGCGCGCCATTCGGTACATGTTCCCGTCCGTTCATTTAACGGAACAACATATTGAATCAAGTTGGGCTGGATTGCGTCCACTCATTTATGAGGAAGGGAAAGATCCATCTGAAATTTCACGGAAAGATGAAGTTTGGCAATCGCCATCTGGTCTCATTACGATTGCAGGCGGAAAGTTAACAGGCTATCGCAAAATGGCTGAAACCGTTGTTGATTTGATTGCTAAACAGCTAGGTGGGACGTATCCATCGTGTCAAACAAAACATTTGCCGATTTCCGGTGGGGACGTTGGCGGTGCGAGCCGATGGCATACGTTTATGGCCGAAAAAATAGCCGAAGGAATGGCTTGCGGCTTAACAGAACAACAAGCAAAACAGCTCGTGCAACGATACGGCACGAATGTCGATCGTTTATTCGCTTTTGCTAGCACATATAATCGAAAAGAAACAGCTCTTCCCATTGATTGGTATGCGATGTGTCTATATGCACTCGAATGCGAAATGACGGTGACACCGCTCGACTTTTTCATTCGGCGTACCGGCGCGCTCTTTTTTGACATTCATGCGGTTCGTCAGTTAAAAGAAGCTGTTGTTACGTTGATGCAATCGTATTTTCATTGGACAGAAGAAGAGCGAAATAAATACGAACAACAAGTAAACGCTGCGCTTCATGATGCCGTTATTCCGTGCGATGAAGCACAACGTTAGCGCGCTAGGCGGGATCTTCCGCCTTTTCTATTTCTTTCATTTCTAAAAAAACACCGGCAATTGTGCCGGTGTTAATGAAATTGTACGTCAATTCGTTTTTTCCCATCCGATTGTGCTTTTGGAATGCGAATTTCAAGTACACCATTTTTATATGATGCTTGTACGTTTTCATGTGCAGCATGGGACGGAAGTGGGATCGTGCGATAAAATCGTCCGTAAAACCGCTCTTGTCGATGCATATGTTCATCTTTCACATCATGTTGTCGCCGCACTTGACCGCTAATCGATAATGTTTGATCGTCGATATGAATGTCAACATCTTCTTTTCGTTCTAGTCCCGGAATGTCGCACGTGACAATCATTTCTTTGTCATTTTCATGCACATCGACGCGCGGCATACGAAACATATCATCCATATGCGATAAAAAAGAAGGGAAGTTAGAAAACATACGTTCTACATCTCGGCGCATCACATCTAACGAACGAAACGGATCCATCGTACAGCCTCCTCGTATCATATTCAATACGTATTTTGTGCAAATCAAACAATGTTATACAAAAAACTTGCCTTAGCGCGAAGGCAAGTTTTCTAACTGTTGCACGTATAAACGAACGAGCTCGTATTGCTGTTTGGCATCAAGCGATGATGTGGCAATTCGCTTCACGGCTAACGAAAATTTTTCATAAGGTGATTTTCTTAAGCGCGGATGTGTCATTTCATCTAATAAATCGCGCTGAATAGCATCGAGCAGCACATGTTCCGCCTCGTTTTCGCCGACAGGCAACGAACGGTTTGACCATAATGATCGATATGCTTCTAATAGCTCCAAAACAAGCCCTCCCTTAATCAATCCGTTCAATCGTTTCTGCCATTTGTAAAAACGGATTTAGTTCATTTTCTTGTTGTACAAAAATCGTCAGCCGCATCGGCGTTCCATTTTTTACGACAAACACGTATACTTCGCCATCTTCAATGGCGCTTTTATATACATCGGCACCGTTTAAACGCGTTCCTTTTGTCCACGTCATTTTTTCGACTGTTCCGTCTTTGCTGCTTGCCTTTACGTACTGTTCTGCTTGTTCGGCAATGAGCGACCAGTCTGCCCCTTCATCAATGAGTTCAACAGTCATCGACGCTTTTTCTTCATCGAGAAAAATCATATCTTTCCCTGGCTCGACTGCTTCCGCCATATAGCCGTTTAAAATATTTGCTTGAAACGGCTGGTTGCTACTTTTATATGTGAAAAAGGCTGGTTGCGGTTGTTCGCTCGTTTCCGTTTCCGTCCGTTCAATTGTTTTAGCCATCGTCATAAACGTATTCAGCCAGTTATCTTCTTTTTTCGTAAATACCGTTAAAAACATCGGTTCATCTCCCGTTACCCCAACGATATAAACGACATCGTTATCGACAGGCGCTTCATATACGATCGCATCTTCAAACGGGAGTGTGCCTTCAAACGGTGTAGCTTGTTCAGAGACGGCCATGGCCCTTTCTTTTGCGTACGTTTCCATTTGATCTTTCGCTTCTTTCGGCAACAATTCAATACGCATCCATTGGTCTTGTTCGCTTTCATGCATCACGACATCTTTTCCCGGTTCCTCAGCTTCTAAACTGAATTTTGGTAATAACGAAATCGTAAACGATTGATTTGTGCTTTCGACTGGTGTTAAATTTGGCGTCGTTTTCTCTTTTGCTTCTTGTTTATGTTCGACAGGCTGTTTCGCTGGCGCTGTCGTTTGTTCGTTACATGCGGAAAGCAATGTAGCGACAGCCGTCGCACAAATGAGTAGCTTCGATCGTTGTTTCATTTGTTTCGCTCCTTTAATTGTTTTTACTTTTATTGTCGTATAGTTTTACGTTTCATGCAAGTATTCCTTTTTATATACAATGGTACGATTTCGTCCTTGTTGCTTCGCTTCATACAAAGCGATATCCGCTTGCTTAAATAGCTCTGATTCATTTGTTGCAAGCGTCGGGAAAACAGAAATGCCGATGGAAACCGTAATATGCACCGTCTGTTGTTGCACGAAAAACGGATGACGTTCAATCGTTGTTCGAATATGTTCGGCAAATGTCACCGCTTCATGTTCACAGCTTGAAAGCAATATCGAAAATTCTTCCCCGCCATTGCGAAAAGCCATACCGTTTTTCGAAACGAGCGAGCGGATCAGTTCTCCAAGATCACGTAAAATGACATCCCCGCCATCATGCCCATATGTGTCGTTAATCAATTTAAAGCGATCAATATCAAATAAAATAAGAGATAAACAGCTGTTTTTCTGTTTCGCTCGCTCGAGATGTTGCCCAAATAACGTATGAAACTGACGAACATTATAAAGCCCGGTCAAAAAATCAGTCGTTGCCCATTGTTTATAATGTTGCAACATGTCTTTTGATTGGCGAATATCTTTACAAATATTCGCAGCTACATATGTAGCGACAATCGAAATAGGCCAAAAAATAACGAGTGTTTGCGTATATATGTGTTTATCTGGGATGTTAATAAACAAAGCAAGTGAAATGAGGCACATGCTGTAGACGTTCATCCAAAACGTTGTGATCGTTATATGTCGTTTCACTCGCTGGCTAATCCATCCGCAACCGATCGCAATGGCAAGAGAAGTAAAAAAAGAAACGATCGATGCAAACGGATTGCCGAACAAAAAACGTCCTGTCCCCATGATGATGCCTGCCGCCAGTGCGCTCGGCATACCTCCGTAATAGCTTACAACAACGAGTGGCACGTGGCGTAGGTCAGAAATGACTCCATGTCCGAGTGGAATAGAAAAAAACATAAGCACAATGCTTAATAAACCGCAAAAAGCACCAGCAAGTAGGCGCATATGAACAGGGGATTTTTTATGAATGTTAGAAGGAAAAAACTTGCTAATTAAATAAAATCCAGCAATAAGTATGCCGCTATTCGCAATAAATTGCTTAAACATCGTCCGCTCCTCCTCTCTTTGCCAATATATGCGGACGAAAAAAAATGTTGCGGACAAACGCCGCAACATTGTTAAATGGAAATGGCCCACTCGCCGTTTCGCATAATCGGCTCACGAACCCCGTCTTTTGTTACTCCATCAACATTTAATTCATGAGAACCGATCATAAAATCTTCATGCACTAAGCTATCGTTCGCCCCACGCTCAAGCAGTTCTTCTGTACGCATATTCGTTCCGCCTTCGATGTTTGTCGGATACGCTTTTCCGAGCGCTAAATGTGAGGCTGCGTTTTCGTCAAATAACGTATTATAAAACACAAGGTTCGATTGTGAAATTGGAGATTGATGCGGCACGAGCGCAATTTCTCCTAGTCGGCGTGCACCTTCGTCAGTATCAAGCAAATGTTTGAGCGTGTCATAGCCGACTTCTGCAGTAAAGTCAACGACTTTTCCATCTTTAAATGTAAGCGTAAAGCCGTCAATAATATTGCCGCCATAGTTCAACGGTTTTGTGTTTCGCACGACCCCGTTCGTTCCATCTTTATGTGGCATCGTAAACACTTCTTCTGTTGGCATATTCGGATTAAATACGGTGCCGTCTGTACTTTTCGCTGCTCCTCCAGCCCAAATATGTCCATCTGGCAGTTCAACTGTTAAGTTTGTTCCTGGTCCATCATAAATGAGCTGTTTATATTGCTTATTGTTTAAATAATCAACGATGCGAGCTAATTTTTCATTATGCGCTTTCCATGCCGCAATTGGATCCTCTTGGTCGACGCGAGTCACATGGAAGATGACGTCCCACAATTTTGCGATCGCTTCTTCTTCGCTCAGATGAGGAAATACTTTTTTCGCCCACGCAGGTGTCGGCACAGCAATTAATGACCAACAGTTATGATCGGCCATTAAGCGACTGCGGTAATGTTGTAGCGCAAGGCTTGCCGCTTTTGTTGCCGCAGCTACACGTGCCGGATCAATATCTTTCAATAAATCTGGATTTGGTGCATAAATACTTAAAAACGCCCCACCTTTTTCAGCCACTTCTTCACGTCCTTTGGCAAGCCAAGACGGATATTCATGAAGCGCTTCCTCGGGTGCATGTTTAAATTTTATGTACGTGATTTCTTCATCGCTCCACTCGACATGCACATGTTTCGCACCAGCTTCGTACGCTTTTTTCGCAATTTCACGTACAAGCGGGGCGGACGGAAGCGGAGCGTTAATAAACAACGTTTGTCCCGGTTGAATGTTGACACCAACACGTACAGCTAATTCCGCATATTTTTGTAACATAATAAAACCTCCTTGTTGTAAAGCATACTATCATTTTAACAAAAGGAATGATGTTGTGAAAACATTTTCGCCTGTATTATGATTAAGAAAGGAACATAACGAGAAAGGGAATGACTTATGGGATGTGGTGACCAACAATTATTTTATATTGAAGGGCTATTTGTTTGTGCTTATGAACGAACAGTTGATGTGCAAGTGAAAGGCGAGACGCTTACGTTTACGACGAACGAGCCGATCATCGGCTTTTGTGCAGGGGACGATGTCGGCGTCGCTTTTTGTGAAAACGGTGAGGAGAAAAAGCTTATTTCTATTGAACGACAAGACGGTCCACCACTTTCGTATGTAAATGGGGAGTGGTTTGCTGAAATTATATTTGTCGAATCAATAGATGCGACAACGTTTTTATTTGATTTATATCGTTCACCTTATCGCGATTATGAACAGATGATCACGAACGAGCCGTTTTCATGTGAACGCGAAACGATCATGACGGTTGTTTTCGTTCGTAAAAATGGAAAAAATATATTGAAAAAGGTTGTTGGATAATGCGTGTCGTCATTGCACCAGATTCATTTAAAGGAAGCTTATCAGCAAAAAACGTATGCTCGATTATGAAAGAAGCGTTTCAATATGAATATCCAGAAGCGACTGTCATTGCTGTTCCGATGGCAGACGGAGGAGAAGGAACGATGGAAGCGATCGTTTCAGCAATGAACGGCTCCGTTCGATATGTAACGGCTCGCGGTCCGCTATTTGAAACACGGCAAGCGGCATACGGTGTCGTTGGAGATACGGTCATTATTGAAGTCGCGCAAGTGATCGGTTTACCACTCGTTCCGAATGAAAAGCGTCATCCGCTTCATACGACAACATATGGTGTAGGTGAAATCATTGCCGCAGCGCTTCATGCCGGGTATCGCCGGTTTGTAATCGGACTTGGCGGAAGTAGCACAAATGATGGTGGGTTCGGTATGTTATGTGCGCTTGGGGCGACGTTTACGAATGAAAAAGGGGAGCCTTTACCGCCCATGCCTTCTTCTTTGCCACATATTGCCCATGTCCATATGGCATCGCTTGATCGACGCATATATGAAAGCGAATTTCTTATCGCTTGCGATGTCGATAATCCACTTTATGGTGAGCGAGGAGCATCGTACGTATTTGGACCACAAAAGGGGGCAGATCGTGAAACGGTCCGCACATTAGATAAATGGCTATATACGTATGCGCAAAAAATCGAGCAGCAAATTGGGCGTTCATATGCTCTTGAACGCGGAGCAGGAGCGGCAGGCGGTTTAGGGTTTGCTTTTTTATTGCTTGGTGGAACGTTGATTTCTGGAGCAAAACTTGTCGGTGAAACGGTGCAATTGCCAGAAAAAGTGAAGCATGCCCACATCGTCATTACTGGCGAAGGACAAAGCGACGAACAAACGTTATATGGAAAAGTGCCGTTTTATGTTGGGCAATTAGCAAAACAATATGACGTTCCCGCTTTTTTATTGTCTGGTAGCCTCGGTGACGGATTTGAAAAACTGTATGAATATTTTGTTAGCTGCGATGCGATTGCAACAAAACCGATGACGGTAGAACAAAGTATGCAATCCGCCGCTACACTTTTATATACGAAAGCACGCAACGTTGCACGAACGCTCAAGCGGTTTTCTTAGCCGAAAACCGCTTGAGTTTTGTTTAATTTATTTTCATTAAACATTGTTCTAAATAAACAACATGTCACCCTCTTTTTCTTATTCTGTCTGTTCCACTAATTCAGCTTTCTCTTATTCTGTCTGTTCCACTAATTCAGTCGATAAGGAAGATAAGTGTCGCATCACTCGATGAATTTCTTCGATTGAGCGTAAAATATAGTCAATTTGTTGTTGGCTCTCATGGAATAAATGAATATGATGATCGAGCTCCATTTTTGACGCCACCATTGTCCCTTTCGTTCCCTCCATTTGGTTGGCGGCTTCCTTCGCAATCATGCTCATATCGTTCATTTTTTGCACAAGTATTTCAACTTGGCGATAGTTCTTCTCCACTCCTTCAATAATGTGTGCACTCATTTGTTTTGTGTACTCAGCCAGTTTACGTACTTCATCCGCCACGACAGCAAACCCTTTTCCTGCTTCTCCTGCTCGCGCTGCCTCGATTGCAGCATTTAGAGCAAGCAAGTTTGTTTGGTCAGCAATCGTTTGGATTTGGGAAGACGTGCTACGAATGACATCTGATGAGTTAGATAACTGTTGCAAAATAGTAAGCACGTCGCTAACTTTGTTGACCACTTCATCAAATGTTACTCGTGTTTGCTCGACTTGTTTTTCTGTTGTATTCATAAGACTAGACAAGTTTTTACTGCTTCTTTCTGTCATCTCTGTTTGTGCGCGTACGTTTTTCGCTTTTTCTTCTGTTTCACTTAGCGCAGCTTCTGTTTGTTCAATGGAAGCGGCAAGTTGCTGTCCGATGTCACGCAGTTGTAATTGAATAGAAGTTTGTTTATTATTCAGTTGCTCCAACTCTTTCATTCGATCGTCCATATAGGCGCTCATAATGAGTTGCGAGTCAAAATTAATGAGATGAAAGAGAGCAGTGACTGCATGAGTCCATTTATCGATTCGTCCTTCTTGTTCCGCATATGGTAATAGGCGTGGAAGAAGAGCAGTTACGATCGCTTCATATGTTGCGATCATCCATTCGATCGGCAAGCCACGTTGATGATGATTACTACCGAGCTGTTTGCGAAAAGAGACATACTCTTCATTAATTGTTGCTGAAAAAAGGGAATCAACATATTGAACAAACACTTGTTTTAAACGTTCGCGCGTCGTTTTTGCATGTGCCACTGACTGCAATAATGAAAACGAATATAAATGATTGAGCACGTCTTCCACTGCTTCATTAACATGTTCCATGACGAGCGGTTTCATTTCACGCAATAGTTGTAAATGTCCTTCCGTCACTCCCATGTAAGACAGTCGTGCTTTCACTTCATTTGTTGTATGTACAATCGCCTCTCTACTGTCTAAGTGAAATGGCGGAAGCTGTTTCTTATGTTTAGTAAAAAGCATGGAACATCACTCCTTGTTATTTTTGTAATACAATTATATTCCTTTCATTATCAATTGACGAACAATAATGCTCTGTAGATATATTAAACATTGTTCTAAATAAACAACAAAAAGAAAGAAATAACACATTTTTAACGACACGGCTAGTTGTCCTATTCGTTTCTTTTTCTTGCGCATATGATGTGAAAAAAAGGAGGGGTGGCGGGTGCAAGTCATCGTTTTTATGTATGTCATCGTTTATTACATCGCATTGTTCAGTACATCTGGACAAACAGAAATGGTTGTTCGTTCGTTCTTTTCATTAGGTGGCATATTTCTTTCAGCCATTTTGTTATGGCGCGCGTCGATTCGTATAAAAACGAATGAGCGAATATTTTGGAAATGGATGACCATCGGTGCAATTTGTTACTTGATCGCTGAAACGATTTATCGCATATACGAGTGGTCGTTTCAAACCGAGCCTCCGTTTCCGAATTGGTCGGACGTATTTTATATTGCTCATTCATTGATGTATATTGCTTCATTACTATATATCATCATGCAACAACGAAAACAAATAGCGATGTGGCAAGCGTTATTCGATGCGCTCATCGTGACATGTGTGACGATGGCATATAGCTGGATATATATCGTTCAGCCGATTATTCATTTAAAAGAAAATATCTTATATGTCGCTGTTTTAGTTGCTTATCCTTTCCTTGATCTCGTGATGTTATTTTTACTGTTGTTTCTTTTTTTTGTAACAAATGTTCGTCGGATTTGGCTATGGAATATCGTAGGTGTTGGATTGTTTGTATTTACAGATACGATATATTTCATTCAAATGATACAATGGAATGATGTATACAGTTCATGGTTAGATCCGCTATGGATCATGAGTTTACTCACCATTAGTCTTTCAAGTTATGATGCAAAAGATGGGGATTTATCGTTTCAAAAAGGAGAACAGTCGTTTGCTATAAAAGTTCTTTTTCCGTATATCAGTTTTCTTACTTTGATGTGGATGCCTTTTATTTATCTCGGTGACCGAATGGTGATGTCATGTTTTGCTTTTGCGGTTATATTCATTTTCATTCGTCAATTTATGACGTTAAAAGAAAACCGTCAGCTCGTGCAACAATTACAAACATTAAACAACGACTTAGAACAAAAAGTCATGAAACGCACGCAAGAGTTGACACGGATGAATGAACAGTTAGCGTACGCGGCTAATCATGACTTTTTAACAGGACTTTTTAACCGTCGTGCATTTGTTACGGAGCTTGAGCGAGCGTTGATTCGTGCAAAACAAGAGCAACATGGTCTTGCCGTTATTTTTATCGACATTGATCGCTTTAAGCAAATTAATGACTATTTCGGGCATCAAATCGGTGATGCTCTCATCGTACAAGTTGGGCAATGGCTAAAAGAAAAAGTTCGCTCGACGGATATTGTCGCACGACAAGGAGGCGATGAATTTACAATTATTTTTACACCGTTAAAACATATTAGTGAACTTCACTGCTTTGTCAATAACATCGTCTCGATTAATAAGCAGCCGATTGCTGTTCAACATTTAGATATGCGCGTATCGCTTAGTGTAGGGGTAGCAGTGTATCCGTACGATGGAGAAACAGGCGACACGTTAATGAAACATGCCGATATCGCCATGTATCGCGCCAAAGAACAAGGAAAAAATCAATATCAGTTTTTCAATGGTGAAATGGATCGTATCGTTTTACAAAAAACGATTATTGAAACGGCGCTTCACGAAGCGATTGAGAAAAAACAGTTCACCTTATTTTATCAGCCGCAATTTGATGTGCAAACGAAGGAATTAATCGGCATGGAAGCGCTCATTCGCTGGATTCATCCAGAACACGGCATCATTTCACCAGCCATTTTTATTCCCATTGCAGAAGAAACAGGACAAATTATCTCGATTGGTGAGTGGGTAATAGAAGAAGCTTGTCGAAAAATGAAAAAATGGAGCGAACAAACCGGTCGATCGCTCCGCATGAGTGTTAACATTTCCCCGAAACAATTTTTAAAAGAAAACTTTGTCGAACATATCCGTTCGGTTTTACAACAAACACAATTGCCACCTCATCAACTCGATTTAGAAATTACAGAAGGGGTCGCTGTATTTAACGAGCAATATACGATTGATAAACTGAAACAACTAAAGCAACTTGGCGTGCACATATCGATTGACGATTTCGGAACCGGCTACTCATCGCTCAGTTACTTACGTAAATTTCCGATCGATCGATTAAAAATTGCAAAACCGTTTATTGATGGCATTACAGAGGAGAAAGAAGACGTCGCCGTCGTCAAAGCGATTATTGTGCTGGCGAAAAACTTAAAATTGCGCGTCATTGCTGAAGGGGTAGAAACGTTGCAACAGTTAGATCTTCTTCGGTCTCTTCAATGCGATGAAATTCAAGGATATGTGCTCGGTAAACCACTTCCAGCAGACGTATTTGAAAAAACATACATTAAAAACCAACTTCCAAACGAATGAAGTTGGTTTTTTACAAAGAAAATCATTGACAATGATAATCAATTCGTGTAGATTACAATGTGTATTGATATTAATTCTCAATATCGATTAGTTAACTTGACGTTCGAGGGGGAAAACATATATGCCGCGGTTGTATACAGAGCAGCTTTCTGTCGGATATGGAGAATGCGTCATTGTTGATCGGTTAACTGTACATATTCCAGATGAAAAAATTACGACGATTATCGGACCAAACGGTTGCGGAAAATCGACGTTGTTAAAAGCGATGACACGCATTATTCGTCATCAAGAAGGCGCAGTCATTTTAGATGGAAAACAAATTTTGCAAGAGCATACGAAACTGCTCGCGCAAAAAATGGCCATTTTACCGCAAACGCCAGAAAGTCCGGGCGGTTTAACGGTTGGTGAACTTGTTTCGTACGGACGGTTTCCGTATCAAAAAGGATTCGGTCGGCTAACGAAACGAGATTATGAAGTCGTTGATTGGGCGCTTGAAGTGACCGGAACGATCGAATTTAAACACCGTCCAGTTGACTCGCTATCAGGCGGTCAAAGACAGCGGGTGTGGATTGCGATGGCGCTTGCGCAAGAAACAGACATTATTTTTTTAGATGAACCGACAACATATTTAGATATGGCGCATCAATTAGAAGTGCTCGAACTGTTACAACGTTTAAACCACGAACAACAGCGCACGATCGTCATGGTGTTGCATGATTTAAACCAAGCGGCGCGTTTTGCTGATTATATGATTGCGATGAAAGATGGAAAAATTGTTCAGGCGGGAACGTGCGAGCAAGTGATGACGCCTGACGTATTACGAAAAGTGTTTCATATTGAAGCGGAAATCGGTCGCGACCCTCGAACAAACAAGCCGATGTGTATCACATATCATTTAATTAAAGGAGATGCAGAATATGTTGAAAAAGAGAATGATGTTCATTCTACTTTTGTTCGTGCTCATGTTGAGTGCGTGCGGTAATCAAGTAGCAGAAAAAGAACAAGAGAAAGCGACAAAAGAAGCAAACGAACCAAAAACGATGACGTATCAATCTGAAACAGGTCCAATCGAAGTGCCTACAAATCCGAAGCGCGTCGTTGTTTTATCTTCGTTTTTAGCGGGTAGTGTGATGGCGTTAGACGTCCCGATTGTTGGGGTAGATTCTTGGGCGAAAATGAACCCGCGTTATGAGCCATATTTAAAAGACGCAAAAGAAGTGACAGATGAAAGCTTAGAACAAATTATTGAGCTTGAACCAGATTTAATTATTGCCGCATCAACAAATAAAAACTTAGATAAGCTAAAAGAAATTGCACCAACAGTGACGTATACGTATGGAAAAGTAGATTACTTAACGCAACATTTAGAAATTGGTAAATTGTTAAATAAAGAAGAAGAAGCGAAAAAGTGGATCGAAGACTTTAAAGAGCGTGCGCAACAAGCTGGTGAAGACATTCGTGCAAAAATCGGTGAACAGGCAACTGTTTCTGTCATTGAAAACTTCGACAAGCAATTGTACGTATTCGGCAACAACTGGGGCCGTGGGACAGAAATTTTATATCAGGAAATGAAATTAAAAATGCCAAAAGCAGTGGAAGAACATGCATTGAAAGACGGATATTACGCCATTTCACTTGAAGTGCTTCCACAATTTGCTGGGGACTATGTCATTTTCAGCAAAAACGCAGACGGTGATCTTTCATTTACAGAAACAGAAACGTACAAAAACATTCCAGCTGTGAAAAACAACCGCGTTTTTGAAGCGAATGCAAAAGAATTTTATTTTAACGATCCAATTACATTAGAATATCAGCTTGAGTTTTTCAAAAAACATTTTTTAGGTGAGTAATATAATTAAAGAGGAGTTCGTCGCGAATTCCTCTTTCTTTATGTGAATAGAAAAGTGAGGATGCGTATGTTGAAAAAATTTTTGTTCGCATGTGTTGTATTGTTTGTGACATTCGTTTGCTCAATTGTTATCGGAGCGGCGGATACGACAATCAAAGACGTTTGGCTAGCGATCACAGCGCCAGAGACAAACGAAATAGCGACGATGATTCACGAAGTTCGCCTGCCGCGTGAAACGGCGGCCGCTGTTGTTGGAGCCGCTCTCGCTGTAGCGGGGGCCGTGATGCAAGGGATGACCCGCAACCCTCTCGCTGATCCTGGACTCATTGGGCTAACCGCAGGAGCAAACGCTGCTTTAGCGATGATGTTTGCCTTTTTCCCTTCCGCAAACTATATCGAAACGGTGTTCGCTTGTTTTGGCGGGGCTGCGCTTGGAGGGTTGCTCGTTTTTAGCATTGGCGCGAAACAATTTTCACCGTTTCGCATCGTCTTAGCAGGCGCGGCTATTTCTACTTTTTTATACGCCGTCGCCGAAGGGATTGGACTTATATATAAAGTGTCAAAAGACGTATCGATGTGGACGGCTGGCGGGATGATGGGTACAACGTGGTATGAGTTACAAATCGTTACGCCATTTATTTGTTTGGCGATGCTTATTGCTTTTTGGCAAAGTCGCCAATTAACAATTTTAAGTATGAGTGAAGAAGTAGCGGTCGGGCTCGGTCAACAACTGACGCGCGTAAAAACAATTCTTTTTTTCATCGTCATCATTTTAGCCGGTGCATCTGTAGCTCTTGTCGGAAATTTAGCGTTTGTTGGCTTAATGATTCCACACCTTGTTCGTCTGTTCGTCGGAACGGATTATCGTTTTATTTTGCCGATGAGCGCGATCGGTGGGGCGACATTTATGTTGTTTGCCGATACGATTGCCCGAACGATTCACGCACCGTATGAAACGCCTGTTGTAGCAGTTGTGGCGGTCATGGGGCTTCCGTTTTTTCTTTTCATCGTTCGTAAAGGAGGAAAAGGGTTGTGATCGTACCTCTACGAAAAAAACAACGCATCATTTTGCTCGTATTATTTACGCTCATTTGCATGACAGCAATCATCAGCATGGGGACAGGCTATTCTTCTTTATCTTTTGACCGATTGATCCCGGTGCTTTTAGGTGAAGGGACGTTTAAAGAACAATTCGTTCTTTTCTCCATTCGTTTGCCGCGCATCGCGATTACGTTGCTTGCAGGAATGGCTTTAGCTTTGTCTGGTGCCATTTTACAAGTCGTCATGCGCAATGACTTAGCCGATCCAGGTGTCATCGGTATAAACGCCGGAGCAGGTGTGGGAGTCGCCTTGTTCTTTTTATTTATTCCGATTCAAGCGGCATCATTTGCCTACATTATTCCGCTCGTCGCTTTTTTTAGTGCGCTACTGACAGCCGTCCTCATTTATATGTTGTCATACAATAAACAAACAGGGCTTCAACCGATTCGCCTCGTGTTAATTGGAATCGGTTTTGCCACCGCGTTTTCAGGTTTGATGATCGTTCTCATTTCAGGAGCTGATCGGATGAAGGTCGATTTTATTGCCAAATGGTTAGCTGGCGGCATTTGGGGGCTCGATTGGGCGTTTGTTCTCGCATTGTTGCCGTGGCTTATCATTCTCGTTCCGTTTGTTTTATATAAAGCTCATCGCCTCAATGCATTGCAGTTAAGCGACTCGGTAGCGATTGGCATCGGTGTGTCTCTCGGTCGTGAACGGCTTGTTTTATTGCTTACAGCAGTGGCGCTTGCGGCATCGGCCGTTTCTGTGACAGGAGGCATTGCGTTCGTCGGTTTAATGGCGCCACACATTGCTCGTGCGCTTGTTGGGCCGCGCAACGAATTAAGTTTACCTGTTGCGATGCTGATGGGAGGGGCGTTGTTGCTGTTTGCTGATACCGTTGGACGCAACTTGATCGAACCAGATGGTCTCCCGGCGGGTGTGCTCGTATCGCTTATCGGTGCGCCTTATTTCGTTTATTTATTATGGAAAAAGAAATAAACGTATGATACGATAAGTGTAAACTTTTTTATTTATAAGGTTTACAAAAAAGGGGAGAGGTGCATTGTGGGAGGAGTTGCAAGTACATATTGAACAACTTGAGAAAAAAGCGCAAAAACGAACGTTAGTCAACGTAGAAAGCGACGGATGCTTTATACGTGTAGACGGACAACATTTATTTAATTTTTCATCAAACAACTATTTAGGACTAGCGCATGACGAACGATTAATTCAAGCAAGCATGGAAGCAACGAGGAAATACGGCGTTGGGGCAACCGCGTCACGCCTTGTTGTCGGCAACCATCCGCTATACGAACAAGCAGAAGATGCGCTTATTCGTTGGAAAGGCTATGAAGCTGCACTCATCGTCAATAGTGGATACACAGCAAACGTCGGCATTCTTTCTTCCTTAGCAGGACGGGATGCGGTCATTTTTAGCGACAAATGGAATCATGCAAGCATTGTGGATGGCGCGATATTAAGCCGGGCAGAAGTGAAACGATATCGCCACGCTGACCTCGATCATTTAGAGATGCTATTAAAAAAGACAGACAAACATAAGCGAAAACTGATCGTTACCGATACGATTTTCAGCATGGACGGTGACGTCGCTCCATTGCGCGAACTCGTTTCGTTAAAGGAAGCATACGGAGCGATACTCGTCGTCGATGAAGCGCACGCAAGCGGTGTATATGGGAAAAACGGGGAAGGAATGGCTCATGAATGTCAAGTGGCACAACATGTAGACGTACATATGGGAACATTCAGCAAAGCGCTCGGTGCATATGGGGCCTATGTCGCTGGAAAGCGCGTGTTCATCGATTATTTGATTAACACGATGAGACCGTTTATTTTTACAACAGCGCTACCTCCAAGTGTACTCGGCACCATTTATGCCGCGATTGACGTTGTACAAAAAGAGCCAACGCGGCGTTACCATTTACGTGCGTTAAGCGACCATTTCCGCACGCGTCTTCAACAGGCGGGGTTTCATATAGGAGAAAGCACGACGCACATTGTGCCACTGATCGTTGGCGACAATGAACGGGCTCTTGCGTGTAGCGCCCGATTGCGCGAGCGTGGCATTGTCGCCGTTGCGATTCGTCCACCAACGGTCCCAGAAGGAACGGCGCGCATTCGTTTTTCGCTCATGGCAACGATGACAAAAGAACAAATTGATTGGGCGATTG
This sequence comes from Anoxybacillus ayderensis, assembly GCF_013761015.1. NCBI lineage: Bacteria > Bacillati > Bacillota > Bacilli > Caryophanales > Anoxybacillaceae > Anoxybacillus > Anoxybacillus ayderensis. The sequence goes on from NZ_JACDUV010000007.1 coordinate 143,460, forward strand.
AGCACATTTGTGCAGTCGGAAAAGAAATGGGGTTGATCGCATGAACGTGCTATTATTGCCGGGTTGGGGAATGAAAGGAGAAGTGTTTGCCCCACTTATTCATGCGCTCCAGCCAAGTCACGTCACCATCGTCGCATGGGAGCATATGCGTGATGTACATCATTTTTTAACGAAAGCAGAAGAAGCCTTAACCGTTCCATCTCTTGTGATCGGTTGGTCGCTCGGATCGCTCGTCGCTTTACAACTCGCTACGCATGAACATGTTCAAGCGCTCGTATGTATCGGGGGAACGAGCCGATTTACCACAACGGAACATTACAATGCCGGTTGGCATGCGCGCGTTGTGGAACGAATGAAAGGACAATTGCTACGCCAACCGGAAAAAACGATACAATCATTTATTGATATGTTATGGGGCGAGGAAGAGGCGGAGCCATTCCCATATATGCATCATCACATTCCGGACTTGTTGCTTGGACTAGACTACTTACTCACAACAGATGTGCGCGACAAGCTATCATGCATTCGTGTGCCGCTATTACTTATTCATGGAGAACGCGATCGCATTTGCCCGCCGCAAGCCGCTCAATATATATACGAACGAACAAACAATTGTACGTTTATGCTTATGCCAAACGTCGGGCACGCGCCGCACGTCACGCAACCAAACGCATGCGCCCATTACATTCAAACATGGTTAGGCGGTGGAAAAAATGATTGATAAACAATTAATGCAAAAGCGATTTAGCGAACGAGCAAATACGTACGATCAGTTCGCAAACGTCCAAAAAAAGATGGCGCATGAGTTAATGGCACGCATTTCTCGCCCGCCAAAAACGATTTTAGAAATCGGCTGTGGCACAGGGTATTTAACAAAATTGCTGTATGACGCTTATCCGCATGCACAGCTCACCGCCGTCGATATCGCCCCGGGCATGATTGAAGTCGCAAAAGAACGACTAGGGGGTGCACCGGTGACTTGGCTTTGCGCAGATGTAGAAGAAGTAACATGGCATGAAACGTACGATTTAATTATTTCGAATGCAACGTTTCAATGGTTCACAAATCCAAAACAAACGATCGCCAAACTTACCGAACGAAGAAACGAAGGGGGACAACTTCTTTTTTCAACATTTGGCGACCGAACGTTTTACGAGCTGCATACTTCGTTTGCTTATGCGCTAGCGAAACAACATATTCATGAGCCGCTTCGCATCGGACCATCGTTTCCGACATTTCATGAGTGGCTGCATATGCATTCCCATGCGCGTGGCCACGAGCAGTTTGAAGTCGAATATTTTCCATCTGTGCGCGACTTTTTTTTATCGCTTCGCCACATCGGCGCAACGAATAGTACATCTGGACGCTATTGTCAACGACCGTCTGTATTTAAAACAATGATGCATGAATATGAACAACGTTTTTCGGAACAAGGGCGTGTTCGCGCGACATACCATTGTATTTCGATCGCCATTAGTTAGGGAGCGTCATGTTTTTTCCGTAAAAAATTTCATCCATTTCTATGCGTAATTTTTGTGTAATGTCATCTACTTCTTCTTTCGAGAGCTGATCTTTAGACAGTTCAAACAAATAGCTATCTAAATCAAACTCGCGCAATTTACATTTCGTATGGAAAATATGTTCTTGATACACGTTCACATCAATCATATCGTACTGTTTGCGAATGTCGTCAGGAATGTAGTTTTGAATCGATGTAATATCATGATCAATAAATAGCTTTTTCCCGGAAATATCGCGCGTAAATCCGCGCACGCGATAGTCGATAATCATAATATCGGTCTCAAATGAGCGAATTAAATAATCGAGTGCTTTCAATGGTGAAATTTCCCCGCACGTGGCGACATCAATATCAGCTCGAAACGTGCTAATTCCATCGTTCGGATGATATTCGGGATATGTATGCACCGTAATATGGCTTTTATCAAGGGCACAAACGACCGCTTGTGGTACAGGCGGTTCTTCTTTTGGCACTTCAATCGGGCTTTCCGATATAAGCATCGTCACACTTGCCCCTTGAGGAACGTAATCTTGTTTGGCGACATTTAAAATATGCGCTCCAATCATATCCGCTACATTTTGCAAAATGCCCGTCAACCGATCCGCATTATACACTTCGTCAATGTATGCAATGTAAGCTTCCCGCTCACTTGCGCTCTTCGTATAACAAATATCGTACATATTAAAGCTAAGCGACTTTGTTAAATTGTTAAATCCGTGTAGTTTCATGATGCATCTTCCTTTCTTTTTTCTTATGTTTCCCCGTTTATGCAAAAAAATTGTAACTTTGCTCACAAACTTATATAATGAATGGGAAATATTGGAAGGAGGGATGAATGATGCATGCATCGCTTTCATCATTAGTTATCGTCATCGTTGCCGCGTTCCTCACGCCACTTTTATTGCATCGTTTTCGTCTGCGCATGATTCCTGTCGTGGTGGCGGAAATTATTGTAGGGATCATCATCGGGAAGACGGGGTTCAATATTGTTGAACAAGATATGTGGCTCGAGACGTTATCGACGTTAGGGTTTTTGTTTTTAATGTTTTTAAGCGGGTTAGAAATTGATTTTTCTGCCTTTGCGAACAAAAAGGAGAGGAAGGGAGAAAAAGAGCCGAATGCGTTTTTCGTCGCTTCTATTATATTTGTCGGCATTTTTCTCGTTTCGCTCGGTCTTTCTTACACATTTGTTTGGTTCGGTTACATCGATAACGCCTTTTTAATGACGCTGATCATTTCGACCATCTCGCTCGGCGTTGTCGTTCCAACGCTGAAAGATGCGCACTTAATGAAGACAACCATCGGACAAACGATTTTATTAATTGCGGTCATTGCAGATTTAGTCACGATGGTGTTGTTAGCTGTTTTCGTATCGACGTATGATCCGAGCCATGGGAACACATGGTTATTGCTCGGTTTATTTCTCGTTGGTGTGTTGTTTTATTTTGCAGGGAAATATTTTAAAAAACGTTCGTTTATCGAAACGATGGCAAAAGGGACAATTCAAATTGGCACGCGCGCTGTATTTGCGTTGATTATCGTTCTCGTCGCGTTATCAGAAACGCTCGGGGCTGAAAACATTTTAGGGGCGTTTCTTGCCGGGGTGCTCGTTTCTTTATTGGCCCCAAATCAAGATTTCGTTCATAAGCTTGACTCGTTCGGCTACGGCTTTTTTATCCCGATTTTTTTCGTGATGGTTGGTGTCAATTTAGATTTGCGCCTGTTGTTTACACAATTCCTTCGCCAATTCCCATTTCTCGGCGACTGCATCATCGTCCGCATTTTCCGCGGGCACGAATCGATCGTTCCACATGAAGACACCGAAATGCGCATCGGCGACCGCATGATCGTCACCGGATCCGAGGAATATGTAAAAGAATTGCGGGAGTTGTTAGAGGGGGAGTATCATTGATCTCTCTAAATGTCAATAATGAAATAAACGGACACGGTTTCCATTCAGGAAGCCGTTTTCTTTTTAACCGCATATTTTTTTTGATATATGGAAATGATATATTGCTGAAAAAATATAAGGCAGGGTTGAATGAAATGAGTGATCAGACGATTTCTCCAAAGCAAGTAATCATTGTTTTTATGTTAAGTGTTGGGCTTGTAAATCATGTAATGGTCATACCTGTTTTGCTAGAGGTCGCTGGTCGGGATGCATGGGTGTCTATTTTAGTAACCGCAATTTTGTATACGATATGGCTATTTTTCCTTTATCGAATCATTAAGAAAATGAATGGACAAACTTTTTTTGAATGGGTTAGTCAGCGAATGGGAAGATTTATTGCTTGGGCTTTTTGCATCATGATCGCTTTATTTCTTTTTTTAATGATGTCTGTCACGATAAAAGATACGTTAACATGGACAATTACATCGTATTTTCCACAGACACCTATTTTTATTTTAAGTCTACTATTTATATTTATCGCTTATATCTGTGTATCTTCGAATATTCAATCATTGGCTATTGCTGCAGGTGTTATTTTATTTTTCGTTGTGATCCTCGGTTTTTTTGTAATGACAACTAATTTTTTATACAAAGACTACACACGGTTATTTCCTATTTTCGAAAAGGGTATGCTTCCAATGTTAAGAGGCGTGGCATATAGTGCAGGGGGACTCGTTGAACTTGCTTTACTAATATTTTTGCAACAAAGAATAAAGCCAACTATTCAGTTTAAAAATATATGGATATTAGGGATGATTTTAGTCGGATTGACATTAGGTCCGCTTATGGGTAGTATTACCATTTTTAATGTGTCAGAGGCGGTAAACCAAAGATATCCGGCATATGAACAATGGCGGATGTTACAAATCGGAAAGTATATTTCGCACGTTGATTTCTTCTCTATCTATCAATGGTTATCAGGATCACTTATTAGAGTGTGTTTTATTTTGTTTGTGATAGTAGATCTTTTTCCTTTGCAGATGCCTTATCAAAAATGGTTACTTCGTATTACCTGTGTTTTTTTAGTGATGGTTTCACTTATTCCTATTGGAGATGCTCAATTTTATGAATTTGTTCGTCATATATATTTTCCCATGTCGTTATGCTTTTTTATTACCCTTTCTGTTTTTATAGGATTGCTTACCATAACTAAAAAAGGATGATAAAAAATGAAAAACGAAGTATTAAAAGAAGCTAATACAGGAAAACTGATAAACTTTTTCTCAAAATATGATGATGTGAAAGTGTATACTGTGCGCGAAGCGATTGTGATCTATTGTGAATCAGTAGTTGATAAAGAATATTTGAATAAGAATATTGTACCATTCATTTTAGCGGTTATAGAAGGGGAAGAGTGGAAGCAGGTGATTGAGCTTATTCAAGGGGAGATGCTACCTTTGACAATTACATTGCATGAATTATCAGAACATGTTTTGGATGGATATGTAATTTTTTATTTACCAAGACAAATGCATGTCATAGCAATTAATGTAGCAAATAAGCCAAAGCGCGCAGTCGATGAATCGAAATCAGAAATTGCTATACGTGGTCCACGCGAAGGATTTGTTGAGGATTTAGAGACAAATATAGCCCTTTTGCGCAAACGTTTAAAGTCGACTCATTTGTGTTATAAAAAATTCACTGTCGGCACGAAGTCAAAAACGCCAGTTGCCTTGTTATATATGGAAGATATTGTTAACAAACAAATTTTGAAGGAAGTAATAAAAAGAATTGAAAAAATTGATTTTGATGGCGTTTATTCAACTACTCAGTTCGAGTGTTTAGTGGAAGATGATCCTGCTTCAATCGTTCCGATGATTGCTGATTCTACACGACCAGATTTCGTTGCACAGGCGTTACTGAAAGGGAGATTTGTTATTTTAGTTGAAGGTAATCCTACAGCTATTGTTGGTCCGACAAATTTAACTTTTTTACTTAAGTCTCCAGAAGACCTTCATTTTCCTTATTACATTGTTTCGTTTAGTCGTCTCTTTCGTTTGATTGGGTTAATTATCGCCGTGTTTTTGCCGGGTTTTTGGACAGCGCTTATTTCTTACCATCAAGATCAGATTCCTTTTCCACTTCTGGCGACCGTTACAATGGCAAGATTAGGTCTTCCATTTCCTGCTCCGATGGAGATTATTGTTGTATTTACATTGTTAGAACTATTTCGAGAGGCAGGAGCACGGCTACCGTCCTCGATCGGTCAAACGTTAACGGTAGTAGGAGGATTAATTATCGGTGATGCAGCAATACGTGCTGGTTTCATTTCACCATCTGTCGTTGTTATTGTTGCACTTTCTACGTTGGCTAGTTATACGATTAGTAATCAAGTTTTAGCAGGGTCAGTTACTCTTTTAAGAATGGGATGTTTGATTTTATCTGCTTCTTTAGGTTTGTTTGGATTTTTTTCGTCTTTTTTTATTATTGTTATTTATTTGGCACGGTTGCGCTCATTTGGTGTTCCATATTTGTTGTTATTGAGTTCATATGGGCTGACTTGGAGAGAAGCGATACAAACGCTTTTGCATCCGATGACTCATTTTTCGAATTATCGCCCATTATTTTTGAAGAAAGCGCAGCATCAAAGGGGAGAGCATGAATGAGAACTAGTTTATTTTTCTTTATTATTTTTAGCTTATCTCTTCTTTTAAATGGATGTTGGAATATAAAAGAAATTCAAGATATTAATTACGTGACAGCAATCGGTATTGATTTCAATGAAGAGAAAAAAGAATTCGTTGTTTTTGCACAAGTTCTTGATTTTTCAAATGTGGCCAAGTTAGAAGGTGGGTTTCCAGAAAAATCTCCTCCCATTTGGATTGGAAAAAGAAATGGGAAAACGATCCAAGAGGCTATTGATGCGTTAACAAAAGAGGCGCAGCAACGTCTTTTTTGGGGACATATTTCTGCCATTGTTTTATCTGAACGTGTACTGAAAACGAACTTAAAGCAAGCAATTGACTTTGTGAATCGCTATCGAGAAGTTCGCTATAATATTTGGTTATTTAGCACGAGGGAAAAAATTGATCGCATTTTCCAAGCTAAATCTTTTTTTAAATTATCTGCCCTATCAAATATTTTACATGAACCTAACGAATTGTACAGGCAGTATTCTGTCATTCGACCTGTACGTTTTTTTGAATATTTAGCAGATGCATCAACAACTAAAAAAACAGTGTACATTCCTTCGTTAAGTCTTTCTACAAAAACTTGGCAGTCAGACAATCAACGGAAACCTTTATTAAAAATATCAGGTGCTCATTTTTTAATTGATCATCATCTACAAGGATGGTTATCGGAATCGAAGTTATTAGGTATGCGTTGGCTCGATCAAAAGATGGAAAAATCATCAGTCATTGTTATTGAAAATGATGAACCACTTGCTTCCGTCACAGTTGAAAACTTGCGTATTTCAATGAGAACAAAAGGGAAACAAATATTTCTACATATAAGTGGCAAAGGGATTATGAATGAAAAAATAAAAGAAATTTCTTTAAAAAAAATAAAACATAAAACAGAGAGCATTATCGAAGGGGAAATATGGAATACGTATCGTGAAGGCTTAAATATTTATGCAGATGTACTTAATGTAAATGAATGGTTAGATAAGAACAAAATAGTAGGGGGAAAAACAATCATTTTTCCTTATGAAATGGCAGATGTTTCTGTTCATATTAACATCATTAGCACAGGCAAATTGAAAAATTCATGACTACGATACATTTCGTAAAACAATAATGGATAGCATTCATCAAGAAAATGACATGTCCTTCCCAACAAATAAGTGCTTTCTCATGAAAGAGATATTTAGTAAAATATGTAATAGACAAAGGAAAGAGATAGGAGAGGATACGATGCCTGTTTACAACAAACTTGTTCGCGACAACATTCCACAAGTCATCGAAGCAGCTGGGAAGACGTTTACAACGCGGACATTAAGCGATGAAGAATACCGCCATGAACTGAGAAAAAAAGCGTTTGAAGAGCTGGAGGAATATGTGAGTGCCAAAGACGATGTGACAGCAATAGAAGAGTTGGCGGATTTGTTAGAAATTGTACATGCGCTTGCCGAATGCCATGGGGCAACGATCGAGCAAGTCGAGGTAATTCGTGCATCGAAAGCGGAGAAACGAGGCGGATTTAAGGAAAAAATTTTCTTAATTGAGGTACATGATGAGTAAAGTCGAGTTTGTCAAAAGTCATTTGATCGGAAAACTAAAAGAACATATCGAAACCTCATCCACGATTTATATATTAACGTCGTTTGTGATGAAGTCGGGCGTGGAAGTCATCAAAGAACCGTTAAAGCAAGCAGCGGAACGGGGAGCGGATATTAAGATTTGCGCTGGCGATTATTTGTATGTCACACAGCCGGAGGCATTGCGAGCATTGCTAGCAATCCATCCGAATATTGAAATTCGCTTATGGAAAAGCAACGGCGTTTCTTTTCATCCGAAAGCATATTTGTTTGAAGATAAAAACGACGGCTATTTTATTATCGGTTCGTCCAATTTATCGCGTTCTGCGCTAACGAGCGGTGTAGAATGGAATATTGGTATACATAAATGTGTGGAAGAACGTGTGTTTGTGGAAGTAATGAATGAGTTTTTAACTCTTTTTTATGCTGAACAAACGGTACAAGTCAACGCCGAGACGTTAAAGCAATATGAAGAACAATATGCCAATTATCACCAACGTCATGCGAATCTCGTGCGACAATGGACGAAGTTAGAAGAAGTAGAATTTATGCTTCCTATTGAAACGGAACAAGAAACAGAAATCATTCATGATGAAAAAGTACCATATGGTGTGATTCAGCCACGCTTTGCGCAAGTCGAAGCACTCGCCCAATTGGAAGCAACATATGCTGAAGGATACGATCGCGCGATGGTTGTCATGGCGACGGGATTAGGAAAAACGTATTTAGCTGCTTTTTTCGCACAAAAGTTTCAAAGAGTGCTATTTATCGCCCATCGCGAAGAAATTTTGCATCAGGCAAAACGGTCATTTGCGCAAGTTCTTTCACATAAGACGTTTGGTATTTATGATGGAAAAGCGAAAGAAGGACAAGCAGATGTAGTTTTTGCATCTATTTTTACATTAAGCATGAAAAAACATCTCGAAATATTTGCGCAAGATGCGTTCGATTTAATTGTTGTCGATGAATTTCATCATGCCGCGGCGAAGTCTTATGAGCGTGTGCTTGCCTATTTCCAGCCAAAGTTTTTACTTGGCATTACAGCCACACCTGATCGCAATGATTATAAAGACGTATATGCCATTTGCGACGGAAATGTGGCGTATCGCATTGATTTTATCGAAGCCGTACAGCGAGGGTGGCTTGCGCCATTTCGTTATTATGGCGTATATGATGATACAGATTATACGAAAATCGCATGGCGCGGCAATCGCTATGATGAAGAACAACTATTGCAAGTACAACTTCGTGAAGAAATGGCAGAACGTATTTTGCAAGCTTGGGAGAAGTACAAACAGACGAAAACGCTCGTGTTTTGCTCCTCCATTCGCCAAGCCGATTTTCTAGCAAATTATTTTAACGAACACGGCTACCGTACCGTTAGCTTGCATTCCAAGCAAGTACATATCACGCGCTCGAAAGCAATTGCGATGCTCGAAAAAGGCGAATTAGATGGGATTTTCACCGTCGATTTATTTAACGAAGGAGTGGATATCCCAGCGGTCGATACGCTATTATTCGTTCGCCCGACGGAGTCATTGACAATCTTCACCCAACAAGTCGGTCGAGGCTTGCGCCTTCATCCAGCAAAACAGTATTGCGTCATTATTGACTTGATCGGGAATTATCGCAATGCCGATGTCAAACTCGCACTATTTGATACAAAAAAAGAAGAAAAAAGAAAACAAAAATCTACTATTCCTGTTGTCCCAGACGGGTGTGTTATTGACTTTGATGTTCGTGTCGTTCACTTACTAGAGGAAATGCGTCGAAAACGTCAACCGCGCAAAGAAAAATTGCTCATTGACTACTATGACGTAAAACAACAACTTGGCCGTCGTCCGACGTATCTTGAACTTCACTTGTACGGCCGCAGCATCGCGAAAGAATATCGCGATGAGTTTAAATCGTACGTCGGCTTTCTTTATTGGGCAAACGAATTGTCCGAACGCGAAAAAGAAGTGTTTTTACGCTATGAACAGTGGCTCGTTGAAGTCGAGCGAACAACGATGACAAAAAGCTACAAAATGGTCGTTTTGCAGGCGATGCTGAATCGCGGGCCATCACGCTGGTACTTGCCAATGACGCCGAACGAAGTCGCGCCATTTTTTCATCAATACTTTATGGAGAAAGAATATCGAAAACGTATCGACTTCTCCGACGGCGAAACGAAACGCTTATGGCAATACGACGAACAAAAAGTGGCGAAACTTATCGCCAAAATGCCGATGACAAAATGGAGCGGCAGCTCAAACGGACTCATCTCGTTTGAAAACAACGTCTTCTCGCTAACCTTTTCCATCGCACCAGAAGACGAACACATATTATACGAGTGGACGCAAGAAATTTGCGAGTATCGGTTGCATGTGTATTTTGAGAGGAGAGGTGGAGAGAAGCAAGAAATCTCGAAATAAAAAAGCAAAGGGGATGGATGTCCATGGTTTCAATTCTTGGGAACTTACGCTGTCCAATTTGTAGAGAAACGTTCAAACGACAAGACAAAGTTGTTCTTGATATTATTAATACAGTTATACATCATGAATGTTACTACACATGTACAGAAAGAAAACTGTTTCCGATCAAAGACGAAGGGTCACTTCGGAAGATAATCGCGACGTATGAGTTTTTCTCAGGGTAATAATGTTGTCTGTACGGTTTAATGGATTTTACAGTTAAGAATTCTACTAATCGTGTGATGTAAGTGTTTATTGTCATAATACTTACTTGACAACAGCCATGTTTTTTACAAAAGGGAAATTTGTTGAAAAGCCAATTTAAATATTTTCGATAATATTTGACATGTTGCTTTGAATTATTGTAGTAAGATAAATCTAATAGCGGTATTTAGTTTTTCGTAATGGACATCGATATTGATCCAGAATCAAATCTTGTACGCAAATATTATCCAGACTTTTTAATCAAGAAAAAAGATGGGACATGGTTGATTGTCGAAGTCAAAGGTAATAACAAAATTGTCGACCCATTAGTTGAAGCAAAAAAACTAGCTGCAACAGAAATGGCAGGAGCCAGCCAAATGGGATATCATATCATAAAAGGAACTGATGTGGAAAGACATCATTATCCTTTCATAACTAAAGATAGCGATGCAACTTATAAGTATTAAAATTACTAGAATTCTATGTAATAACTTAGATAGCTTGTAGTGCTACTTATTGTGGTTAAATAACTCGTAGTAACAAACGCCAAAATCCATCTAGCGTTTGTTTTATTTTAGTAATAAAATGAATGTAAATGTTGTTAAATTTTACATCACTACTTAAATAATATTTAATAAGAAAGGTGTTATACATGATTAATGTTTCTCCTTCAAAAATAGCAAGTTATTTTTATCATGAGTGTGAAAGAAACTTTTATTTTCACTCTCTTTCAAAAGATTTGCGCCGCAATTTAGATGTTCCACAAGAACTTTTTGAGCAACAATCCATCAATTCAGTAGTACTAAAAGGTGGGATTGAGTGGGAGGAAACAGTTATCTCTAAATATTTAGATGGTCAAGTAAAATTGGGGAATCAATCAAATAGTGCCTCTTTATCACAATGTTATTTAGACATTGAAGAGGTTGTCGCTGAGTTAAAAGAACCAAGTAAACGATATATTTATCAACCATCGATTGTTGTGCCATCACGTTTTTATAAAAAATATGGTATTCAATCAAAGAAAATTCGTTTTACTGTTTGCCGTCCAGATTTGATAGAATGCAATTTCACTGAAGAAGGGTTGCAGTTCAGAATTATTGATATTAAATCCTCAGAAGTGCTGAAAATTTCTCATAAAATACAAACGGCATTATATGCGTTAATTTTAGCTTCTTTTTTGGAGGAACATGGAATTAGCGGGAAAGTCGATTTAAAGGAAACAGGGATTTGGATGTATGGCAGTGAAATTCCGCAATACACAAACATTGAAAACCTACTTCCACATCTAGAACATTTTTTAGCTGTTCAGCTACAAGAAATCGTCGAAAAAAGCTTCGATGATTTGTTTTGGCATCTAGACTATCGCTGTGAGTGGTGTAATTTTTATGATTACTGTGTAGAAAAAGCGAAAGCAGAGTCTCATGTATCATTAATTCCATATTTGTCAAGTTATGCTTCAAAGTTTATTCGTGAACAAAATTTGCCGCAAACAATAGAAGAGTTTTCTGAATTTATTAAAAATGGAGAGAATAAACAACTACTCTTGCAAAGTGCAGGGTTGAAAAAACGGGTGATGCGGTTAGAAACACAGCTCCAAGCTATTATGAATGAAGAAGTCATTCCATACAATAGTTTTGCAACTGATATGCCAAAGGGAGAAAACATACGGATTATTTTAACAGCGCAGCGAGACCAAGTTTCTGGAAAAATCTTCGCGGCTTCTATCTATCGCTATGGAGGAAAAGATATCTTTGAAAAAGGGATTGAAAGCTCCCATTTTATAGCTACAACGATGGAAGAGTGTGAGATTATTGGTAAACAGTTTGTTGATGCGTTATATGATATGTTACGAAAAATTCGCGATTACAATGCGAATAAAGAATGGAGCTTGCAGAAGTCAGTACAGGCTTATGTAACTGACAATTATGAGTGGGAAAATATTCTTCTTATTTTGAATGATTTATTGCTGAGTGAACAATATCAGGGAAAAGCGGTTCATTTACTTTTCTATTTTCATAGTGATTTGTTATCAAGTGCGAATGAACATCCAGAAGATATGATTCCATTTCCTATTGTCGTACTTACAACAGTTGTAAGCCGTTTGTTTGCCCTGCCTGCTCATGTTGCTTACCGATTAGAAGATTTATCTGCATATATTGCATCACATAGTGATTCACCATTTCTTTTTAAGGCAAAGGACTATTTTTCTTTTAAACTAACAAATGTAATGAAGGCAGATCTTTTGCACCAAATATGGGAAAACGGAGAAGTTGAAAAAATTGAATGGGTAAAATCAGAACTAAATCGTCGTCTTTGGCTGGCAAATAGTGTGATTAATGGTATTCGTGCATTGGCAAAAGATAAAAGCGGAAATTCGCTGCTTGTTGCTTGGCCAGAAAAATTTCACTTTCCAATTATGGATGAATATAAACATCCGCTTGTTTCGAAACTAGCATTTATGACGAGATATGAAACGCTTTTAAACTACTTAGAAATTCGACAACAAAGAGCTCTACCACTTGAAGAACGTCTAGAAAACGGAACGACTTTGTATCTAACATATCTTGGTTCTTATCGATTTAGGTTAAATAACGTTCAAGTTGCACAAGAAATAGATGAAAAAGCTAGCTGGATTTTGACAGAAAAAAGTTACGAAGGGGAATTAACACAAAACACTTTTTATGACTACAAATATCGTAATGTATGGTATGAGCCAAAAAATGCAAATTTATATTTTACAAAAATAGAAGAGATTAATCGCAATGGTCAAAATGTCGAGCTTAAATTAGATATCTCTAGGCTCCATCGCTTCGAGCTAGTTGAAGGAAATGATTATTTACTATCGCTCCGTTATACTGATAGAATAAGTTCACGTGTTCTACAAACATTAAAAAAGCTCGACGATGAATCTCATCGCATTTTAGGCTTATTAAATCAACCAATCAATTACTCCAAAAAATTTAAGAAAAAATGGGATGTTAATGAAGTAAAAGCGATGCTTCGTTCTAGCGGTCTAACGAGAAGTCAACGCAAAGCATTTGCTCGCTTTTTAAACCATACACTAACGCTTGTCTGGGGACCGCCTGGTACCGGGAAGACACATTTCATTGCTTCAGCCCTATTATTGTTAATGAGAATTTACGAAAAAATGGGACGAAAATTAAACATTCTTATCTCTGGATTCACTCATGCAGCAATTGAAAACTGCTTGCAAAAGGTAAGGGAGATGAATAAAGAAGGAAATATTAATCTCGCAAAACTTGGAACAATTCAAACAGAAAAAGCGAAGGGAATAGATGAGGTGCTAGATAATGACTTAGAGCAATGGTTAGCAAGTGACCAACACTCTATTCTTGGAGCTACTTTATACAGTATTCAAAGAGTGTATGATAAGCGAAAAATTGAGGAAGATTTCGATGTAGTTGTTTTAGATGAAGCCTCGCAGGTTCGTGTTGCTGATTCACTTCTAGCATTGAGTCATGTGAAAGATGTAGGAAGATTATTAATTGTTGGAGACCATTTTCAGCTACCACCGATTATAAAAGGAAAATACAAAGTGAGTGAAGGAGAACCATTTATTTTTGAATCGATTTTCCGTCTGTTGTTTGAAGAGGATAAAGAAAAGCAATTTACTTGTCAATTGACTGACAATTTCCGTATGAATGAGGTACTTTGTCGGTATCCAGCAAAAATAATTTACGGTCCTCAGTATACGGCATTTGATAAAAAAATTGCGACCCAGACATTGAAACTGGATAACGAATCTACGATAGACGAGTGGATTCAAACAATTATCGATCCTAATTATCCCCTGACTGTATGTGTTTATGATGGTATTCGAGGAACACAGGAAAATGAGAGAGAGGCACAATGGGTAGCGAAAATAACGAAAGTTTTAAGGGAACGATTACTTGATGATAATGGAGAATTATATGAAGACAATACTTGTGGAGACAAGAAGTTTTGGAATAAAGGTGTCTTTATTATTTCTCCTCACCACGCACAAATTCGTGCTATTCGAAGAAGCTTAGAAAATGAAGGTTTACGTCCAGAGTTTTTTGTAGGTACGGTAGATAAGATGCAGGGGCAAGAAGCAGATGTAGCCATTATTAGTTACGGTGTTTCCGATCCTGAATTGGCGATCATGGAAGGAGAATTTATTTATAGCTTAAATCGTCTGAATGTTCCTCTTACACGTGCAAAAAAGAAAACAATTATTTTTCTTTCAAGGCAACTTATGTCTCCGACTTTGCAAGTTATAAGCAATGACGAATATAACGAAGGGGTAAACTTTATGATTAATCTCGAAAAATATTCCATGGAAAATGGAGAAGAAGTAACATTTGAGATAGATGGTGGAACGTTAAATGTATATCGGGTTGGGGAGTAACATCCTCTCACTCGTTATACTATTAATGAAAGGTGCCTGTCATGGTTAATGGAGCACGGGTTTGGTATTATGTCAAGAAAATAGACACGTAAAATCGAGAAAAATTTTAAAACCCTACTACCGCACTTCGTTTAGTGGCCTCTTGAGAAGGAGAACGGTTTGATAAACCCTCCCCCTTCTCAAGAGGAGAAATGTCCCTTATATCGTGATTTACGGAGAGAAGCGTTGCTACTTTTTTCCTTGCTGATACATCTTCTCATACTTCATCGGAGACATGTACTCATTCGCGGAATGAATTCGCTCGGCATTATAAAAACACTCAATGTATTTAAAAATCCGTTGTTTCGCTTCTTTCCTTGTCGTAAAGGTTTCGTGGAAAATGAGTTCAATGATGCTGTGAAACGACTCCGCACATGCGTTGTCATAACCGTTTCCCTTTCGACTCATGCTCGTCTGGATTCCGTATTGCCTCAACATGGCTTGGTATTCATTCGATGCATACTGGCTCCCTTGGTCCGAATGGTGAATCAGACCTGGTTGAGGATTTCGCTGATGGATGGCCCGGTGAAATGCTTTGATCACTAACTCCTTTGTCATACGCTCGGAAAGACAACATCCTACCATTTTACGAGAAAACAAATCCATGATAGATGCTAAATACAGCCAGCCTTCTTTCGTCCAAATATACGTGATATCCGCCACCCATACTTGATTCGGCTCATCTGCTTCAAACTGCTGATTCAATAAGTTGGGATACACAGGCAAATGATGCTTCGAGTTCGTGGTTGCCTTATATTTTTTCTTTGTTTTTGAACGAATATCACCATCTTTCATGATACTGGCGACCGTTTTTTTGAGATACCTCGACCCCTTGTTTCTGAAGGATTTTTGTGATTTTTGGACTGCCATACGTTTCTCTTGACTCGATATGAATCTTTTTGATTTGCTTTTTCAACGCTTCCTGTCTTTTCTTTTGTTGACTTTCTGGCCGTTTGGCCCATGCACAGTATCTACTTCTTGAAACACCTAGAACTTCACACATCTTCGCTGTTTTTGTCAATAATAAATTGAGCCAGTGCGATCACTTCAAAAGTGAGCCACTTTTAGAATCAGAGTCCCCATAAATGGGAGATAGTGGGTGTTTGGATGACTTGCCCCTAGGGGCAAGTCATCCAAACACTTCTCGCATCTGGCTACCACTCCCCATTTTCCCTCTGTTTCATACTTTGACGGAATCGATAAGATTCTCTGTTTAGAAGAAGAATGTGCGAACGGTGAGTGAGCCGATCAAGCAACGCTGCTGTCATCTTTTCATCCCCAAAAATGCTCGTCCATTCTACAAATTCAAGATTTGTTGTAATGATGACACTTGCACGTTCATAGCGATTGGAAAAGAACTGAAATAATAGCTCTGCCCCTATTTTGGAAAAGGGGATGTATCCCAGTTCATCTACGATGATCATGAGCCACTTCTTCTCAAACGCACCAAGTTTTTGCTCTTCTTTAGCAATAAGCAACTCTTCCACTAACTCGGAAGCAGTAATGAATTTTGTTTTGTAGCCATTTTGGATCATGGCGATTCCAAGCCCAATGGCCAAATGGGTTTTCCCTGTGCCACTATTCCCTAGAAAAATAACATTCTCTTTTCGCTCTGCAAACTCACCTTTTGCGAGTGTGAGAAATCGATTTCGATTTAAGCTCGGCATGAAAGTAAAATCATAGGTGTCTAAAGTTTTGTGGATGGGAAAGGCAGCTTGTTTGAGCCTTCGCTCTCTTTGATTTTCCTCTCTTGCCTGTACTTCTGCTGTTTTTGGCAAGTAGAAAATGTATCAAATGGAAAGCTTATCTCTCTTTACTATTATTGATACTTATCCTAGCTGAACATACCCATATTTAGTAAACAGATTATCTAACTCTTTCATCAGATAGTCTCTCGCTTCACTTGTAACACGAATATGTGACCTTCTAAAATGCATACTGTGTAATGTTTTTAAGCTAACATTTGATTTTTGTTGTAATGAAGGATATGTTGCTTTTCCAAGACTAGCATATAAGTCAATTAAACGAATGCCATTCTTCATTGGAGCCTTGATAGCTTTACCCTCCGTAAACTCTACATAGTATGGAAACCTTTCTTTCCAAGGTTCTTCATTTATTTCACTAGCGCCAGCAACATTTTCATGATGATATCCATCTGTTCGAGCATACCCCACAATCATCGGAGTTGGTTGATTGTTTTCATCGTAGCTAACAATAGTCAAAAATAACAAATCACCTTTTTTGATACCGCTTGGTCTTGTTGGAAAAAACGTTCGATTAAGGTCTCTTTTCCGCACACCCTTCATTTCTTGGTAATTCAAATGATTAGGAATGCGGTCTTCCCCAGTCCCCTCAAATTTCAGCCAAACTTCTTCCTGTGTTAAGCTAATCTTTGGCGTACTTTGGATAAATTCTTCAAAAGAATCTAGTTTAACAATCTTAGAAAGCTTCACACCTTTTTTTGCTTCATTTGAGTAAGTAACGGATTTATCCTTTCTATTAGGGGCTGTTTTACGAATTGCCTCTTTTTCCTCATCAATCCACTCTTGTGTAACCAAACCGCCCCCTGCATTTTCAATCCTTGATAACAAATCATCAAAGTATTCTATACATTTGGATGCAATTTCTGGCTCATTGCTCAGTAAAACAGCAATCTCATGGTTTGATACAAAACCGCCGTGAGTAAAGTTTGCCGAACCAATAATGACAGAGTGAGAATCAAACATATACAGTTTAGAATGTAAATCTATCAAAGCATATATTTTCGCCCCAGCGAGCAGTAACTTTTCAAAACCAAAGACACTACTGACATTTTCAATGAACTCTTCTCGATAAAATCGGGTAATTATGTTACATTTTACATTAGGATTTTGAATAAGCCAATCCGCCAACCTAGAAGCAGTCTGCATACCAATAAAAGGAGAAACAATATTGAGCTTCGCTTCAGTCATACCCAGCAACTCATTAAATTGATCTAATAAATCATTGGTAATTAAATGAACTGACATGGTTTGACACCTCTTTTTACCCTTAATTTGCAACAAGCATTTCCTAAAGCCTAATTCAACAAGATATTGTTTTAATCCTTCCATTTTCTGTTGCATCGTTATTTCTTTTTTATACTCCCAATCCTCCGTTTACTTGTTGTAACTGCTAAATAAAACAGGACAGAATTCGATTGATTAAAGTGAACAGTTTTTTACCAGTTAGAAGCGTGCACTTTACATGGAGTAGCGTACATAATAGCCTCGTTTCATGCGGCTAATTCTTGTTGTTGCTCGTTTTTTAGGAAATATCTTGTATGCAGAGGCTCCATGTCAAGTGACAGGGATTACGCTGAAACTTCCAGAAAAGTGTCCAATTTTATTTGTCGGAAACTGTCCACTTTAGTTTAGCAGTTACACTTGGATGTTCCCCGCCGTTCTTCAAGCCCTTTTAGACCCTGTTCATGGTAATGTTTTATCCACAGTCTGCTCGTTTTTGTGCAGGGAATCCCTAATTCTTAGCATATTCACTTATATCCCAATCTTTCTTCGATTTACATTTGAACAGCCTTCCATTTAAATTTCACGAAATAGGTGGTCTTCTATTTTGGGGTTTGCTTGTTTTCATACATAAACAAATCCCCCAGTGTTTTGATAACAGTATGGGCATTTTTCCAACTGTCCACACCAGAGGGATAATATCAAACAGGTATGGGCTATTTGATGCTTACCTAGAAAGTGCTTTGATTATGGAGAAATTAATGGTATCATCGTCATTCGAGTCGCCATTCTTTAATTAGTAAGTTGACAAGAAGTTTTTGGCGTCTCTCAAGAACTTCGGGTGTCCACTCTTTTTCTCGGATGACTTGGGTGGTTAATGCAAATGTGCTTATTCCGTCTTTTAGTTGGAAATAAGTAGACTTTTTTCGTTGAAAATCAAAATTTTTAGCACGAGAATTTTTTTAACTGTGAGCAAAACTAAATTACCTAATTTGTGAACGTATTGTTCGATATTAGGAAAGTTTTTTGTCCATTCGCTTCCTTTAGGTGGGTTTTGTGGCAAAACGTGCTCGATTGTAACTACGCTGTAGTTATAATATGGTTGTCCCTTGGAAAGTAAGGAATCCAAACGTAAAAGTACATATCGCTTAGCAGCATCTTTTAATTTCTTATACACATCTCCATTCAGTGCCTCGATCACTTCTTTTTTTTCTTCTTTTGTTAAGTTTAGCGTGCTGTCCTCTGAAAATGGGCTTTTTCCTTGTTCGAGTTCTCTTAAGATAGTAGAATATTTTGATTGTCTCCAGTTGAAGTTTTTTCTCAAAATTATATGAGATGCGGCAAATCTTTCAAGGCATTTTAGAAACTCAGAGATTTTTTCATCATTAAGGAACATATAGTACATGGCCACAGGAATCCAATCTACATTGTCAATACGGTTTAAAAACTCTAGAATTTTTATTGCTTCTTCATCACCTGCAAATTCGGTTCTGTAGTTTTTTATCTTCATATAAATGTCACTATAGGGAACTAAGACTTCATCGATAAATTTTTCTCCAGAGAAATTTTCTAAAATACTTTCGTATTCATCTTTTAGATTTCCTGCTCCCTTTCTTTTCTGCAAAATCATGCGAATATGGGAAAATAGTTCGTTAAACTGTTCTCGACCGAGAGAACTTTCAATATCTTCCCATTTTTCCGTGTAGATTTCCTGCTCATCCTCGGAAATTTTTCCTATTATTTTTGCCTTTAAAATATCAGTAACCATTAAGTCTAACCCACGATCGTTCAAAACTGTAAAAATACGAAAAGCCGAATCAAAATTAGGTGTAGAGACTACAACCATGTAACACAAGGTAGCGATTACGCTTGGTAAAGTTGTTAGAACAGATTCGTCTAGATCATTAAATCTTTCAAGGTAGTACAGGGCATTATTTCTAATAAGAGCTTGACTATCTGTTTTTACTTCTGTTTTATCCGTTAGTTTTGTAATTCCTTCACGTTCTTGAATGTATTTACGAAAAAAAGGGTTGTCTTTTTTTCGTAGCTGCAAACGGTATGTGTCTTCAATTTTGCGAATTCTACTCCCTTTCTGTACAATTAGATCGTCAATTTCATCTGCATACTCAGATGGCAAATAACTGCGAAGAGCAGATAACAGAATAGTTAGAGTTGTTAAACGTTGCTGGCCATCTAGTATTTCAGCCTCTGGTTTTTCTCCCTTGACTAAGACAATGCTTCCGAGAAAATAGGGCTCGGGTATTTGTTCGATATTTTTCTCAGTAATACCGTGATGTTCAATAAACTCAAGAAGGTCGTCCAATAATTCACCTGCTTGTTCAATAGTCCAAGAATATGGTCTTTGTACTGAAGGAATAGTGAATAAAAAATCGTCGCTAAATATTTTATGTAAAGGCATTTCTTGAGCATTAAGGGTTGTACGCATACTATTTTTCATCCTTTCGTGCACATCTTCCTGATATTCTACACTAAATTCATAATATTATCTACCTTTTTTTTCTAAAAGGTCTAAACAAAATTGTAATTCTTCTAATATCTCACCAAATTCCCCCTCCCCAATCCCTTATTTTATATTATAATGGTACAAAAATCCTATTTTCCACTGGAGCTGGTTTAGATGGCGTACACGATTCCGGAAACGATTCGTTCGAGTGCGACGGCGGGCGAGCGATTGTTGTTTCGAACGCTAAAAACATATTTGCCAGATGACTATATTGTCTATTATGAACCGGAGATTCGAGGAAGACGTCCGGATTTTGTCATTATTGGTCCTGATTTAGGGCTTGTTGTGCTTGAGGTAAAAGATTATACATTATCGACATTGCTTCATTTGAATAATGATGAATGGACGATTGTAAGTAGCGCTGGCGAGCAGGCGACGGTAAAAAGCCCGTTTAAGCAAGCGAGAGATAATGCGTTTCACATTGTGAATGCGTTAAAAAAAGATAAAAATTTAGTTCACTTAGAAGGGAAATATCAATTTCAGTTGAAATTTCCTTACGGTTATGGAGTTGTGTTTACGCGAATTTCGCAAAAAGATTTAGTGAAAAAGCAGTTGTATCCGGTTGTTGATCCGAATTTTTGTCTGTTGCGTGATGAAATTGATCCGGACAAAGAAACGTTTAGCGAAGAAGTATTGTTTGAAAAAATATGCAATATGTTTGTCGTTCCGTATCGATTGCGAACATCGTTAACGAAAGAGGAAATCGATGCGATTCGTTATCATCTTTTTCCAGAGGTGCGTATCAGTGCGGAGTTTCGCCCTCCTACGCCATATCAAGATCAAGTGCTTTTATCTCTTCATGACATTAAAGCGATGGATTTGCATCAAGAAAACCTAGCAAAGCAGCTCGGAGATAAAAACCGTTTGATTCGTGGAGTGGCTGGAAGTGGAAAGACGCTTATTTTAGCTAGTCGAGCGAAGCTGTTGGCGAAACAACATCCCGATTGGAAAATTTTAATTTTGTGTTATAATATTTCGCTCGCGCAAGGAATTCGGCAAATGCTCCACCATATGTTACATGAACCAGATTCGTTATTTGATTTTGACTTTACGAAAAAAGATGGGATGGCGAAAACGGTAGGCGATCAAATTATTGTCCGTAACTTTCATGAATGGTTGAAATATGATTTAAAAATATCAGAACAACAAATTCCGTATATATTAGAGAAAATTGATAAAAAAGAAGCAATTTTGCCAATGTATGATGCTATTTTAGTTGATGAAGGACAAGATTTTTCTTCGGACTGGTTGGCGCTTATTAGTAAATTGTTGAATCCAGCAACACAATCGCTTCTTCTTGTAGAAGATCGAGCGCAGACAATTTATAGACGAAAACGATCATATGTGCAAGATACAGGATTAAGTTTTCAAGGGCGTTCCAAGGTGTTGACGATTAATTATCGAAATACGGCACAAATTGTGAAGTTTGCGTGGGATTTTTATCGTGAGCATTCGGTACTAAGCAATAAAGTGGCCCAACGCGAGTTCGAAGGAGAAATTATCGCCCCACAAAGTACGAGGCGGAAAGGGCCAGAGCCGGCAATTGTAAAAGCAGAGAACTTTGGACAAGAAATGCAAATAGTTGCGAAGCAAATGAAGCGATTATATGAAGAGAAAAACGTGCCGTATTCGGAAATGCTTATTTTGTATCGAGTGAAACGAACGCATAAACAAAACATAATCGATGTCATTAAGCGGGCGTTGAAAAAAGAGCAAATCCCTTATTATTGGCTCGCGGAAGATGAAACAACAAAGCGAAAATTTTCTCGCGATGAAGAAACCGTTAAAATTAGCACAATTGAAAGTAGTAAAGGACTTGATTTTCAAGCCGTGTTTATTGTCAATGTGGACAACATGCCATTTGCACTCGAAGAAGACCGTGAACGGGAAGTATCGTTATTGTATATCGGCATGACAAGGGCGAAAGAATACTTATGTTTGTCTTATTCGGGGGAGTCCGAATTTACACGGTATTTCGAGCAAGTTCGCACGAGCAGATTGCAGAAGAAAAAGGAAGAAAAAGCAAATGGTTCGTAACTTTGTTCTTTTGAAAGGAGAATTTCATGAGACGATCCCAAATAACCTTAGATAAATTATACGACCGCGAAGAACAGCTTCTTGAAGAGTTAAATAGCGGCGAGGCAAAAGATTGGATTTATTATGAAATTGTCGATGTGTATGAAAACATGGTCCGTTACTTATCCCGTTGTTCAGCAGAGGAAAAAGAGGAACATGGGTTTGAGTATGTGAAAAAACAGCTCGTGAGTTATTTGATTCATTATGGAACGTATTTGAAAACACAGCTTAGAAAAGACGAGCATATGGCGAAAGCAGCGTTTCAAAAAGCGTTGAGATATGATTCAAAAAATCCGATTGCCCATTATCGTCTCGGGTTTTTAACGTATAACGAACAGCACTATAAAGAGGCGCTTCGCTATTTTGAACAAGCGCTTGAATATCAAAAAACGTATTCAAATCGCGAGTTTTGTTTAAATGAACGACAGCTATATTATGCGCATCTTTATTTGGCGAATAGCGCCTTGTTTATCGCGGAAAAAACGTATGAATTAGTGGCGCAATTTCCTGATTATATAAGCGATCAAGAGAAACCTGCGGAACTTTCATTTTTGCATGAATGGTTGCAGCGAAACGAAGCTATTTTAACGATGCAAGCATTTACGAAATGGACGTCGAGCGGAAAAGAGTATTGTTCAAAAGAACAATGTGAACAAGTGATGATGAATCCTCCTAAAAATACAGTCGTTCTTTATTTTTCCGATCGCGAAAATGTTGTATCTTATCACGGTAGGGAAGTATGTTTGCCACGCGATCCTGCGGAAATGCTTTGTTATTTTTTAGTGGAAACAAACGAAGAGCGTCCGGCAACGAAATATGATATGGAGGTATTTTTTCAATCGAGACGGAATGGGGATATTCCTACAAATACGTTCGTTCAAAAAGTAAAGCGTCTTCGGGAAAAGCTAGGTGGTATTGGAGTGCCTCTGATCATCGACTCATGCCAATGTCGAGGAGAAACGGCCTACTATTATAACGGTCTTGTCGATTATATCATTATGTATCGCAGTGATTATACGTTTATGTTTGACGATGAATGGTGATGACATGTGTGTCATCGCTCTTTTTTTATATTAAGGTTGTAAATAACGAAAAGGAGTGATGACGCCATGAAAACATGGAATCAATTATTTATTCGTCAAGGTTTTATTTTAGAGGAAAAAAGTCCAAATGAGTTTATTTGCACAAATGAGAAGAAAGAAAATGTCGAGTTTTTATTGAAAAGTTTGGACGTAGCGAATGTCGATTATACGTTTTGGAACGATGTATTAACGATTAATAATCCGCCGATTAGCGAAAAACAATGGCTAGAAGCAGTGGATTTTCGTGGGCGCGGAGTTAGCGAGATACTAGGGCTAGAAGAGCCGAAAGTGTTTGAGTTGGATACGTATATGAGCGGTATCATTCGTGAGTTGAATCGTTTGGGGTTACGTACCGTTTCTTGCTGTGATGGTCACGGGGAGGGATTACCGCGTATATATTTTGATAACCAAACAAACATGGAGAAAGTCATGCAGTTGTTCCGTGCACTACACGTCAATGTTCGTTTATCACCGCCTTATTCTCATCGGGTCACGCTTCGGATGAACAGAGAACGACTTCTTGATCTTGCCGAGAGCATGCGGAACGTACAAGTCGATTGGTTAGAACAAGGAGAACAGTATATTCAAAAAATGTTTTTCCTTCAAGAGCTTGAACAGTTGCTTAGCGTCTCAGGGGAAAGTGGAAATGAAGAAGACATTCGTGCAGTTGTGTATGAAAAACTGAAGCCGTATGTCGATCATATCACAGTGGATCGATATGGGAATTTGTTGGCACAAAAGAAATGCAAAACAGGACATGGACCGACGATTTTGTTGAACGCTCATTTAGATACGGTAGAAGCATTTGCGCCAGGAAGAACAATTGTGAAACAAGGAGCGATTTGGTCGAGTAGTGAAGGGATTTTAGGAGCGGATGATCGCGCTGGAGTGGCGGTGTTGCTTGAAATGGCGAAATGGCTTGACACATCTGCATTTAACGGAACGATAAAATTTGTTTTTACCGTAGAAGAAGAGTGCGGACTTGTTGGAGCGCGGAAGCTAGAGGAATATTTTCTATGGGACGTTGATGCAGCGATTGTTGTTGATCGGCGGGGAAGTGGTGATATCGTCACATCATGTGGCACCATTCAACCGTTTTGCGATATTCGCTACGGACAGTTTTTTGAACAAGTAGCTCGTGACATTGGATTGACTCATTGGACATGTACGGATGGTGGAAGTAGCGATACGAGAATTTGGGCAGAACACGGCATTCAAAGCGTAAACTTATCTGCAGGATACGAGTGGGAACATACAGACGACGAAAGATTAGATACGGATGCTTGTTATGGAACAGTGCAACTCATTCAAGCGGTGCTTACTCAATCGAGAGACTTTTCAAGAATGTTGCGTGATTTGCGTCGTGTTGATCGAAACGATTTATGTTATGTTGGTCGAAATGATTTACGTCGTGTTGATCGAAAAGTTGTCAAAGTGGAGAGAGTGTCAAAAGTGAAATCGAAGCAGATGGAATGATCGATTTTGCGTTGCGAAAAGGACGTCGCCTAGGCGTCCTTTTTTGGTTTTGTAAAAAAGTTTGACAAATAAATTTAGTGACTGTATGTCCGATCTATGAGAATTTATAGTAAAATGGAAAAAAGTATTCAAAAGGCGAAAGTATGCTTCAATGAGAAGGGAAAGATGTGTATGAGGATGAAAAATTTACTTTTTTGGGCGCTTGTCGGTGCAAGTACTGGAGTTTTTCTAAACGTATTGAATGTCCAACTTCCTAAGTCGATCGGAATTGGCATAATTAGTCTGATTGTTATAGGGATTGGTTGTTATCGCATGTATATTCTTTTTTGGACAAAAAACGTAAATTTAGTTGAAGGTTATGTAAAAAAAAGAATCAAACATCCATATTATGCATTAACGAAAGCATTAGTACATAAGCAGTTTGAACAAGCTGAGCAATATGCCGAACAACTAAAGAAAGGTTATGCAGAAGCCAAAAAGCTAGCCCTTGTCCATATATACATAGAGCAGGGAGAATTAGAGGAAGCAGAACATGTGGCGAGCGACATTCAAAACGAGACAGCCCGTTATTATAATCAAGCATTGATTGCCCTGTTGCGCGGACAGGAAGATCGGTTCGAGAATTTGAAACAGAAAGTAAAAAAACACCCGTTTTGTTATGTATTAGAAGCAGAAAGGGCGTTTCGAAATGGCGATCAAAAAGAAGCTGAGCGATATGGAAAACTAGCCATTTCTACTTCGCGTGGACTTCAACGGTATGTGCTTGTTCGTTCGTTAGAAAACCAACAAAATCATCCAAACCGCCGAACGTTTTTCTAAGTAACATAGTCGATATAAATTAGAGAGTAAGGGTGTGATACAGACACATGTACATAAACAACGCATTTGCACAAATTGTGTTTAGTCTTTTATCTTTCCTGCTTGGGATTAGCGGTATTTTTAGACTAACTGATCCGACGGGCTCATTTGACCGAGTGCTCGGCTTGTTTCTTGTCGTATTCGGTTTTCCAGGTGCTTTTATAGGCATGAAAACGTGGTGGGAAGATCGGAAGCTAAGAAAAAAGCAGAAAAGATAGCAAAATACAATGTAATAAAAACATGTGGAAAGGAGTGTATTTATGTGAGCCATTCATTGGAAAACTACAAAGAATCAATTGTTCTGTCATATCAATATGCGTTTCGCTTATTGCTTCATTTGAAAAATGTCATTGCTGCTTCTAAGCAAATTCCAGCGGAAGATGGGTTAATGAAAGAAGTATATAGAGATTCAATCGTAAAGAAATATGAAATTCTCGAAGACCAACTTTGGAAGTTGTTGTCGAAAATTTTTAAAGCGTCTGGGTTAGAATTACACAGTCCGAGGGCGTGCTATCGGCAAGCTTTTAAAGAAGGATGGATTGAACATATTGACATATGGAACGATATGTTAAGTTCTCATGCGAACAGTGCCTGTCAATGTTCGCTAATTGATGAATTTGATTCATTGAATAAAGAAATCGCACGGCAAATTGAGCGTGACGGGATCGTTATTTATGAGAAATGAGTTTACATATCGGTTATGTCAAAAGGAGAAAAGAAACGATGAATAAACCTAACTTATTTTCGTACGCCACAAGTGAGCTATCACAAGATGCTTTTTTATGCTGGTTAATCGATTGGGCAAACCATGAATTTTCTGAGATAAATCCACTATTGCATGACATAGGAAAAAGTTTTATTGAAGCGATATTTCAAAAGCACGGACAGCCTTGTCCAAACATCGAGCGCATTTCCATTACTAGACAGGTCGATGGTTTAGATATATTAGCTGTTATAAATAATAAATATGCCATTCTCATAGAAGATAAAACATATACACGCGATCATACGGATCAACTGGCGCGATATCGTGCGGCGGTAGAAAAGCGAGGGTATCATTATCAACTTCCTATCTACTACAAAATAGGAAATCAAAGCAATTACGATACAGTGGAAGCCGCAGGGTACAAGCCGTTTTTACGGAAAGATATGTTAGCGATTTTACAAGAGGGATATAAACGAAATATCACAGATTCCATATTCAATGACTATTATCAACATCTGTTATCGATTGAAGAAGCTTATAACAAATACAAAACAGCCCCTTTAAATGAATGGAAAGGACTTGGGTGGCAAGGGTTTTATAGTGAACTTCAAAACGCGGGTATTTTAGGGGATTGGGATTATGTTTCTAACCCACAAGGTGGTTTTTATGGATTTTGGTGGCGTTGGAAAAATGGAGGCGATTGTCAGCTCTATTTGCAGTTAGAACAAGAAAAGTTATGTTTTAAAGTCGAAGTAGCTGACAAAGAGAAAAGATCCTATCTTCGCACGAATTGGTGCCAGAAAGTGATCGAGAAATCAAGTGACTTTCGACTACATGTGAAGCGGCCGAACCGATTCGGAAACGGAAGATATATGACAGTGGCTGTTTTAGAAAACTATATAGTAACAAACAAAGACGGGATACTTGATTTGACAAGTACGATCGATGTTCTTAAACGGGCTGAAAAATTGCTTGATGCATTAACAGTTGTTCGTACTACACAATAAAAAAGCAGGGGAGACGATCGTCCACCTGCTTTTTCTTCTTTAAATCGTAACCGATGTTTTTGTTTTTTTCCGAAGGTCGAAACGGTCAGCGTTCATCACTTTCACCCAAGCTTGAATAAAGTCGCGGACAAATTTTTCTTTGTTGTCGTCTTGGGCGTAAAATTCAGCGTATGAGCGAAGGATCGAGTTTGAGCCGAAAATTAAGTCCACACGAGTGGCGGTCCAACGAACAGCCTTCGTTTTCCGGTCGCGAATGTCGTAAATGCCGTCTTCTTTCGGTACCCATTCATAGTTCATATCGACGAGGTTGACAAAAAAATCGTTTGTGAGCACACCGATGCGATCTGTAAATACACCGTGAGGAAGATCGCGATACGTCGCTCCTAACACACGTAAGCCACCGACTAATACCGTCATCTCTGGAGCGGTTAAGCCGAGCAATTGGGCTTTATCGACAAGCAGTTCCTCAGGGCCGACGCGATATTTTTTCTTTTCATAATTGCGGAATCCGTCCGCGAACGGTTCTAATACTGCAAAGCTTTCCACATCCGTCTGTTCTTTTGTAGCATCGCCTCGTCCAGGCATAAACGGTACGTGGACGTCAAAGCCAGCGTCGCGGGCTGCTTTTTCGACTGCTGCACTGCCACCAAGTACGATTAAATCAGCAATGCTTACTTTTTTAGGGAGCGCGCGTTGAATGTCTTCATAAACGGCAAGCACTTTCGCAAGTCGCTCTGGTTCGTTCACTTCCCAATCTTTTTGTGGCGCAAGCCGAATGCGTGCACCGTTCGCTCCGCCACGCTTATCGGAGTTACGGAACGTGCTAGCGGATGCCCAAGCGGTTTTCACAAGTTCGCTAATCGTTAACCCTGAATGTAAAATTTCCGTTTTGATATCTTCAATTTCCGCATCCGTTAATTCAACCTCTGCTTCTGGAATCGGGTCTTGCCAAATGAAATCTTCTTTCGGCACTTCTGGACCGAGATATCTCGTTTTCGGCCCCATGTCGCGATGAATGAGTTTAAACCAAGCGCGCGCAAACGCATCCGCAAATTCTTCTGGATGTTCATAAAAGCGACGAGCAATTTTTTCATATATCGGGTCAAAGCGCAACGCTAAGTCCGTCGTCAACATCATCGGTGGCACTTTCACATTGGCATCTTCTACATCAGGCGCCAAATGTTCTTCCTTTAAATTCACCGCTTCCCATTGATACGCACCAGCTGGACTTTTCGTCAACTGCCATTCGTATTCAAAAAGCAACTGTAAATAGCTGTTATCCCACTGCGTAGGTGTTGGTGTCCAAGCGCCTTCCAGACCGCTTGTAATCGTATCGCGACCTTTTCCTTTTCCATACGAGCTAAGCCATCCTAACCCTTGCGCTTCAATCGGAGCCGCTTCAGGATCAGGACCGACATGCGACGCATCGCCAGCCCCATGCGCCTTCCCAAACGTATGGCCGCCTGCGATGAGCGCCACTGTTTCTTCGTCGTTCATTCCCATTCGTTTAAACGTCTCGCGAATGTCACGTGCCGCCGCAAGCGGATCTGGGTTGCCATCAGGACCTTCTGGGTTGACATAAATCAGCCCCATTTGAACAGCGGCAAGCGGATTTTCTAATTCGCGATCGCCTGTATAGCGTTCTGAGGCAAGCCATTCTTTTTCCGCTCCCCAATAAATGTCTTCTTCCGGATGCCATACGTCCTCTCTGCCAGCGCCAAAACCGATCGTTTTTCCACCCATTGACTCAATCGCCACGTTGCCAGCTAACACAATTAAATCCGCCCAAGAAATTTTATTGCCGTATTTTTGTTTAATCGGCCACAACAGGCGACGTGCTTTATCTAAGTTCGCGTTGTCGGGCCAACTGTTTAACGGGGCGAACCGTTGTGTGCCTGTTGAAGCGCCGCCTCGTCCGTCGCCAATGCGATACGTCCCTGCAGAATGCCAAGCCATGCGAATAAATAACGGTCCATAATGACCATAGTCGGCAGGCCACCAATCTTGGCTTGTCGTCATGAGTTTACGTAAATCTTCTTTTAACGCCCAATAGTCAAGTGTTTGAAATTCCTCTGCATAATCGAACGTTTCGTCATGGGGATTCGTTTTTCGGTTGTGTTGATGAAGAATGCTTAAGTTTAGTTGATTCGGCCACCAGTCTTTGTTTGTTGTTTTGTTTGAAGTATGACTCGTCACACTTCCATGGAATGGGCATTTGTTTTCCATTCTTTTATTCTCCTTCCCTACATATAAATGAAACATGATGCTAGCAGTTCATATGATAGTGATTATAATTATCATATTAGAATTATATTAAATTAATATTTGATAGTAAAGTAAAAAAGATATTTTTATTTAAAAATTATAAAAATCCCCCATTTCATTCTGTTGGCAGAATAAAATGGGGGATTTATACGTCTACGTCCGCATTTACGTTCATCGTTTCACTCCAATCTTTAATGTTGCAACATATGTTTCACTTGTTCAGTTGTTAAGTTGCGAATAAATTCGATTAAGTCAATCGCCTCGATTCCAAACTCATTGCATTTTTCAACGTATCTTTGATAAGCTTTTGTGTACATATCCATAAACAAAACTCCTTTCGCACGTTTCTTTTATTAGTTATATTGTATTATAACAGAAACAAAAAAATCAACAACTGTTATATAATTATTTTAAAAAATGATACGATTTTTATGTACATGTAGTAGAAACGGAAGGTTTGTAGTACAATAGAGTAGGCAAATGGAAGGGATTATACATATTTTACCGTTTTAGAAAGGATGAACATACATGCATATAATCGAGTTAATGAAAGCGCTCATTTTAGGGCTAGTCGAAGGAGTGACAGAGTTTGCGCCTGTTTCATCGACAGGTCATATGATTATCGTTGATGATATGTGGCTAAAGTCAAGCGACTTTTTAGGAAAGTATGGGGCGAATACGTTTAAAGTCGTCATTCAGCTCGGTTCTGTTTTAGCTGCTGTTGTAGTGTTTAAAGATAAATTTTTCGAATTGCTTTATTTACGAAAAGGCGAAGTGAGAAAAGGACCGCGGTTGACGCTTATGCACATTTTTATCGGTCTTTTACCTGCCGGGGTGTTAGGTGTTTTATTTGAAGACTATATTGATGAACATTTGTTTTCGACGGAAACGGTGCTCATTGGGCTCGTGCTTGGAGCGTTGTTGATGATCGCAGCAGACCGTTTCGGAAAACGAACGAAAGTAGCGCAAACAGTAGATGATATAACGTATAAGCAAGCTTTCATTGTCGGTCTCGTCCAATGCTTATCCCTTTGGCCAGGGTTTTCTCGTTCGGGGTCGACCATTTCAGGTGGCGTACTTGTCGGAATGAGTCATCGCGCTGCCGCCGATTTTACATTTATTATGGCTGTGCCAATTATGGCTGGAGCAAGCGCCATTTCGTTGTTAAAAAACTGGCAGTACATTACGATGGATGCTTTACCATTTTTCATTGTCGGTTTTATTAGTGCTTTTGTTTTTGCGTTGTTAGCTATTCGCTTTTTCTTGCGTTTAATTAACCGCGTTCGCCTTGTGCCATTTGCCATTTATCGCATCGTGCTTGCGGCAGTTATTTATATGGTTTATTTTGCGTAATCTCCACGATTTTTGTGGAGATTTTTTTGTTTAAAAAAATCGTCAAAAACGCACGAACGCATGGTCAAAAAATAAGTCTATAATGAATGTGAAAAATAACACGAAAAGCTGGTGATGACATATGCATGAACATGCGCGTGCGGTAGATTATAACGAAAATCCGTTTATCGTCATTTGGGAAGTGACAAGAGCTTGCCAGTTAAAATGTGTACATTGTCGCGCCGATGCCCAACCTGTCCCAGATCCGCGTGAGTTAACGCACGAAGAAGGGCTTCGGCTTATCGATGACATATATGAAATGAACAATCCGATGCTTGTGTTTACAGGTGGCGACTGTATGATGCGCGAAGATTTGTTTGATCTTGCATCGTATGCGACGAAAAAAGGGATGCGCGTTTCGATTACACCGAGTGCGACACCAAATGTGACGAAAGAAAAAATGAAAAAGGCAAAAGAGATTGGGCTGTCGCGCTGGGCATTTAGTTTAGACGGACCGACGGCTGACATTCATGATCGATTTCGCGGTACACCGGGTTCGTTTGATTTAACGATTGAAAACATTCGTTATTTAAATGAGCTACATATGCCATTACAAATTAATACAGTCATTTCGCGTTATAACTACGATCATTTAGAACAAATGGCAAAATTAGTTGCAGAGTTAAAGGCAGTAATGTGGTACATTTTTTTACTTGTGCCAACCGGGCGAGGACAAATGGGCGATTGCATTAGCCCGGAGGAACATGAACAAGTGTTCCGTTGGTTGTATGAGTTAAGTAAAACGGCACCGTATGATATAAAAACGACAGCAGCACAACATTATCGTCGTGTTGTCATTCAACAAAAAATGCGCGAAAAACGAATTGAAGCAGGGGATATTCGTTATGAGCATGCGATTACGACCGATCATGCTTCAATGATTGACGGCTTAAAACGAGCGCCAAAAGGCGTCAATGACGGCAACGGTTTCGTTTTCGTTTCACATACAGGAGATGTCATGCCAAGCGGCTTGCTTCCGATCGTATGCGGCAACGTACGCGAGCAACCGTTATCGCATATTTATCGTGAATCGGAAGTGATGAAACAGTTGCGCCAACCAGACTTATATAAAGGAAAATGCGGCATTTGTGAGTTTCGCTACGTTTGTGGCGGATCCCGCGCTCGCGCCTATGCAGTCACAGGTGATTACATGGAAAGTGAACCGTTTTGTGTATATGTTCCTTTAGGGATGAGAAAAGAAAAAACCCGAACGGTGTTCGCTTAATGCGGACGCTGTTCGGGTTTATGTATGTTAAAAGTCAAAGTTATCCGGATCGGGACCGATGCGGCGGTTTTCGTTTAGCGCGTCAATCGCATCCATTTCTTCTTTTGTTAAAGTAAAGTCAAAAATGTTTGCGTTTTGAGCAATTCGTTGAGGCGTGACAGACTTTGGAATAGTGACGACTTCGTGTTGTAAATCCCAACGTAAAATGACTTGAGCTGGTGTTTTCTCGTATTTTTGTGCTATGTCGACAAGCGTTGGTTCGTTTAACAGCTCGCCGCCGCGCATAAGTGGTGACCACGCTTCTAATTGAATCTGATGCTGCTTACAAAACGCAAGAAGCTCTTTTTGTGTTAAACGTGGATGAAACTCCACTTGGTTGACCATCGGTTTTATTTCGCAATCAGCAAGAATATGTTCTAAATGGTGAATTTGGAAGTTGCTCACTCCGATCGCACGCACGAAGCCATCTTTATACAACTTTTCGAGCGCCTTGTACGTTTCTTTATATTTTTCTTTGACAGGCCAGTGAACTAAATACAAATCAATATAATCAAAGCCGAGTTTTTTTAGGCTCGTATGAAACGCTTTTAATGTTGATTCGTATCCTTGATCGGAATTCCATACTTTTGTTGTGACAAAAACTTCTTCACGACGAATGCCCGACTCGCGAATCGCTTGCCCGACCCCTTCTTCATTTTCATAAAACGCAGCCGTGTCAATATGACGATATCCGACTTCAAGCGCTGTGCGAACAGAGCGAATGACTTCATCGCCTTCTTGCACTTTATAAACCCCTAAGCCAAGCCATGGCATACGGACACCGTTATGTAACGTTGCGGCATCTTGTAAACTTTTCATCCTCATGCTCCTTTCCAATATTTTTCCCTTTTATTATGAAATGGAGTGTATGAGAAAGCAAAACATATGCTTAGATGGAAGGAGCTACAAATTTAAATCACGATAGTTTGGATGATGTTTTAATAGTTCCGAGACAGTGACAAATGTATATCCTTTTTCTTTTAAAATCGGTAAAATTTCTTTTAATGCTTGGACAGTTTGTTTCCGACTACCGCTTCCGTGATCGTGAAACAAAATAATTTGTCCAGGCTGAATATGTTCAATGACACGCCGGACAATTCGTCTCGTCCCAGGGTTTTGCCAGTCATATGTGTCTTGATGTTTTGACCACATGACGACAGTATAACCTCGTTGTTTGGCGATATCTATGATCTGCTTATTGTAGTAGCCAAGTGGGGGACGAAATAACGTCGGGCGTTCTCCGGTAATGTCATATAGCACATCTTCGCTTTTTTTTATTTCTTCCTCAATCGTTTGTTTAGATTTGCCGCGAAAATCAAGATGTTTATACGTATGATTTGCAATTTCATGCCCTTCGTTCATTTGTCGCTTAATGATATCCGGATATTTTTCAGCACGAAACCCAACGACGAAAAAAGTAGCTTTGGCGTCATACTGTTTTAAAATCGTTAAAATGTCAGGAGTGTATAATATGTCTGGCCCGTCGTCAAATGTAATGGCGACCATTTTTTCATTTGTCGGCACGTTCCAAACAATATCGTCATGTATTCGGTGAACAGGTGTTGTCGTGATGAGCAACAAAGACAAAAATAAGAAAAGTACGTTCATTTTTCATCCCCGCTTTTTTATATATCATGTGAAAAAAGTCGTTTTGTCATTCTCTTTTCTATACAAGACGTAGTAAAATAAAGATAATTAGGTCAGGTAGCGTCAAAAATTCTATGAAAAACACCTGTGAGCGACCTGTTGAAGGAAAATAAAGGGGATGGTGGAGTCGGATTCGCCCTTGACCAACAC
>NZ_JACDUV010000008.1:0-32434 GCF_013761015.1 Anoxybacillus ayderensis
TCACACCCGTTCCCATCCCGAACACGGAAGTTAAGCTCTCCAGCGCCGATGGTAGTTGGCGGGACACCGCCTGCGAGAGTAGGACGTTGCCGGGCGGACATAGCAAGTTAGAGAGCATCTCCATTTTGTTCTCTAACTTTTTTTGTCCATGTATTTGCGTTTAACGCTTTTACAATCCTCTCCCCCATAGTGAAGAGCTAACCGATATTGGTTAGCTCATTTTTTATTTAATTTCCACTTTTCTTTTTATATGATCGGGAACGAGGCGATGAAGATGAATAAAAAGTAGCCCATTCTCGTATACAGCGTCGACTTTTTCTCCTACAGGGAAAGGAAGTTGCATGACTCGCTCAAACGGTCCTTGTGTAATGCCTTCTTCAATTAATTCAAACCCTTCAAAATGTAATTGAACGTTCGCTTTGATTTCTAACGTATTATAATGAATATATACTTCCGCATCGTGTACATCCTCTAAACCTGGGATTGCAACGATGACGAGTAATTCGTTTTCACGACGATACATATTGATGCCAGGTGTATGAGAAGAAAAAGCGTTTGATGAATTCCAAAAAGGATTAGAAAAAAACGCTTCCCACTGCTTCGTCCAGTCCATAGTTTTCCTCCTTTCTCTTTTTCTTTTTACTATACGATACAATAAATAAAATGGTGATTTTTAAGTAAAAACCGAACATTAAATATTTCATTTTTAAAAATGTTCGATTTTGTGTTGACATCCATTAAAAATGGTTGGTAAGATGAAAGTAAGTGAATACGTTATGGAACCCTCATATAATTTTGGGAATATGGCCCGAAAGTCTCTACCCAATAACCGTAAATTATTGGACTATGAGGGAAAGGATCTTATTGGCTTTTTTCACCCCATGGGCGAAATATGTCCAGAACGATGCTTTCCCTTATTATCGAGGGCATCGTTCTGGATTTTTTTCTGAATGATAAAAAGAGGTGAAAATATAGATGCAGTCACTTGTAGCTGTTATTATGGGCAGTCAGTCAGACTGGGAAACGATGCGTTATGCGTGCGATATATTAGAAGAGTTACATGTTCCGTTCGAAAAAAAAGTTGTTTCAGCCCATCGTACGCCAGACTATATGTTTGCATATGCCGAATCAGTGGAAGAGCGCGGAATAAAAGTGATCATTGCTGGAGCGGGCGGGGCTGCACATTTACCGGGAATGGTAGCAGCAAAAACGACGCTTCCTGTCATTGGGGTACCAATAAAATCCCAGACGCTCAACGGTTTAGATTCTTTACTCTCCATTGTTCAAATGCCAGGTGGAGTGCCAGTAGCGACAGTGGCAATCGGAAAAGCAGGTGCGATAAACGCAGCGTTGCTTGCTGTTTCGATTCTTGGAACGTATGAGCCAACGTATATGGAAGCATTGCGCAAGCGACGTGAAGCGATTCGAAAACAAGTGATGGAAAGTAGTGATCAGCTTGAATAAAACGATTGTTCCAGGTCAAACGATCGGTATTATTGGTGGAGGACAACTAGGAAGAATGATGGCGATTGCGGCAAAAGAGATGGGATTTTTTGTGGCAGTACTCGACCCTACCCCACAATCTCCGTGTGCTCAAGTAGCTGATATTGAAATTGTTGCTTCATATAGCGATGAAGAAGCGTTACATCAATTAGCTGAAATAAGTGATGTCGTTACGTATGAGTTTGAAAACATTGATGCCGACGCATTAAAACGGTTGGCAAAGAAGGGATACGTGCCGCAAGGAAGCGAGTTGCTTGCTATGACACAACATCGCTGGAAAGAAAAACGAGCCGTTCAGTCTGTAGGCTTACCTGTTGCGCCTTATCGTCTCGTACTTAAAGAAGAAGGATTAGAAGAAGCGATTCAAGAGATTGGTATTCCATCTGTGTTGAAAACGTGTCGGGGTGGATATGATGGGAAAGGGCAAGTTGTCATTCGTTGCTTAAATGATATAGGTACCGCACGTTCGCTTTTAACTTATGGTGAGTGTGTATTGGAAGCATGGATACCGTTTGTAAAAGAGTTATCCATTATCGTTGCCCGAAATGTTTCTGGTGAAATGGCGCTTTTCCCTGTCGTTGAAAACATTCATCGCGACAACATTTTGCATGAAACAATTGCTCCTGCCCAGGTTAGTCGTTCAATTATCGAACAGGCAGAAACATATGCGAAACAGTTAGCAGAAGCGTTCCAACTCGTTGGCACGTTAGCAATTGAAATGTTTTTGACAAAAGACGGACAATTATATGTTAACGAACTTGCCCCTAGACCGCACAACTCAGGTCATTATACAATAAACGGTTGTATCACATCGCAATTTCAACAACATATTCGTGCTGTGTGCAATTGGCCGCTTGGCAGTACGAAATTATTAAAACCTTCAATTATGGTCAATATTTTAGGAGAACATGTTGACGACGTGATCCGAAACATCGATCAATTTCGTGATGCTCATGTTCACTTTTATGGAAAAAAAGAAGCGAAGCCGAAGCGGAAAATGGGGCATATCACGTGGTTAGTTGACGATGTCGATGAGGTGCAACGAAAAATAGACGAATTTGCGATTTGGACAGATCGGAGGATGAACGTATGATTGAACGTTACACAAGACCGGAAATGGGAGCGATTTGGACGGAGGAAAACCGTTTTCGTGCTTGGTTAGAAGTCGAAATTTTAGCGTGTGAAGCATGGGCAGAATTAGGTGTCATTCCGAAAGAAGATGTGGAAAAAATTCGTCAACATGCATCATTCAACATTGAACGTATTAAAGAAATTGAAGAAGAAACGCGCCATGATGTCGTTGCCTTTACGCGTGCCGTATCAGAGACGTTAGGAGAAGAGCGAAAATGGGTACATTACGGCCTTACATCTACGGATGTCGTTGATACAGCATTATCGTATTTACTAAAACAAGCAAATGAAATTTTATTGCGCGATTTAGAAAATTTTATTGCGGTATTAAAAGAGAAGGCGATCGAACATAAATATACGGTTATGATGGGACGGACACACGGTGTGCATGCTGAACCGACAACGTTCGGATTAAAATTGGCGCTTTGGTATGCAGAAATGGAGCGAAATTTGGAACGTTTTAAGCAAGCGGCGGAAACCGTGCGCGTTGGAAAAATTTCTGGTGCGGTTGGCACGTATGCAAACATTGATCCGTTTGTCGAACAGTACGTATGTGAAAAACTTGGCTTACAGCCTGCACCAATTTCAACGCAAACATTGCAGCGTGATCGTCATGCGCACTACATGGCGACGCTCGCTTTAATTGCGACATCCATTGAAAAATTTGCAGTTGAAATTCGCGGATTACAAAAAAGTGAAACGCGTGAAGTGGAAGAATTTTTTGCAAAGGGACAAAAAGGCTCATCAGCTATGCCGCATAAGCGCAATCCGATCGGTTCAGAAAACATGACAGGCATGGCGCGCGTCATTCGCGGCTATATGTTAACTGCCTATGAAAATGTACCGCTTTGGCATGAACGCGACATTTCACACTCGTCTGCGGAGCGTATTATTTTACCGGATGCAACGATCGCTCTAGACTACATGCTTCATCGTTTTACAAACATTGTGAAAAACTTGACGGTATTCCCTGAAAACATGAAGAAAAATATGGATCGTACCCTTGGACTTATTTATTCGCAGCGCGTATTATTGGCGCTTATTGATACAGGGATGACGCGCGAGGAAGCATATGATCTTGTACAGCCGAAAGCGATGGAAGCGTGGGAAAAACAAGTGCCGTTCCGCTCGTTAATTGAAGCAGACGAAGTAATTACAAGTCGTTTAACAAAGGAACAAATCGCAGATTGCTTTGATTACAACTATCATTTAAAACATGTTGATACGATTTTTAGCCGACTTGGTTTGCAGTAGGTAAGGCAGATTGCCTTACCTATATATAAAAAGTTGCTAATATTCTGGATAAATGGGGGAGAGAACATGGAAAAGCAACACCTTCTATATGAAGGAAAAGCGAAAAAAGTGTATGCAACAAATGAAAAAGGGGTATTATGGATCGAATATAAAGATGAAGCCACGGCATTTAACGGTGAGAAAAAAGCAACGATTGCTGGAAAAGGGAGATTAAATAACGAAATTACGAGTTTACTATTTTCCTTGTTGCATGAAGCGGGTGTGAACAATCATTTTATTCGTAAAATATCTGACACCGAACAGCTTGTGCGACAAGTGACGATTATTCCCCTCGAAGTTGTTGTCCGCAATATTGTCGCCGGTAGTCTAGCGAAACGAATCGGTCTTCAGGAAGGGGCCGTCATCGAGAAGCCGATTGTAGAATTTTACTACAAAAATGACGACTTAGGCGATCCTCTATTAACAGAAGATCATATCGCTCTGTTGCAGCTTGCTTCCCCCGATGAGCTTGTGCACATGAAGCAAATGGCGTTCCGCGTGAACGACATTTTAACTTCTTTATTTCGCTCGTGTGACTTACAGCTTGTCGATTTTAAATTAGAGTTTGGAAAAGATGAAACGGGGGCGGTGTTGCTAGCGGATGAAATTTCCCCAGATACGTGTCGATTATGGGATGTACACACGAAAGAAAAATTCGATAAAGATGTATTTCGCCGCGATTTAGGCGACTTAACAGAAACATATACGAAACTTTTACAACGATTAGGAGGATTATCATGTATAAAGTAAAGGTGTATGTCACATTGCGTGAAAACGTATTAGATCCACAAGGCAATGCGGTAAAAGGAGCGCTTCATACGTTAAACTACTACGAAGTGCAAGACGTACGAATCGGAAAGTTTATGGAGCTAGTAGTGGAAAAAAGTGACCGCGATATTGATACAGTCGTGAAGGAAATGTGCGAAAAACTGTTAGCGAATACGGTCATTGAAGATTATCGCTATGACATTGAGGAGGTCGTCGTGCAGTGAAATTTGCGGTCGTTGTATTTCCGGGCTCTAATTGCGATGTTGACATGTATCATGCGATTGCGGACGAATTAGGGGAAGACGTCGAATACGTTTGGCATGATGCCCATTGTTTAGATGAGTTTGATGCGATTCTTTTGCCAGGTGGTTTTTCATACGGAGATTATTTACGATCTGGAGCGATTGCGCGCTTTTCTAACGTAATGAAAGCGATCAAAAAAGCAGCAGATGAAGGAAAACCGATTTTAGGTGTATGTAACGGATTTCAAATTTTACTCGAAGCGGGTCTTCTTCCAGGGGCAATGCGACGCAACGATACGTTAACGTTTATTTGTCGTCCAGTCAAACTTCGCGTTGAAAATAACGAAACGATGTTTACATCACAATACGAACGCGGGGAAGTGATTACCATTCCGATTGCGCACGGGGAAGGAAACTATTATTGTGACGAACAAACGTTACAACAGCTTATTGCCAACAATCAAATTGTTTTTCGATATGAAGGAGAAAATCCAAACGGTAGCTTACAAAACATTGCAGGGATTGTGAATGAAAAAGGAAATGTACTTGGGATGATGCCGCACCCTGAGCGTGCTGTTCATGAACTGCTTGGCGGAGCTGACGGGCTAAAACTGTTTCAATCAATCGTGACATATTGGAGGGACGCACATGTCGTTACTACTTGAACCAAGTCCAGCAATGATTAAAGAACAAAAATTGTATCGAGAAATGGGGTTAACGGACGAAGAATTTGCGATGGTTGAACGCATCCTTGGTCGTCTCCCGAATTATACGGAAACAGGCATTTTTTCTGTGATGTGGTCGGAAC
The DNA here is from genome assembly GCF_013761015.1 of Anoxybacillus ayderensis. Lineage (NCBI taxonomy): Bacteria > Bacillati > Bacillota > Bacilli > Caryophanales > Anoxybacillaceae > Anoxybacillus > Anoxybacillus ayderensis. The sequence goes on from NZ_JACDUV010000008.1 coordinate 5,746, forward strand.
ATTGTAGCTATAAAAACTCGAAACCTGTATTAAAGAAGTTTCCAACGGAAGGAAAACATGTATTGCAAGGGCCGGGAGAAGGGGCAGGTATTGTAGATATTGGAGATGGATTAGCCGTTGCATTTAAAATCGAAAGCCATAATCATCCGTCTGCGATTGAGCCGTATCAAGGGGCGGCGACGGGCGTTGGGGGCATTATTCGCGATGTGTTTTCGATGGGGGCGCGACCAATTGCGTTATTAAACTCGCTTCGCTTTGGGGAATTAACGTCACCGCGTGTGAAATATTTATTTGAACGCGTTGTCGCAGGCATTGCTGGATACGGAAATTGCGTTGGCATTCCGACAGTCGGTGGTGAAGTACAATTTGATGCTGCATATGAAGGAAATCCACTTGTGAATGCGATGTGTGTTGGGCTCATCCGGCATGAAGATATTCAAAAAGGAATTGCTGCAGGCGTTGGAAATACGGTCATGTATGTCGGTGCGAAAACGGGACGTGACGGCATTCATGGAGCGACATTTGCATCCGAAGAATTAACGGAACAATCTGAACAAAAGCGTCCAGCTGTTCAAGTCGGGGATCCGTTTATGGAGAAATTGCTTCTTGAAGCTTGTTTGGAAGTCATTCATTCCGATGCGCTCGTCGGCATGCAAGATATGGGGGCGGCAGGTTTAACAAGTTCGTCAGCGGAAATGGCAAGCAAAGCTGGCTCTGGAATCGAACTGAACTTAGATCTCGTTCCACAGCGTGAAACAGGAATGACGCCGTATGAAATGATGCTATCTGAATCGCAAGAGCGCATGCTTCTCGTTGTTAAAAAAGGTCGCGAACAAGAAATGATAGATGTGTTTGCGAAATATGGGCTAGAAGCGAAAGCGATTGGACGCGTAACCGATGACCATATGTTGCGCTTGTATCACCGCGGAGAAGTCGTCGCAGAAATTCCGGTTGATGCACTAGCTAAAGATGCTCCTGTATATTATAAGCCATCGAAAGAACCGGCGTATTATCGCGAGTTTCAGACGATGGAATACGTACCGATCATTCATAACTATGAAGAAACATTGCTTGGGTTATTAGGTCAACCGACGATTGCAAGCAAACAATGGGTATATGAACAATACGACTATATGGTTCGAACAAACACAGTTGTTGCGCCAGGATCTGACGCAGCCGTTTTACGTATTCGCGGCACGAATAAAGCGTTAGCGATGACGACCGATTGTAATTCTCGCTACGTTTATTTAAATCCAGAAGTCGGTGGAAAAATTGCGATTGCGGAGGCAGCACGCAACATCGTTTGTTCAGGGGCTCAGCCACTTGCTGTCACGGATTGCTTAAATTTCGGTAATCCGGAGAAACCAGAAATTTTTTGGCAACTTGAAAAAGCAGTAGAGGGAATGAGCGAAGCGTGCCGTGTACTTGAAACGCCCGTGATTAGTGGAAATGTATCGCTTTATAATGAGACGAACGGCGAAGCGATTTATCCGACACCGATTGTCGGCATGGTGGGCGTCGTTGAACATATTAGCCATATTACGACACAAACATTTAAACAACCTGGCGACTTGATTTATGTCATTGGGGAAGCTAAGCAAGAATTTGGCGGGAGCGAGCTACAAAAATGGTTAACAGGCCGCATTTTTGGTAAAGCTCCAACGATTGATTTACACGTTGAGGCGACAAGACAACGACAGCTTCTTACCGCCATTCGGGCGGGAGTTGTGGCCTCCGCTCACGATGTATCAGAAGGTGGCCTAGCGGTTGCCCTTGCGGAATGTTTAATCGACGCACAAGGTTTAGGCGCACATGTGACGATCGGTGGCGATGTTGTTTCTGAACTGTTTAGTGAAACGCAATCACGCTTTGTTGTTTCTGTGAAAAAAGAACATCAACAAACGTTCGAACAACTCGTTCAAGCAGTATGTATCGGGGAAGTGACAAATGACGAAACGCTTCATGTGACAAGTGGAGATGCATGCATTCTCCACGTCTCAGTAGAAACGATGCGAAATGTATGGAAAGGAGCTATTCCATGCTTGCTGAAATCAAAGGATTAAACGAAGAGTGTGGGATTTTCGGTATTTGGGGACATGAGGAAGCAGCGACGTTAACGTATTACGGGCTGCATAGTTTACAACATCGCGGGCAAGAAGGTGCGGGCATTGTCGTTGGAGGAAACGGAACGCTCCAGTTTCATAAAGGCCTCGGTTTAGTGACGGAAGTGTTTAGTCGCGGAGAGTTAGAAAAACTAACGGGCATGGCTGCTATCGGCCACGTCCGTTACTCTACTGCAGGTGGGGGCGGATATGCGAATGTTCAGCCGCTTTTGTTTCGTTCGCAAGGTGGTAGTTTAGCGCTTGCGCATAACGGAAATTTAGTGAATGCCGATGAATTACGCTTTCGTTTAGAGCAACAAGGGAGCATTTTTCAAACGACGTCTGATACCGAAGTGCTTGCTCATTTAATTAAGCGCAGCGGCGAACCAATTTTAAAAGAACGAATTAAAGAAGCGTTGACGCATTTACGTGGCGCTTTTGCTTTTCTCATTTTGACGGAAACAGAAATGTATATCGCTCTTGATCCACATGGTTTCCGTCCTTTATCGCTTGGGCGCTTAGGTGAGGCATACGTTGTAGCATCGGAAACGTGTGCGTTTGATGTCATTGGTGCCACATATGAGCGAGAAGTGGAGCCGGGAGAACTCATTATGATTAACAAACAAGGGATTCGTTCTGAGCGTTTTGCTCCGAGGGTTTCTCGCTCCATTTGTAGCATGGAATATATTTATTTCGCTCGTCCTGACAGCAACGTGGATGGCATTAACATTCATACAGCACGGAAAAATCTCGGGAAGCAGCTAGCATTTGAAGCACCTGTTGAAGCCGATGTTGTTACAGGTGTACCGGATTCGAGCATTTCGGTGGCAATTGGCTACGCGGAAGCGACAGGCATTCCGTATGAATTAGGGCTCATTAAAAATCGTTATGTTGGTCGGACGTTTATTCAACCGTCTCAAGCACTTCGCGAACAAGGGGTAAAAATGAAATTATCGCCTGTTCGTGGAGTTGTAGCCGGTAAACGAGTTGTGATGGTTGATGATTCAATTGTGCGTGGAACGACGAGCAAGCGCATCGTACGTATGCTTCGAGAGGCAGGGGCGACGGAAGTGCATGTGCGCATTAGCTCACCGCCGATTACGCATCCATGTTTTTATGGGATCGATACGTCAACAAAAGATGAGCTTATTGCTGCTAGACACACGATTGAAGAAATTCGTCAGCTTATTGAAGCGGATTCCCTCGCATTTTTGAGCAAAGAAGGACTTTTGCAGGCGATTGGAAGATCAAACGATTCAGCAAACTGTGGACAATGTTTAGCTTGTTTCACTGGACAATATCCGACAAGGATTGGAGGGGAGCACGTTGGCGCATGCGTACAAACAAGCCGGAGTGAATATTGAAGCTGGGTATGAAGCAGTAGAACGAATGAAAAAACATGTCGCTAAAACTGCCCGAATCGGTGCATTAGGAAGTTTAGGTGGTTTTGGAGGAATGTTTGATCTATCTTCGCTCGGTTATAAGCAACCTGTCCTTGTATCAGGAACGGACGGAGTTGGGACGAAGTTGATGATTGCGTTCGCTTTCGATCGGCACGATACGATCGGAATAGACTGCGTAGCCATGTGTGTAAATGATATTGTCGTACAAGGGGCGGAGCCTCTTTTCTTTCTCGACTACATTGCTTGCGGAAAAGCAGTGCCAGAAAAAATCGAGCATATTGTAAAAGGAATTGCCGATGGCTGCGTCGAAGCAGGGTGTGCGCTCATTGGAGGAGAAACAGCAGAAATGCCGGGCATGTATGCTGAAGATGAATACGATGTAGCAGGTTTTGCGGTTGGAGTAGTAGAAAAAGAAAAATTAGTGACAGGAGATACGATTGTTCCTGGCGATGTGTTGATCGGTTTAGCTTCGAGCGGTTTGCATAGCAACGGCTATTCGCTCGTGCGAAAAATTATAAAAGATGCGAACTTGCAATTGGATCACGTATATGAACCATTTGCTCGCCCGCTTGGCGAAGAACTATTAACCCCTACGCGCATTTACGTTCGAGCGGTGCGCGAAGCGTTAAAACAATTTCATATAAAAGGGATGGCACATATTACAGGTGGCGGTTTTATCGAAAACATTCCACGCATGTTACCAAACGGATTGCAAGCTGAAGTCGATTACGGTTCATGGCCCATTCCAGCCATTTTTAACTTTTTACAACAACACGGACAGCTACAACGAATGGAAATGTTCAATATTTTTAATATGGGTATCGGTTTTGTGTTAGCTGTCGATAGCGACATCGTGCCAGATGTTGTGCAGTTGCTTGAATCGTGCGGAGAGAAAGCGTATATCATCGGTCGAATAAAAGAAGGATCGGGTGTATCGTTTGCTGGAGGAAAAGTGGAATGAAGCGAATAGCCATTTTTGCCTCAGGAAGCGGAACGAATTTTCAAGCAATTGTTGACGCAGTAAAAAAAGGAGAAGTGCAAGCGGAAGTTGCGCTTCTCGTATGTGACTGGCCGCATGCAAAAGTGATTGAACGAGCGATTCGTGAACACGTTCCGTTGTTTGTTTTTAACCCTAAACAATATGAAACGAAGCAGCAGTTTGAACGTGAAATTTTAAAACAACTACAGCAAAAAGAAATTGAATGGATCGTTCTGGCTGGTTACATGCGACTGATCGGTTCAACGCTTTTGCAGGCGTATCCAAATAAAATTGTAAACATTCATCCGTCTCTTTTACCGGCGTTTCCGGGTAAAGATGCGATCCGTCAAGCGTATCGTTACGGTGTGAAAGTGACAGGGGTGACGGTGCATTATGTTGATGAAGGAATGGATACAGGACCGATCATTGCTCAACAAGCGCTATACATTTATGATGGGGAGCCATTAGAAAGCGTTGAGCGCCGCATTCATGAAATAGAACATACGTTGTATCCACAAGTCATTCAACAATTGTTGACGGAGAAAGGGAGTACAAATCATGAAAAAACGAGCGATCATTAGCGTATCAAATAAAAAAGGAATTGTTACGTTTGCTAAACAACTAGTTGAGTTAGGTGTTGAAATTATTTCAACGGGCGGAACGAAGCGCGTATTAGCGGAGCATGGCATTCCGGTCGTCAGCATTTCTGACGTGACAAACTTCCCGGAAATTTTAGACGGACGTGTGAAAACACTTCATCCAAACATTCACGGTGGACTGTTAGCTGTTCGGGATGATGAAACGCATAAAAAACAGTTGCAAGACCATGCCATTACGCCAATCGACTTTGTTGTTGTCAATTTATATCCATTCCAAGAAACGATCGCAAAGCCGAACGTGCCGTTTATGGAAGCGATTGAAAATATCGATATTGGCGGTCCGACTATGCTGCGGGCAGCGGCAAAAAACCATGCTTATGTCACAGCTATCGTCGATCCTACTGACTATGAGTTAGTCATCGAACAGCTAAAACAATATGGCGAAGTATTGCTTGAGACGAGACGGGCATTAGCTGCGAAAGTATTTCGCCATACAGCAGCATATGATGCGATGATTGCGCAATATTTGACGAACATTGTTGGAGAAACGTATCCGGAAACGATGACGATGACGTTTGTGAAAAAACAATCGTTACGATACGGTGAAAATCCGCATCAAACGGCTGCATTTTACGAAAAACCGCTCAGCTCACCGTTTTCTATTGCAGCAGCAAAGCAGTTGCATGGAAAAGAACTGTCGTACAACAACATTAACGATGCGAACGCAGCGCTACAAATTGTTGCAGAATTTGTCGAGCCAGCAGCGGTGGCGGTGAAGCATATGAATCCGTGTGGAGTAGGTGTCGGTGAAACGATTGCGGAAGCGTTTCAAAAAGCTTATGAGGCTGATCCGACGTCGATTTTTGGCGGCATTGTGGCGTTAAATCGTGAAGTTGATGAACAAACGGCTGCGAAGTTAAACGACATCTTTTTAGAAATCGTTATCGCCCCGTCATTTACAGAACAAGCGCTAGAAATTTTAACAAGGAAGAAAAACATTCGTTTGTTAACTGTTGATTTCCAAGCAGAGCGGAAACAAGAGCCGTTTATCGTATCGGTGCGCGGCGGATTGCTCGTCCAAGACGAAGATACATATACAATTGATGATGCAACGCTGCAAGTCGTGACAGAAAGACAACCGACCGAGGAAGAATGGGCGAATTTAACGTTTGCTTGGCGTGTGGTGAAGCATGTCAAGTCGAATGCGATTGTGTTAGCAAAAAACGGAATGACGATTGGTGTTGGAGCTGGACAAATGAACCGTGTGGGAGCGGCAAAAATTGCGATAGAACAAGCGGGTGAGCATGCGAGAGGCGCTGTATTAGCCTCTGATGCTTTTTTTCCGATGAGCGATACCGTTGAGGCCGCTGCACAGGCGGGAGTGACTGCGATTATTCAGCCAGGTGGCTCGATTCGTGATGAAGATTCCATTCAAAAAGCAAATGAATATGGAATTGCAATGGTATTTACAGGGGTTCGTCATTTTAAACATTAAAGGAGGCGACAACGGATGAAAGTGCTCATTATCGGACGTGGCGGTCGCGAGCACGCGCTTGCATGGAAAGTATCGCAAAGTCCACGTGTGAATCATGTATATGTGGCGCCTGGAAATGACGGAATGAAATCGATTGCTACGTGCGTTCCAATTTCAGAAACTGATGTCGAAGCGCTCGTACAATGGGCGAAAAGAGAGGCGATCGATTTGACGATCGTTGGTCCAGAAGCACCGCTATTAGCTGGTATTGTCGATCGTTTTGAAAGGGAAGGATTGCGCATTTTTGGTCCGAAACAAAAAGCCGCATTAATTGAAGGAAGCAAAGCGTTTGCGAAAGAACTGATGAGAAAATACAACATCCCAACCGCAAATTATGCGACGTTTACAAATTACGAGGAAGCTGTTCATTATGTGCGCGAACAAGGGGCTCCGATTGTCATTAAAGCGGATGGGCTTGCAGCAGGAAAAGGTGTAACGGTAGCGATGACGATCGACGAAGCGCTTCATGCGTTGCATGATATAATGGTCGCAAAAAAGTTCGGTGAAGCTGGTACACAAGTTGTTATTGAGCAATATTTACAAGGTGAAGAATTTTCACTTATGGCGTTTGTGCATAGTGAACACGTGTATCCGATGGTTATTGCGCAAGACCATAAGCGTGCGTTTGATGGCGATCAAGGACCGAACACAGGGGGGATGGGCGCCTATTCTCCTGTTCCGCAAATAAGTGAACAAACTGTTTATGCAGCAATTGAAACAATTGTAAAGCCGACAGCGAAGGCATTAATACAAGAGGGGTGTGCATTTACAGGATTTTTATATGCCGGATTAATCGCAACAGAGGAAGGACCAAAGGTAATTGAGTTTAATGCGCGATTTGGTGATCCAGAAGCGCAAGTCATTTTACCGCGGTTAAAAAATGATCTTGCTGAAGTAATCGTTTCGCTTTTAGAAGATCAACCGATTACATTACATTGGAGCGATGAAGCAACCGTTGGGGTTGTTTTAGCGGCGAAAGGATATCCTGAGCAATATGAAAAAGGCGCTGTTATTCGAGGGCTTGAACAAGTAACGAAAGCGCAAATTTTCCATGCTGGCACGAAGCATATAAACGATGAGTGGGTAACAGATGGGGGACGAGTGCTCCTTGTTGTTGCGAGTGGAAAAACATTAAAAGAAGCACAACGTCTTGTGTACGAAGAAATGCAACATATTGAATGCGATCAACTGTTTTATCGGCGTGATATTGGCCATAAAGCTATCGCGCACGTCGCTTGCGAACATATACAAAACTAAGCGCAACGAGGCTGCCGATTAAAAGAATAAGAATGAAAAGCGTATCTGTTATATATTCAGCAATCATATTCGTTCTCTCCTTTTTTACCCCCTTGTACGTATACAAGGGGGTTATTGTTACGAAGGGTTGACTGGTTCAATCGGAATCGCTTTTTCGTTCTTATCGTTGTGATCACATTGGCATTGATACCGTTCAAATAACGCCATGACAGGACAGAAACGAACAATACCTTCCGCAATTTTCATTGCAGCGAGCATGATGACCCATATATACGATTCGCGCCACGGCTTGCGAGAAAGACTTGCTGTTGCCCAAGCAAGCATTGTAAACCCGAATGTAATGCGAATCATCGCGTTAATGACACCGATGTTTTGTTTCATGTGAATCCTCCTTTTTGTTTGTGAAATTCGCTTTCATCCGTTAAAATGTGTATAGATGATGGTACGATTTAGGAGGAAAGCGATCATGATGGAAAAACGATATCGATGGAAAAGTGAACAAATTCGCAAACACGTTGCGATAGTTGACGGAAAGCAAGCGCCAACAAAAGTGTTAATGAACGCAACATATTTACATCCATACATACGTCAATGGGTGCAAGGGAACGTATGGATTTGCGACGACCGAATTGTGTACGTCGGTCCAAATAAACCGAAGCAATTAGATTCATGTGAAGTCATCGACTGCAAGAATCAAGTGCTCGTTCCTGGCTATATTGAGCCTCATGCTCATCCGTTTCAGTTATATAATCCCCAAACGCTTGCTGAATATGCAGCGCAGTTCGGTACGACAACACTGATTAACGACAATTTATTTCTTTTTTTACAGTTGACAAAAAAGAAAGCGTTTTCTTTTTTGTCCGCTATGGAAAAACAACCGGTGACGATGTATTGGTGGTGCCGACTTGATCCCCAAACAGAAATGGAAGGAGAAGAACATCTTTTTTCATATAAAAACATGAAAGGATGGCTTGAAAATGATGCGGTGTTACAAGTCGGTGAATTGACTGGATGGCCAAAACTGTTAGAAGGGGACGATTTCGTTCTCCATTGGATGCAAGAGGCGAAAAAACTTGGTAAAAAAGTGGAAGGTCATTTTCCCGGCGCCTCAGATCGTACGCTGACGAAAATGAAGTTATTTGGGGCGGATGCTGATCATGAATCGATGACCGGAAACGATGTGTATAAGCGATTAATGCACGGGTATACCGTATCATTGCGCCATTCGTCCATCCGACCGGATTTGCCGACATTGCTTAAAGAGATGAAACAATTCGGTATTCATCATTACGATCAATGCATGTTTACAACAGACGGATCGACGCCTGCCTTTTATGAAAAAGGATTGATCGACGAAATGATTCGCATCGCATTGCAAGAAGGAGTACGTGACATTGATGCATACAGCATGGCCACATGGAACATCGCTCGTTATTACAATATCGATCATTTGCACGGAAGCATTACGCCAGGGCGCATTGCGCATATTAACATTCTTGAACATGCGTCAAATCCGACACCGATCTCTGTTTTAGCGAGCGGACAGTGGGTCAAACGTGATGGTGTACCTGTCTCTGCTTTTTCAGCCGTTGAATGGGACGTACATGGTCTTGCGCCGCTCTCTTTATCTTGGGATTTACAGATGGATGATTTGCAATTTTCGATGCCATTAGGGATGTACATGGAAAACTCAGTCATTATTAAGCCATATTCGATTTCTATTGATACATCTGCTAATGAGTTATCAACCGATCACGATGAAAGTTTTTTAATGCTTATTGATCGTCACGGAAAATGGCGTGTAAACACCGTATTAAAAGGATTTGCGACACATGTGCAAGCACTTGTTAGCTCGTATTCAAATACAGGAGATATTCTTTTGATCGGAAAAAGTAAACGCGATTTATTGGTTGCATTTGAACGGATGAAACAAATGGGAGGCGGCATTGTGTTATGTGAACACGGGGAAGTCATCCACGACATTTCCCTTCCATTAGGCGGATTAATGTCACCGAAGCCGATGAAAGAGCTAATAGAAGAAGAAAAAACGCTTGGAGAGTTGTTGCGAGCGCGTGGCTATACGTTTGCTGACCCGATTTACACTTTGCTCTTTTTATCGTCGACACATTTACCTTACATTCGCATCACACCAAAAGGAATTTACGATGTGATGCATAAAACAGTACTCTTTCCAACAATAATGCGTTAAAATATAAAAGGGACGAAAACGAAAGGTTGGGTTCATGTTGCGGCGATTATTTTTTCTATTTATGATCATGGCGGTGTTTTTGTTTAGCATCGGATGTCAACGTACAGAGTCCAATGTAAAAGAAAACAAGTCCCCACCGACAACAGTCGAACAGGAAAATAAAAAAGAAACAAAGGAAACATCATGGACGTTTCCGTTAACAGGCATGCCAACGAATGAAAAAACGATGCAACGAGCTGTGGCGGTGATGATTAATAACTATCCTGCCGCACGACCTCAATCGGGATTACACAAAGCAGATATCGTATATGAAGTGCTTGCGGAAGGAGATATTACACGGCTGTTAGCCATTTATCAAAGCGAGCAACCTGAAATCATTGGCCCTGTTCGAAGCGCAAGAGATTACTTTATTCAATTAAGCAATGGCTTTCATGCTTTATATGTCTGTCACGGATGGAGTCCAGAGGCGCAGACGTTGTTAAAGTCTGGTGCTGCGGATTATGTCAATGGACTGTTTTACGATGGAACATTGTTTTGGCGAGATCGCACACGAAAGGCACCGCACAACTCGTACATTTCCTTTGAAAATATTAAAAAAGGTGCTGAAAAAAACGGCTACGCGTTCGAAGAAGAAGTCAGATCGCTACCATTTTTCACAAACGATTTGACAAACGCTGTAAAAGCGACGAATATTGATGTGGTGTACTCTAAACGATCGTATGCTCACGTTCATTATGCGTACGACGGAACGAAATATGTTCGTTCGAGCGGTGGAGAGCCGACAGTGGATCGGGAGACGAATACACCGATTGCGGTAGAAAATGTGTTCGTCATTGAAGCGACGCATCAAATTATTGACGACTATGGTCGAAGAGACATTGACTTTACATCAGGTGGAAAAGGGTATTTATTTCAAGAAGGAACGGTGCAGGAAGTGGAGTGGAAAAATATTGACGGACGCCTCCTTCCTTATAAAGACGGTGTTCCGCTCGGATTTACCCGAGGAAAAACGTGGATTCAAGTCGTTCCGGACTTAAAGCAAGTACAATATGAATAGGGGGACGTATATGCAAATTAATAAATTGCGAGGCAGAGAGCTTGACCAATTATTTCGCGCGATTTTGTCATTGAAAGATTTAGAAGAATGTTATCGTTTTTTCGATGATTTATGTACCGTCAATGAAATACAAGCGCTTGCGCAACGGTTGGAAGTAGCTCGCATGTTGCGCGAAGGATATACGTATCATAAAATTGAAACAGAAACAGGGGCAAGCACAGCGACTATTTCGCGCGTAAAACGTTGCTTAAACTACGGAAATGATGCGTATGCGATGGCACTCGATCGCATTTATAATGAACAACAAGAGGAGGCTGGCTCACAATGAGTCAGCTTCTTTTTACGATTTTTTGTTATGATTTTTGTTATAATGAGATGAGGTGAAAAAACATGAATGAGATAACAACATGGCGCCATGTGTTTAAATTAGATCCGAATAAAGAAATAACAGATGAACAATTAGAACAAGTATGCGAATCAGGAACGGATGCGATCATTGTTGGCGGAACAGACGGTGTGACGCTTGAAAACGTCATCGATTTGCTTGCGCGCGTGCGCCGTTTTTCCGTTCCATGTGCATTAGAAGTATCAAATATTGAGGCGATTACACCTGGGTTTGACTATTATTTCATTCCAATGGTGTTAAATAGCCGTGATCTGACTTGGTTAATTGATTTGCATCACGAAGCGGTCAAACAGTTTGGTGACTTAATTAATTGGGAAGAACTGTTTGTTGAAGGGTATTGTATTTTAAATGACGAATGTAAAGCGGCATCATTAACAAGTGCACGAACGAATGTAACAGAAGAAGATGTTATTGCGTATGCTCGAATGGCGGAACATATGTACCATTTTCCAATTTTTTATATGGAATATAGCGGGCGATACGGAGATGTGGCGCTTGTAGAGAAAGTGAAACGGACGCTAGAAGGCACACGTTTGTTTTATGGCGGTGGCATTCATACACCTGAACAAGCGAAAGAGATGGCGATGTGGGCCGACACGGTTGTTGTAGGAAATGCGATTTATACAAATTTACAAATGGCGTTACAAACAGTCGAAGCGGTAAAAGGAAAATCGGCATAAATGGAGAATAAAAAAGAGAACATATGTTTTGGTGGTGAAAAAAATGAGTATGTCAGCACATATGCTGTTGGAAGGATTAAATGAAAAACAAAAAGAGGCTGTGAAAACGACGGAAGGTCCGCTTTTAATTATGGCGGGGGCAGGAAGTGGAAAGACGCGCGTGTTAACGCATCGCATCGCTTATTTAATGGCGGAGAAAGATGTTGCTCCATGGAACATTTTAGCGATTACATTTACAAACAAAGCAGCGCGTGAAATGAAAGAACGTGTAGAACGAATCGTTGGAAAGCAAGCGGAAGATATATGGATTTCTACGTTTCACTCGATGTGCGTTCGCATTTTGCGACGCGACATCGATCGAATCGGCATTCATGCGAACTTTTCCATTCTGGATCCAACCGATCAATTATCCGTGTTAAAACATATTTTAAAAGATCGCAATATTGACCCGAAAAAATATGATCCACGTGCGCTTTTAGGTACAATTAGCAGCGCGAAAAACGAATTGATAACGCCAGAAAAATATGCCGACCAAGCGGCAAGTCCATATGAGAAGCTTGTCGCGGATGTGTATAAAGAATATCAAAAGCGATTGTTGCGCAATCATGCCCTTGATTTTGATGACTTAATTATGACGACGATTCAACTATTTCAACGTGTTCCGGAAGTGTTGGAATATTATCAACGAAAGTTTCAGTACATTCATGTCGATGAATATCAAGATACGAACCGCTCGCAATATTTGCTCGTGAACATGCTTGCGAAACGATTTCAAAACTTATGTGTGGTCGGCGATTCTGATCAATCGATTTATCGTTGGCGCGGTGCCGATATTAGCAACATTTTATCGTTTGAAAAAGATTATCCGAACGCCAAAGTCATTTTGCTTGAGCAAAATTACCGCTCGACGAAACGTATTTTACAAGCAGCCAATGCAGTTATTGAGCATAACACGCAACGAAAACCGAAAAAGCTTTGGACGGAGAATAGCGAGGGACATGCGCTTGTGTATTATGAGGCGATGACGGAAGTAGATGAAGCGCAATTTGTCGTTGGAAAAATTAAAGAATATGTCGATGCAGGAAAACGAGCGTATAAAGATTTTGCTGTTTTATATCGAACGAATGCGCAATCGCGCGTGCTTGAAGAAATGTTATTAAAGGCGAATATCCCATATAAAATTGTTGGCGGTTTAAAATTCTATGACCGAAAAGAAATTAAAGATATTTTAGCTTATTTGCGCTTAATTGCGAATCCGAATGATGACATTAGTTTTACACGCATTATTAACGTTCCAAAACGCGGCATTGGGGCATCAACAATTGATAAAATTGCAGCATATGCTTCTAGCCGAGGAATATCGATGTTTGATGCGCTCGGTTCTATTGAAGAAATGGGAATTAGCGCTCGCATCGCTGCACCGCTCGTGCAATTTCGCGAACAAATTCATCATTGGAGCCAAATGCAACACTATTTATCCGTCACGGAGCTTGTCGAAGATGTGCTCGACCGTTCAGGTTATCGCGATATGCTTCGTGAAGAAAAAACGTTAGAGGCACACAGTCGACTTGAAAACATTGACGAGTTTTTATCAGTTACTCAACATTTTGAACAAGTAAACGAAGATAAGTCACTTGTTGCTTTTTTAACGGACTTAGCGCTTGTTGCGGATATCGATCAGCTTGATAATGATAATGAAGGGCAAACAAACGATGCGGTTGTTTTAATGACACTTCATTCTGCAAAAGGATTAGAGTTTCCTGTCGTCTTTTTAGTCGGACTCGAAGAAGGGATCTTCCCGCATAACCGCTCATTAAACGATGAAGATGAAATGGAAGAGGAACGACGTTTAGCGTATGTTGGCATTACGCGTGCGGAAGAAGAGCTCTTTTTAACGCGTGCGCATATGCGTACGTTATTCGGGCAAACGCATGTTAACGCCCCATCTCGTTTTATTGATGAAATTCCTGAAGAGCTCATTGAATATGCACATAAACGAGTGAAACAACAGGCGACATCTCAACGTTCATCTACCGTTTCGCAAGGAGGATGGCGCGTAGGAGATAAGGTGAGCCATAAAGTGTGGGGCATTGGGACAATTGTGCGCGTAAAAGAAAGCGATGGTGATCAAGAGCTGGATGTCGCTTTTTCAAGCCCAATTGGCATTAAACGACTATTGGCGAAATTTGCTCCGATTACGAAAGTGTAGAAAGGATGAAGAACGTGGCACAACACGACGTTGAAAAGCAAATTGCCGAATTGCGCCAACAAATTGAGAAATATAACTATGAATATTACGTATTAGACAAACCTTCTATTTCTGATGCCGAGTACGATGAATTAATGAGAAAATTGATCGAGTTAGAGGAACAATATCCACAATATAAAACACCGGATTCTCCGTCGCAACGCGTTGGCGGAGCGCCGTTAGAAGCGTTTGCAAAGGTGCTTCACCGCGTGCCGATGCTTAGTTTAAGCAATGCTTTTCATGAAGGGGATTTACGAGATTTTGACCGCCGTGTGCGCCAAGAAGTTGGTGACGTCCGTTACGTATGTGAATTGAAAATTGACGGTTTAGCCGTATCGCTCCGTTATGAAAATGGCTATTTCGTACAAGGAGCGACACGCGGAGATGGAACGACTGGAGAAGATATTACGGAAAATTTAAAAACGATTCGCTCATTGCCGCTTCGATTGCGTAAACAAGTGTCGATTGAAGTGCGTGGGGAAGCATATATGCCACGAAAATCGTTTGAAAAGTTAAATGAAAAGCGCAAAATGAACGGAGAAGAATTGTTTGCTAATCCGCGCAACGCGGCAGCTGGCTCGCTTCGTCAACTTGATCCAAAAGTCGTTGCGTCCCGTCAGTTAGATATATTTGTATATCATGTCGTCAATGCAGAAGAGCTCGGATTCGTTTCTCATAGTGAGTCGCTTAATTATTTAGACGAGCTCGGATTTAAAACAAATCCAACGTGGCAAGTATGCGAAACGATAGATGATGTACTTTCTTACATTGAACAGTGGCATGAGCGACGCGCGTCATTGCCGTATGATATTGATGGAATCGTCATTAAAGTAGATGCGTTTGCGCAACAAAAGCAACTAGGAGCGACAGCGAAAAGTCCACGCTGGGCCATTGCTTATAAATTTCCGGCTGAAGAAGTTGTGACACAACTTGTTGATATTGAGCTAAGTGTCGGTCGAACAGGTGTGGTCACTCCAACAGCTATTTTGCAGCCTGTGCGTGTGGCAGGTACGATTGTACAGCGTGCATCGCTCCATAATGAAGACTACATTCGTGAAAAAGATATTCGTCTTGGCGATTACGTCGTCATTAAAAAAGCGGGCGATATTATTCCAGAGGTTGTGCGTTCATTGCCAGAGCGGCGAACGGGACAAGAGAAGCCGTTCGATATGCCAACGCATTGCCCAGCATGCGCGAGCGAACTCGTTCGTCTTGATGATGAAGTCGCGCTTCGTTGCGTCAATCCGCAATGTCCGGCACAAATTCGAGAGGGACTTGCCCATTTCGTTTCACGCCAAGCGATGAATATTGACGGATTAGGCGAAAAAGTGATCGCTCAACTATTTGAACACGGTCTCGTTCGTAGCGTGGCGGATTTGTATACGTTAACGAAAGACAAACTTGTCGCGTTAGAACGAATGGGGGAAAAATCAGCAACAAACTTACTGCAAGCGATTGAAACATCGAAACAAAATTCACTTGAGCGCTTATTGTTCGGGCTTGGTATTCGCCATGTGGGCGCAAAAGCGGCAAAAACGTTAGCGGAGCATTTTGAAACGATGGAACGTCTTCAACAAGCGACGAAAGAAGAACTGACAGCCATTCATGAAATTGGTGAAAAAATGGCGGACTCAATTGTGACGTATTTTTCAAAAGAAGAAGTAAAGCAATTGCTTGAACGTTTGCGAGCATATGGCGTCAATATGACATATAAAGGTGCGAAACGGACGGCGGATATAAGCTCAACGTTTGCTGGGAAGACGTTTGTTTTAACAGGCACATTACAATCAATGTCGCGGAGCGAAGCAAAAGAGAAAATTGAAGCACTAGGTGGAAAAGTGACAGGAAGTGTCAGTAAAAAAACGGACGTTGTCGTTGTAGGTGAAGACGCTGGATCAAAATTAGAAAAAGCGAAACAGCTTGGCATTACGATTTGGGATGAAGCGCGTTTTCTTCAAGAAATACAACAATAAAAGCAGGTGTGAACGATGAAAAGGCTGATCATATTGCTCACTTGTACGCTTCTTACTTTGTCAGCATGCGCGCCAAAATTTAATCAAGAAGAGCAAGTTGTGCAAGAAACAGATAATAAAAAACAAAAGGCGATTATTCCAAAGTACAACATTTCTAACTCGTATTATCGCACAATTTTACCATTTCAACCCGGAGAGGCGCGCGGACTCGTCGTTGAAAATGTTAATACACGATTAGATATGGATGAATTTGAACTCGGTTTAATGCGCATCGCACAAGACAAGTTTTCTCCGTCACAATATTTATTTCAACAAGGGCAATATTTAGATCGAAAAACGATTGAGTCTTGGCTCAAACGAAAACAAGGAAATGGAGAAGGGTTGAACCCTGCGCTCGGAAGTGAAGGGACAAATGAAGAAAAAAATAAAAAACATCCACTTTACATTTCTCATATTTTAGAGCACAACTACTTAGTAAAAAAAGGAAACGATAAAGTACAATTAGGTGGAGTCGTCCTCGGGCTTGCGATGAATTCTGTCCATTACTATGAGACGGAAGAAGGATATCCACGTGAAGTAAAAATTCCGAAAAGCGATATGGAGAAGGAAGGGAAAAAAGCAGCAGAAGAAATTGTTTCTCGTTTACGTCAAATCGATGGATTAAGAGAAGTGCCGATCGTTGTTGGCTTATTCGAACAACAACCGAAATCGTCCATTGTTCCAGGACACTTTTTTGCGGTTGGTTATGTCGATAAAGGAAGTAACGCCATTCAAGATTGGGAAAAAATAAATGAAGAATATTACGTGTTTCCATCGGATGAAGCGGAAAAAAATCATCGCGATGATTTAGTCAAGTTTTTAAATTTGAAGTCAGATATTGAAGAATTTTTCCCAAATTACACGGGGGTGATCGGCCGGGCATTTTACCGCGATGACCAACTACAACAATTGACAATTGACATCGTTATGCAGTTTTACGGAAAAGCAGAAGTTATTGGATTTACGCAATACGTCACAGGTCTTCTTATGGAAAAAATGCCTGATTATATGCCGATTTCCGTTTACATTTCTTCGGTGCGCGGACCGGAAAGTATTATTATAAAAAGCCCAGACAAAAATGAACCGTTTGTTCACATCTACCAACCATAAAAAATTTGAATATGTATGCTCCATCCGTTAGAATGAAATTGTGTGCATGAAAACGCTTTTGTAATTTCAACAAAGGGGGCTTACATATGGTACAACCTTACAAACATGAACCATTTACAGACTTTACAATCGAAGCAAACAAAAAAGCGTTTGAAGAAGGATTGAAGACGGTACAAGCTTATCTCGGTCAAGATTATCCGCTTGTCATTGGTGGAGAACGAATCATGACAGAAGATAAGATTGTTTCCATTAATCCAGCGAATAAAACAGAAGTTGTCGGTCGCGTAGCGAAAGCGAATAAAGATTTAGCAGAAAAAGCGATGCAAACAGCCGATGCGGCGTTTACATGGTGGAGCAAAACAAAACCAGAAATGCGCGCAGACATTTTATTCCGCGCCGCAGCGATTGTGCGCCGTCGCAAACATGAGTTTTCCGCATTGCTTGTGAAAGAAGCAGGGAAGCCGTGGAAAGAAGCAGATGCAGATACTGCTGAAGCGATTGATTTTATGGAATATTATGCTCGCCAAATGTTGAAATTAAAAGACGGCATTCCTGTGGAGAGTCGTCCGGGAGAAACAAACCGTTTCTTCTACATTCCGCTTGGCGTTGGCGTTGTCATTTCACCGTGGAACTTCCCATTTGCGATTATGGCGGGAACGACAGTCGCAGCACTTGTAACAGGAAATACGGTGCTTTTAAAACCAGCAAGTGCAACACCAGTCGTTGCTTATAAGTTCGTGGAAGTGTTAGAAGAAGCAGGTCTTCCAGCAGGTGTATTAAACTACATTCCGGGAAGCGGTGCGGAAGTAGGCGATTATTTAGTCGACCATCCGCGCACACGTTTTATTAGCTTCACAGGCTCACGCGATGTCGGCATTCGCATTTATGAGCGTGCCGCTAAAGTGCATCCAGGACAAATTTGGCTCAAGCGCGTCATTGCCGAAATGGGCGGAAAAGACACGATTGTTGTTGATAAAGAAGCAGATCTTGAATTAGCTGCACAATCGATTGTGGCATCGGCATTCGGTTTCTCTGGCCAAAAATGTTCAGCATGCTCGCGCGTTGTTGCGCTTGAAGACGTATACGATCAAGTATTAAACCGCGTTGTCGAGTTAACGAAGCAATTAAAAGTCGGCAATCCAGAAGAACAAAGCACATTTATGGGACCGGTTATCGATCAATCGGCATATAACAAAATTATGGAATATATCGAAATTGGTAAACAAGAAGGCAAGCTTATGACAGGCGGCGAAGGAGACGACTCGAAAGGCTTCTTCATTCAACCAACGGTGTTTGCAGATGTCGATCCGAAAGCGCGCATTATGCAAGAAGAAATTTTCGGACCAGTCGTTGCGTTTACGAAAGCAAAAGACTTCGATCAAGCGCTTGAAATTGCAAACAACACAGAATACGGCTTAACAGGTGCGGTTATTTCGAAAAACCGCTTCCATTTAGAAAAAGCGCGCGAGGAGTTCCATGTTGGCAACCTTTACTTCAACCGCGGCTGCACAGGAGCGATCGTCGGCTACCACCCATTCGGTGGGTTCAATATGTCTGGAACAGACTCGAAAGCAGGCGGTCCAGACTATTTACTTCTTCATATGCAAGCAAAAACAGTATCCGAAATGTTTTAATGGAAAACCCCTCTTGGCGAAAATGCTAAGAGGGGTTTCAAATATGAACGTTAAGATAACAGTGATAGGGTATAATGAAGAAAAACATCTTTCATATGATATAGAAGTGGGTGGTGATGGGCGATTGAGTACAAACATGTACGGATTAAAAAAGCAAACATTTTATACCCTTATTTGTGTGTTTCAAAATTACGCTAACATCATTGAAAAAGTGATTTTGTTCGGATCAAGGGCAAGAGGCGATTATAAAGAAACGTCGGACATCGATATTGCGATTAAGTTTAGAAGCCATAACGAGCAGCTCTACCGCATTCAAGACGATTTAGCAGAAGCAAATATCATTTATACGGTGGATGCTATTGATTATGAAAAGATCAGCAATGAAAAACTCAAATCGTATATTGATCTCGAAGGAAAGACAATTTTTTTAACGAATGAACGAGGGGAGGCAGTTGTGACGATGAATAAAATCATTGATAAACTATTTGACTTTGAAAAAGCATTAAATAAACTACATCAAAGCATTACGCGTGATGTGGAAAAAGACGACCTAGTTCTTGACGCGACAATTCAACGATTTGAATTTACGTACGAACTAGCATGGAAATGGATGAAAAGCTACTTAGAATATAACGGAAACAATGAAGTGACAAGTCCGCGAAAAACGATTAAACAAGCATTTAAAGAAGGACTTATTCAAGATGGAGAAGCGTGGATTCAAATGTTAGAAGATCGAAATAGGACATCACATACATACGATGAACAAATAGCGATGGAAATTTATGAACATGTTCGCCAGCGCTATGTTCATTTATTTGATCAGTTATTAGTAGAGATGAAAAAACGAGTTCGTGAATTGGAATGAGTAGAAAAATGTATAAATTTCATTCAGATGTTACAGGTATAAATGTAAGTTCTTTACTCTCATCTTTCCCCAATAAGAAAATCGCAGTGAGTAAGTAATTTTATATTAAAAGGGGGTAGTATAAGTGAAAAAATTTTTAGTAGAGGTTTTGCTGGCATTTGTCATGTTTGCACTTTCCATTTCATTACTTAGCACTTTTTCTTTCTTTGTTGCTATTTTTCCATTTGTGGTACTGACTGTTCTGCTTATATGTGCAGTGACAGAAGCGTTTGTTTCTTTTTCTGATAAAAAATGGGGATTTAAATGGGATTGGGGAATTGTTTTGGGGATGGCGACAATTACCTCGCTTCCTTTTTATCCTTCTTTTGTTTTTGTAGTCCCAATTTATATGGGGGCAGTGGGATATTATGCAGGGAGAAGACTGTGTTCCCGATTGCATTAGATGAAGGAAACAGCTTCTTGACCCCAAGTTGTACTTGATATTTTAAGATAGGCGTGTATGGAGAAATGTAACAAAGGCGATGTCAAAAGCGTTTTTCAGCGGATTATTTTAGACATTTTTGCAAGTGTTTTATTGCCACTTTTGACTGAGAGAAGGGTAACAAAAAAGAAGCGTATAAATCAAACTCCATAAGTAAAGAGGGAAAGATCATTCCCCTCTCTATGAAAACAACCGATTTCTCATTTTGAAAAGTTCTCGCTCAGTCATCGTTGTTTTGTGGACGGTGAAATCGACGTCAAGTTGGAGATTGTTAAGACGCTCGTTGAATTGTTCATAGTGGGAGTCAATTTTTTCGTTTAGTGCGTGGATTTCTTGCTTCATTGCTGTCATCTCACCGCGCATATGATGGACGTCCATCGTTAAAGCTTCAAGCTTTGCGTCAGTTTCCTCCTGACGATGGAGAAGAGCGTTCATAAGATCGTAAAGCTCTTTTTGTCCATTTTTTAATGCTTGTTGCTCTTCGCGAATGTCTTGTAATTCTTTTTGGATGTCTGTGACGATGGCTAAAATTTTTTCCAACACTTGTGCACTCATGTTCTCACCTCCTTTTATATACAACCATATTATAACATCATTCGACAAAAAGAGGGATAAAAAATCCCTCTATACCTCCACATCAATAAATTGAAACGATGAAACGTCAAATAAGCCTTGGTCGGTTAATTTGAGTTGTGGAATGACCGGTAGCGCTAAAAAGGCGAGTGTAATGAATGGGTTAAAGTCGGTTGCTGCCCCAATCGCTGTTAAGGCGTTGTGAATTGTTTGTAACCGTTCTAATATCTGCTCGTAACTTTTTGCTGTCATCAACCCGCCGATTTCAAGTGGCAAGTCTGCCAACACGCGTCCGTTTTCGACGACGACAAGCCCGCCGTTTATACTTTGTATATGTTCAATGGCAGTAATGATGTCGTCATCATTCGTTCCGGTAGCGATGATGTGATGTGAATCATGTGCAATGGATGAGGCGATTGCCCCTTTTTTTAATTGGAATCCGTTGACGATACCAACACCGGCTCCAAGACCACGGTGGCGTTCGACAACAACAAGTTTTAGTAAATCTTGCTCGAGCGACGGCTGAAAGGCGCCGTTTTCAACATGCACTTCTGTGATGAGATGTTTTGTATGCAAATGATTTGGAATAATTTGAATGACATTTGCACGATTTCCACGCGTAAATGGAATTTGTATATCTTCTTTTGTTATTTTTTTTGCATGGACGGACTGTATAATTGTTTTGTCAATCGAAGTTGTTTTTGCTACGGAAAAGGTAGCGCGTCCGTTTTCAGCAACGAGCGTCCCTTTTTTAAAGACATGCGTAATCGAAAACGACTGTAAATCATCCACAAGCAAAAAGTCGGCATCATACCCAGGAGCGATCGCGCCTTTCGTATATAGGCGATAACATTCTGCGGCGTTTAATGTCGCCATTTGAATGGCTGTTATCGGCTCCATACCAGCTTGAATCGCTAGGCGAATATGATGATCGATGCTCCCTTCAGTGACAAGTTCGTCAATATGTTTATCGTCTGTACAAAATAAAAAGCGGCGCGCGTTATACGTATTAACTGCTGGAAGTAGTTTGTGCAAATCTTTTGCGACGGATCCTTCACGAATTAAAACGTACATGCCACGTCGCACGCGAGCGAGCGCTTCGTCTACTGTGACACACTCGTGATCGGTATGAACATTGGCGCTTCGGTACACGTTAACGGCTGTTTCATCAAGACCAGCTAAATGGCCATCGATCAGTTTATTTGCTTCCATCGCAGCGGTCAGTTTAGCGAGCATATGTTGTTTTCCTTGCAAAAGCGACGGATAGTCCATTACTTCCGCAAGCCCAAGTACGCGCGGATGGGAAAAAAACGGTGCTAACTGTTCGGCATGAAGCGTCGCACCAGCGTGTTCAAAATCGGTTGCGGGTACGCACGACGGTAGCATTACATATACATCAAGTGGAATGTCGTTCGAATCGTTTAGCATAAATTCAATGCCTTTTGTTCCCGCGACGTTCGCAATTTCGTGTGGATCGGTAATGACGGTTGTGACGCCGTGTGGAACGACGACGCGAGCAAATTCGCTCGGTGTAACCATTGATGATTCAATGTGGACGTGTCCGTCAATTAGCCCAGGGCAAACGTATTTCCCTTTGGCGTCAATGACGGTGTGCCCATCATATGCACCGATACCGACAATTTTCCCATCGGCAATCGCAATATCCGCTTGCACGATTTCGTGTGTAAAGACGTTGACAATTTTTCCATTTTTGACGACAACATCGGCGAATTGTTTTTTTGAAGCTACAGTAAGTTGTTTCATTGATGTTCCTCCTCTCCAACTCGATACGAGGAGCAATCCCCGTAGTCAAACGATTTACGGTCGTTTGGTAGAAACTTTCGGACCATATTTCCGAAATTATACGAGTTGTTTTTTTGAAAATTTTTTTCATTCTACACTGACACTTTTTTTTCGTCAATGAGAGATTTTTTACGTGAGCAAAATGAATGGCAAATGTTGCTTCACTGCGCGAAAGTTTGGTATCATCATAGTATTGTGAAAGGTCGATAATATCGGAGGTGAAACATATGTCACGAATTTCAATCGAGCAAGTCAAGCATGTGGCGCATTTAGCACGTTTAGCAATTACAGAAGAAGAAGCAGCGATATTTGCGAAGCAATTAGATGCGATTATTACGTTTGCGGAGCAGTTAAACGAGCTAGATACAGAAAACGTTCCGCCAACGTCGCACGTGTTAAATATGAAAAATGTGATGCGTGAAGATGTACCGACGGCTGGACTTCCGCTAGAAGACGTATTGAAAAATGCACCAGACCATCAAGACGGCCAATTCCGTGTGCCAGCCATTTTAGAGTAAGGAGGGAAGAATATGTCATTGTTCGATTATCGTGTATCTGAATTGCACAGTTTATTACATAAAAAAGAAATTTCCGTTTCGGATTTAGTAGATGAATCGTTTAAACGTATTCATGAAGTAGACGAAAAAGTACAAGCGTTTTTAACGTTAAACGAAGAACAAGCGCGTGCGAAAGCAAAAGAGCTAGATGAGAAACTTGCAACAGAAAAGGAATTTGGCTTACTTTTCGGGATGCCAATTGGCATTAAAGATAATATTGTGACAAAAGGACTTCGCACAACGTGTGCGAGCAAAATTTTATACAACTTCGATCCGATTTATGATGCAACAGTCGTTGAGCGTTTACATCAAGCTGATGCAGTAACGATCGGTAAATTAAATATGGACGAGTTTGCGATGGGATCGTCAACAGAAAACTCTGGGTTTCAACTTACGCGCAATCCATGGGATTTAGAACGTGTACCGGGTGGCTCAAGCGGGGGGTCAGCTGCAGCGGTAGCGGCAGGAGAAGTGCCATTTGCGCTCGGATCAGATACAGGTGGTTCGATTCGTCAACCAGCCGCGTTTTGTGGCGTCGTCGGTTTAAAACCAACATATGGCCGCGTATCGCGCTATGGACTTGTCGCGTTTGCCTCTTCGCTTGACCAAATTGGTCCAATTACGCGCAACGTGGAAGATAACGCGTATTTACTACAAGTCATTTCTGGTGTAGACCCGATGGACTCTACTTCTGCCAATGTCGATGTACCTGACTACGTTTCTGCCTTAACAGGGGACATCCAAGGGCTAAAAATTGCCGTTCCGAAAGAATATTTAGGCGAAGGGGTATCAGAAGAAGTGCGCCAGTCGGTGCTCGATGCCCTAAAAGTATTAGAAGGCTTAGGTGCGACGTGGGAAGAAGTATCGCTTCCTCATTCAAAATATGCGCTTGCGACGTACTATTTATTAGCGTCTTCTGAAGCATCGGCAAATCTCGCGCGCTTTGACGGTGTTCGTTACGGCTATCGGACAGACAATGCGAAAAACTTAATCGAAATGTACAAGCAAACGCGCAGTGAAGGGTTCGGCAACGAAGTGAAACGCCGCATTATGCTCGGAACGTTCGCGTTAAGCTCCGGCTATTATGATGCATATTACAAAAAAGCTCAAAAAGTGCGGACGCTCATTAAACAAGACTTTGAAAACGTCTTTGAAAAATATGACGTCATTATCGGGCCGACAACACCAACGCCAGCGTTTAAAATTGGCGAAAAAACGAGCGACCCGTTAACGATGTACGCAAACGATATTTTAACGATTCCAGTCAATCTTGCCGGCGTTCCGGGCATTTCGATTCCGTGCGGATTTGTCAACGGCTTGCCAGTCGGTCTGCAAATTATCGGCAAACATTTTGATGAAAGCACAATTTATCGTGTGGCACATGCGTTCGAACAAGCAACAGATTATCATAAACAAAAACCAACGTTGTAAGGGGGGAAATAGTGATGAATTTTGAAATTGTCATCGGACTTGAAGTGCACGTCGAGCTGAAAACGAAATCGAAAATTTTCTCAAGCAGCCCAAACGCATTCGGAGCGCCCCCAAATACACAAACGAGCGTCATTGACTTAGGGTATCCAGGCGTTCTTCCGGTGTTAAACAAACAAGCGGTCGAATATGCGATGAAAGCAGCAATGGCATTAAACTGCGAAATCGCGACAGAAACGAAATTTGATCGGAAAAACTACTTTTACCCAGACAACCCGAAAGCGTACCAAATTTCACAATACGATCAACCGATTGGGCAAAACGGCTGGATCGAAATTGAAGTGAACGGCAAAAAGAAAAAAATCGGCATTACGCGCATTCATTTAGAAGAAGATGCAGGGAAACTAACACACACAGGGGACGGTTATTCGTTAGTTGACTTTAACCGCCAAGGCACACCGCTTATTGAAATCGTATCGGAACCGGACATTCGCTCGCCAGAGGAAGCGTATGCGTATTTAGAAAAATTAAAGTCAATTATTCAATATACAGGCGTATCCGACTGTAAAATGGAAGAAGGTTCGCTTCGTTGTGACGCGAACATTTCCCTCCGTCCAATCGGCTCAGACAAGTTTGGCACAAAAACGGAATTGAAAAACTTAAACTCGTTTAACTTCGTTCGCCAAGGACTTGAGTACGAAGCGAAGCGCCAAGAGAAAATTTTGTTGTCTGGCGGCGTCATCCAGCAAGAAACGCGCCGTTTCGATGAAGCGACGAAAACAACGGTTTTAATGCGCACGAAAGAAGGTTCAGAAGACTATCGCTACTTCCCAGAACCAGATTTAGTCATGCTTTATATTGACGATGAATGGAAAGAACGCGTGCGTGCGTCGATTCCAGAGCTTCCTGACGCACGGAAAAAACGGTACATTGAGGAACTTGGTTTGCCAGAGTACGATGCGAAAGTATTAACGTTGACAAAAGAAATGGCAGACTTTTTCGAAGCAACGGTTGCGAATGGAGCGGATCCGAAGCTTGCATCGAACTGGCTGATGGTTGAAGTATCTGCATATTTAAACGCAGAACAAAAAGAATTGCATGACATTGCTTTAACGCCAGAAAGCTTAGCAAGCATGATTAAACTCATTCAAAACGGCACGATTTCGTCAAAAATTGCGAAGAAAATCTTTAAAGAACTCGTGGAAAAAGGTGGCGATCCAGAGCAAATCGTCAAACAACAAGGTCTTGTGCAAATTTCTGACGAAGCAACGCTACGCAAAATCGTATTGGAAGTGCTCGATGCGAATCCACAATCGATTGAAGACTTTAAAAACGGAAAAGACCGTGCAATTGGCTTCTTAGTCGGTCAAATTATGAAAGCAACAAAAGGACAAGCAAACCCACCGCTTGTGAATAAACTATTGCTTGAAGAGATAAATAAACGATAATGAAAAAGCGGCATTGCCATCGGACAATGCCGCTTTTCTTACAGATGAACAAGCTTTTGCAAGGTGCTTTCCACTTTAAATACACGATTGTTTAATACTTGGATGCTCGATTCGTGGTCGGTGAGGGCAGGGAGTACTTTCTCTTCTAGTATGTTGGTTAAGCGGGTGATGTTTCCTTGCATGTTGTGGACATCGAGTGCGAGTGCATCGTATTTTGCGGCAAGCACCTCTTGACCGTGACGAATCGCTTCACAAATCGCTTTTGTTTCGAGTGTTCGTTCGTCAAGTAGCTGTACTTTCTCGT
>NZ_JACDUV010000008.1:32532-159520 GCF_013761015.1 Anoxybacillus ayderensis
GTCTAGCGCTTGGACTTTTCCGTCGAGTGTTTGCACTTTCTCGTCTAGCGCTTGAACTTTTCCGTCGAGTGTTTGCACTTTCTCGTCTAGCGCTTGGACTTTTCCGTCGAGTGTTTGCACTTTCTCGTCTAGCGCTTGAACTTTTCCGTCGAGTGTTTGCACTTTCTCGTCTAGCGCTTGCACTTTTTCGTCTAGTGCTTGCACTTTCCCATCGATTGCTTGCACTTTTTCGTCTAGTACTTGAACTTGTTTGCGTAAGGAAGATACTTCTTTTTCAATGGATTCCACCTTTTTCTCAACTGCTTCCACTCGTTTTTCTAGCGATTCGACTTTTTCTCGTGTTGCTTTTACTTCGTGAAGAATTTCGTAAAGCAACTGTTCCACCATGTCATTCACCTCCTTTTCGTTTCCATTTTACACGAATCGACAACGGATGACTAGCGAACATTTTCATTTTTTAGGCAAGCTGCTTATAGATGAGCACATTTTCTCAATGATGTTTTAGTAGAGAACGGCTGGCAAATGGGTGACAAGAAGTAGAGGAAATAAGTAGTGATTGAAGCTGATTATTGTAACGCTTCATGATTTTACAGCTAGTAAAACAAGAAATGTTGTGGCGGAAAAAAGTAGGAGACTAAAAGGTAATTTTGGAATAGTTGAGGAGACAAAGGAGAGTTGACAAACAGGGAAAAAGAGAATATGATGTTTTTATCAAATGTTTAAACTTTTAAACAAAAGAAAGGAAGAGAGGAATGGGACAAAAAGCGATCGAGGTGTTTCGATCGTGCATACCGTTATTTCAAGCGTTAAGCGATCCTCACCGTCAAGATATTGTATTGTTGCTTGCAGAACATGATAAGCTGACAGTCAATGAAATTACAGAACGGTCAAGTTTATCCCGTCCAGCGATTTCGCATCATTTAAAAATTTTGCGCGATCAAGGACTAGTGTCAGTAGAACAAAAAGGGACATTGCGATATTATGTGTTGTCTATTGAAAAGGCCGTTGAATTATTAAAAGAATTGATTCAAGCTGTAGAAAATGAGTGCCTTTAGATAACTAAAGGCCGAATTTTTCATTTTATATGTTTAAGTTTTTAAACATTTGAAAAATAGGTGTGATAAGGGTGAGAAATATGGAGCAGCTACTTCAAAAACAAAAGCATTATTTTCAAACAGGCGAAACACTTTCTCTTGAGTTTCGCTTAAAGCAATTAACACGTTTGAAAGAGACAATAAAAAAGTATGAACAGGCCGTTACGGACACGTTAAAAAAAGAGCTGCATAAATCCCCATTTGAAGCGTATACGACGGAAATTGGCATCGTTTATGAAGAGATTCGTTTTGTAATGAAACGTCTAAGCGATTGGATGAAGCCGCAACGTGTACCGACGCCATTGACACACTTTGGTTCAAAAAGTTACATATATCCAGAGCCATACGGTGTCAGTTTAATTATTGCGCCATGGAATTATCCATTTCAGCTCGCGATAAGTCCGTTAATCGGAGCGATCGCCGCAGGAAATTGTGCGATTGTCAAGCCATCTGAATATACACCAGAGACGTCGTCTTTGCTGAAAACGATTGTTTCTGAGGCGTTTTCAGAGGAATATGTTGCTGTGGTAGAGGGAGGTGTAGACGTTAGTCAAAAGCTACTTCACTTGCCTTTTGATCATATTTTTTTCACGGGAAGTGTGCCGGTAGGGAAAATGGTGATGGCTGCTGCTGCAAAACATTTGACGCCTGTCACATTAGAACTTGGTGGGAAAAGTCCAGCGATCGTCGATGCTTCTGCCCATCTCGACTTAGCTGCCAAGCGGATCGTATGGGGGAAGTTTTTAAATGCTGGGCAAACGTGCATTGCACCTGACTATGTGTTCGTGCATGCGTCTGTTAAATCGTTGCTTATTGAACGAATGAAACAGTATATTGAGCAATTGTACAGTGATAAAAATACGTACAGTCGTATAGTGACGGTGCGGCATACAGAACGGCTCGTTCGCTTCTTAGCAAACGGTACAGTTGTACACGGTGGAGCATACGACATTGAGCAACGTTGGATTGAACCGACATTGCTTGATGATATAACATGGGATGATGACGTGATGCAAGAAGAAATTTTCGGCCCTATCTTGCCCATTCTCACGTTTGAAACGATTGATGAAGCCATTCAAATGATCAACGACTACGAAAAGCCGCTTGCGCTTTATTTGTTTACAGAAGATCGCGACGTACAACAACAAATATTACAGCAAGTTCATTTCGGTGGGGGATGTATAAACGATACGGTTATGCATGTTGCCAATCCTCATTTACCGTTTGGTGGTGTTGGACAAAGTGGCATCGGTGCATATCACGGAAAAGCAAGCTTTGATGCGTTCACTCACTACAAGAGCGTGTTAAAACAAACAACGAAATTCGATATCCCGTTGCGCTATCCAAACTTTCCAAATGCGCTCAAGTGGGTACGGAAGTTGTTGAAATAAAGAGTGTTCCTTAAGGGGCACTTTTTGTTTTAGTGGAAAGTGCATTGGTTATAGTTGAATTTAGTAGTAGGCTGCAATTATATGAGGATGTCTGAGGTTGTTGCTGTGGTATGATGCAGACAGGCGTTGTAAGCGAAGGTTTTTCGTCATAGTTCCCCTGAGGTTGTTGCTGTGGTATGATGGGCGTATAAGTGATTTAGAAATGGATTTAGTCATAGTTCCCCTGAGGTTGTTGCTGTGGTATGATAAACTACTCAAATACGAGATAAAACTACCTGTCATAGTTCCCCTGAGGTTGTTGCTGTGGTATGATCACATGTATGACGAGCAGGAGGTTATAATGGTCATAGTTCCCCTGAGGTTGTTGCTGTGGTATGATTCCCGTTCCAGCAAAATGACCGCCTAGGCTGTCATAGTTCCCCTGAGGTTGTTGCTGTGGTATGATGAAAAAGCGAGATTAAAGTTAAGTATATTGTCATAGTTCCCCTGAGGTTGTTGCTGTGGTATGATTTCAAATGAAACGATAGCGTGTAATATTGAGTCATAGTTCCCCTGAGGTTGTTGCTGTGGTATGATAAATAATGATACGATTTACATAAGAAAAAGGTCATAGTTCCCCTGAGGTTGTTGCTGTGGTATGATTTGACGCTGGGGGGTCGCCCCTGCTAGCAGTCATAGTTCCCCTGAGGTTGTTGCTGTGGTATGATTCCTTTTCCGCACGATCACGCAATATTGGAGTCATAGTTCCCCTGAGGTTGTTGCTGTGGTATGATATCAGGAAATGACAAAGTTGGTTGCTGAAAGTCATAGTTCCCCTGAGGTTGTTGCTGTGGTATGATTTAACGAAGGTGCTTCGAGGTGAAGAAACGTCATAGTTCCCCTGAGGTTGTTGCTGTGGTATGATCTCATTTGTCCGAATACGAACAGGATTTCGGTCATAGTTCCCCTGAGGTTGTTGCTGTGGTATGATGCGCGGACGCAAGGCGTGCCTTGTTGCATAGTCATAGTTCCCCTGAGGTTGTTGCTGTGGTATGATACGTGTGTCAAAAAGCCTGTAATATCAACGGTTACAGGCTTTTTGATCATTTTAAAAAGGCTGAGAAGATGGAAAAAAGATTTGTCCTCCATCTGTTTTTTAAAAAAGTGAAAGTTGTGTTGCCGTAATTGTTTTTTCTCTTGGAGTAGGTTCTCCCAAAAGAAATTGCATTTTTGCATATTGTTTTTCCGTGACAATCATCGCTCGTATTGATCCTTTTGGTGGTAGGTTTCTTTTTAGCCTATTAAGATGTTTATCAGCAGATTCATGCCCATTGCAGATCCGACTATACACAGAGAATTGTAACATATCATACCCTTCGTTTAATAAAAATGTACGGAATTGTCTGTAGTGCCGTTTCTCCTGCTTAGTAACGACAGGTAGGTCAAAAAACACAAGCAATCTCATAAATTTACTCATAGTTGTGTACTTGGATAGGGAGAAGTTCCGGCAATTTTAAAAATGAAGGGTTTTCGTTTCGACTAGCTGTTACGAAGCTCTTCACCATTTCTTCAACTGCATTGGTGACTGTTAGCTTCTCCTTGCCTATTAGTATATCCACATTCACCAAATTATATAAGTCGGATCGAATGGATGATGAAAATTCGTCATCCTCTTGAATATGTTGGGCTACATGCAAATCAATGAGTGGGCGAAGAACTTCCATGAAATCATCTGCTAAATTAAACTTATTTAATTCATTGTCATGATAAATTCCTATACATGGAAAAAATCCGTAATTGACTAATGATCTAGCAACAATTCCTCTCATAATGGCATATCCATAGTTTAATGCAATATTAATTGTGTTATCATTTCGCCGATTGAAACGATCTCCAAACAAGTAACGAAAATATTTTTTGGCTCCATAAGCTTCACGATTGTTTGTATCTCCGGAATCGACCGTTTTACTTATACGATATAGATCATCAGCACCATCCTTACTTAAAAACTCTAAACACTTTCCTTGATTCGTTAATTTTTGTGATACAATTTGTTGCCATATCCTTTTCTTAAACGGTTTAGAGTAAGCGTACTGCATTTGCAGCACGCTTAGTTGACGAGAATGCTTTTGAAATGTATTTAACAGTCCATTTGGAAGCCGTTTTTGATCACATGTAAATAAAGCAATATTATACTCTGCCATTTTACTTAATGCAGCAGCAGTAATGGTGACGACATGTTCCTCAATGACTATGGAACATAAGTCTTCTAAAGGAATAGAAATCGTATCTTCTTGCTCAATCACTAACTGATTGTAACGAATGGACAATTTGCTTGCCTTTCTGATCATGATGTGACGCCAACCCAACCCTCTTTTCCCCTTTCACTTTGTAGACGTTTCCTAACACATCTACTTGGTATTTCTCGAATCGCTTGAGGGTTTTTGAACCGACACCGCGTAAAGAAAAACTTTGATCATGACTTATTAAATCTAATCCGCCGTTTGCAGAGTCAATTGTTTTAAAGTATACGAAAATATCTTTGATTTTTAGTTCTTTTCCTAACGAATCTTTAATGGTTTTTTCTTTCGGTAACTCCACTCGTATAAGATCATTTGGATAAAGACTAAATCGGAAAGTATACTCTTCGGTCATTTCTCTCCATTCAGAATATGGCTTATTTGCTTCGATTGCCTTATTTGGTAGAACCCCTCTCATGATATCCATTGTGTATACTGGTACACAATAAAACTTCCCATCTCTTTCGAAAACGTCAGTACGAACGATATTGCTATTGTAAGCGACTGTTTTCCCATCGTCTAAATGAACGACTAAGTTTTTGACATCAACGATTTTCACAGTTCGAATGATTGGACCAGGCTCCCCGTTTTTCTTTGGTTTATATAATGGTTGTTGAAAAGCTTTTTTTGGATCGTTGCCATGTTCAAGAAGGCGCTGGCGGATCGCCTCATATGTTCTTGGATCGCTTTCTTTTCCATACATTGGGAAGTGACCGTTAGAATCCAACTTAATATCTGTGAGCTTTGTTTTTACTGCTGTTTGGATTTTACCGCTTTTTTTATCTACACCTACGTAACGTCTCAACGTTTCTTGATGAGCGGATCCTGTGATACTTCTTTTTGGCATCCGTGAAACAAAAACTGGTTTCAACGATTCGAGTTTGTTATTATCATAATTTCCGATTTTTAAAGATTTTATACTTTCTTTTGGAAATTTTGATAACCTTGCCTTCAATTCATCTGAAAAGGACGGCCAAGGTTGAGGAAAGAAAGACTCTTTCTTCTTAGCAAGTTCTTTGTTTTGTTCTCGATTTTTATAAAAATTAGTGACTTTTTGTATTATGTCAGGTGAAGCGCAAGCAACGATAACTGCGTCTACTGCATGGTGTAAATCAGATTGTTCACGATTTTTGTTGAAATCCCAACGGCTGCGGAGATGAGCAGTAATTTTCCCATTGACGGTGTATACTTTTTGTTCTTTACCTCCATCGGCAAACTTTAAATGCTCTTTTATGAAGTTAGCAAAAAAGCGTGAAATGTATCTTGTGTCATTTAAATTTCGCTCTTTGAACTCTTTTTCTTCTGTTTCTTGATAATGTAAGCGAAGCAAGTTTCTTTTTTTGGCTTTTGAAAATTGCTTATTTGTTAAAACAAAATTTTCGAACCTCTGCCAACGATCTGTGCCGAATCCCAGATACTCTACCGGTGTGCGGTTACCTTTTTGTCGATTTTCTCTCGTTAGCACGAGTGCTTTGTTGGCATAACCATCATCTAAACTACGGCTATAAGGTAAAATGTGATCGACTTCAACATATCCATCTTCAAGTAGGCGTTCTAACTCAATCCGCTCTAATGAGTACATACATTGACCATTTTGCTCACTCCATAGTTTAAATTTCACAATATCCAATCCAGAGGGGTTTTTTGTTAAACCATACTCTACTAATTGTTTAATAGCTGTTTCATTTTTTTTGCGATTGTCATCTTGAGCCTTCTGTATTTTGCGTCTTTCATCATACGAATGTGATAGGTCCCGAGCTAATTCAATGTGGATAGATACAGGTGATCCATATTTTTTAATAATTGCGTTAACGACTTTACGTGCTTGAGTTAAAGCCCTCATAACGACTGGATTTGTGATGTCAGGTATGTTAGGTAGTAGAACTGTTTTCTCTTTTTTTCTTGGACCATTAAAATTATATCCTGCCAGTTCACATGCCTTTGAATATAATTCTCCGTTCTCCATGTGAGGTAGTATGTTCCTCATAGCTTTCAACGATAGATGACCAAATTTCGAAAAAGATAGTTGAAGCAATTGCTCAATTAGAGGTTCTTCATAGATTTTATTAGTTAAGTTATGAATTACCTTACCGTCAGCACGTACATACACATTTTGTAAATAAGAGTAAATATCTTCATCATTTTTGAAAATTGTAAGAGCATAACCAAAAGTATCAAAATCATCACTTGAAAACATTGTTGATGCTTCTTTTCCATAAACTTGTTCAACACATTTTCGGATTTTATGGTAAGCGTCTAACTCGAGAAAACGAACATTCTCTATCTTTTTCAACGGTTGATTAGCATCATAAACGAGACCTTTAAATTTTATGTCATCTTGCAACTGAAGTAATTTACGGATGTCATAATATGTTACTTTATTTTTCAAAAAAGCTTGCCTGTAAATCAAACGTCTTTCTTCATCGGTTAACGCTCTTATTCCTTCTAAAGAAACTAATCTTAACTTGTTAATATGTTCCCATGCTACAAATGATTGAAATGTGTAAGTGGCTTTTGGAGCCCTTCTCTCTTCTGACTCAAACGTACAAAAACCAACTTTTTTCTCGATGTCATCTTTTGAAGCGAAAGGTCTTTGAGATGACCAAATGCGCAAATATTGTTTCTCAAATTGTTCAGAGCAAACAGGATTGTGAAATTCGCGTTGTTTACTAAAGATACATTGAATTTCTTGTTCTAAACTATGGCGAGCAATCATGTTTGAGTAGTCTTCAGATTTATTGCGTTTATGATTTTTAAATTTTTCATCATGGACAATCATATCAGCCACCGTTCGATAATGACTTAAAATGGACTGATTATGCTCAATCTGTTTAAAAATAATACTATCTTCGTTCGTATTATGTTCACTTTTTCGATTTGACCTAAATCCACGACGTTTGGCAAGGTGTAAGAGTACACGAGCAAGCTCATCGTTATTTAATTTTCTTTCTAGAGCATCAACACGCAATTGCCATACGTCAACTAAATGACGGTTCTTAAACAAGTTGTTCATTTCATTTTTTGTTAAAACACCTTCACGCACTAAAAGACGACGGATACGTTCTAAGCGATGTTTTCTTCGGCGTAATCTCCTGCGTGTAGATCGTGCGACTCGTCGTGGGAGAGAAAGAGGTTCTCCCTGTGGTTGTTCAGCTTTATCAAAAATACGTACTCCAAGATCTTCGATTCTAATCTTATCAAGGTTAATAATAGCCCACCCGACTGAAGTAATACCTATGTCCAATCCAATCTTGTATCTCACGTGTTTCCCCTCCTTATGTAACAAAAAAGACCCCAGCATTCTGCCGAGGTCTTAGTCTGTAGTGAAATGGGGAGTGCCCCTAAAGGGCTTAGGCGATCCCCAACGCCACGGGTCATCTACTCCCTGAAAGTAGAGCCCTTATCATAGTAACCCTGAGATCGTTGCTGTGGTACGATCTTAATGCTATAGTAAAGGATTTTATTAGAAATTTCAACATTAAATTCTATGAATTAGATAGATTTTATTTTTGAACAAATTTCGAAAAAATTTTAACGAAAATGTGACAAGTTTTCGAGTGAAAAACCTATTTCTTTTTTTATTTCCATGTATTATATAAAAGATAACGCTTTTCTCGCTCATTTTTTGAGATTGAGAAAAGTGTTTTTCTTTTTGTCAATCCATTTGCTGCTTATTTTTCCTCGATGCATTTTCTTCCTTCCTTTTTTCGTCACAATTATTTTTACAATACATGTTAAAATCATTTCAATAGTGTTAATACTACAAAGCTAATTAAATTCGTTCGTTTTGTATTTGTTTCTTTGTTCAATGAATCACAATTTTGTTGAGGTGAAGACAGATGAAGCGTTTGTTTGCCTTAGTTATAGCGGGATTGCTTCCGCTTCTTGGTGGCTGTGAGATGGTTGTGTTTCAGCCGCAAGGACCAGCTGCACGAAGCATTACAGAACTGATTAACTGGTCGATTTGGTGGATGCTTCTCGTTGTTGTCGTTGTATTTGCATTGTTTGCTTACATCGTATGGAAATATCGTGATCGCCCTGAACGGAAAGGGGAAGAACCGCCTGAAGAGCACGGAAGTACGGTGCTTGAAATTGTATGGACAGTTATTCCGATTTTGATCGTCATCGCACTAACGATCCCAACGATGAGAACGTTATATGATTTAGAAAAACCGCCGAAAGGGTATGAAGACAAAAAACCGCTCGTCATTCATGTGACGTCAGCCGATTGGAAATGGATTTTTAGCTACCCTGAACAAAATATTGAAACAGTAAACTACGTCAACATTCCAGCAGGTCGCCTTGTGTTATTTAAAATGACTTCCGCGTCCACGATGCAGTCGTTTTGGGTACCGGCGCTAGCTGGACAAAAATATACGATGAACAAAATGGAGACGGAATTGTACGTCGTTGCAGATCGTCCGGGTTCGTATGAAGGGCGGAATACAAACTTTAACGGACGCGGGTATGCGCATATGCAGTTTGAAGTGTTAGCGCAAACGCCACAAGAGTTTGAAAAATGGGTGGAAGAAGTGAAACAAACGGCACCGAAACTAACGAAAGAAAAATATGAGCAATTGTTGTTGCCGACACATTTAGGACGATTGACGTTTGTCGATACGCATTTACAATGGGTAAACCATGCTGATCCGCACTCGAAAACGTACACAAATCCAGAATTATATCGCGGACATGGATATCAAGGGAAAATTTTTATTCGTGAAGATAACTATAAAAACTCATCAACTTGTAACGATGAGGAACAAAAAGCTTTAGAGAGTGATAGTGGAGGTGAACATCATGGGCATTAAGTGGAATGAAATATTTGTTGGAGGAGACCCGCTTCTTGTCGGTTCACAAATTGCGATTGTATTGACTGTCGTTGCGATTGTCGTTGGGTTAACGTACTTTAAAAAATGGGGTTGGTTATGGCGCGAATGGCTTACGACAGTTGACCATAAAAAAATTGGGATTATGTACATTTTATCAGGTGTACTCATGTTTTTCCGCGGTGGGATGGATGGACTGTTAATGAAGGCGCAAACAGCTCGCCCAGAAATGAACTTTTTAGATGCGCAACACTACAATGAAATTTTTACAACACATGGCGTCATTATGATTTTGTTTATGGCGATGCCGTTTTTGATCGGTTTAATGAACGTTGTCGTTCCTTTACAAATTGGGGCGCGCGATGTGGCGTTTCCTCAGTTGAACGCACTTAGCTTTTGGCTATTTTTTAGCGGGGCGATGTTATTTAACATTTCGTTCGTTGTCGGCGGTTCACCAGATGCAGGATGGACGTCGTACTTCCCGCTTGCTGGAAAAGAGTTTAGTCCGGGAATTGGAAATAACTACTATGCCATTGCGCTGCAAATTGCAGGTCTTGGGACGTTAATGACGGGGATTAACTTTATCGTCACGATTTTAAAAATGCGTGCACCGGGCATGACGTTGATGAAAATGCCGATGTTTACATGGACAACATTCATTACATCAATCATTATTGTCGCAGCGTTCCCGATTTTTACAGTTGCCTTAGCGTTAATGACGTTTGACCGTTTGTACGGAACGCATTTCTTTACGCTTTCTTCAGGCGGAAGCGATATGCTTTGGGCAAACTTGTTCTGGCTGTGGGGCCACCCAGAAGTGTATATCGTTATTTTGCCGGCGTTCGGTATTTTCTCAGAAGTGATTGCGACGTTTTCACGAAAAACGTTGTTTGGATACACATCCATGGTCGTTTCGATCGTTGGTATTGCGTTTTTAAGTATGATCGTATGGGTGCACCATTTTTACACGATGGATGCAGGTCCTGCGGTGAACTCGTTTTTCTCGATTACAACGATGCTCATCGCTGTTCCGACAGGGGTGAAAATTTT
The DNA here is from genome assembly GCF_013761015.1 of Anoxybacillus ayderensis. Classification (NCBI taxonomy): domain Bacteria; kingdom Bacillati; phylum Bacillota; class Bacilli; order Caryophanales; family Anoxybacillaceae; genus Anoxybacillus; species Anoxybacillus ayderensis. The sequence goes on from NZ_JACDUV010000008.1 coordinate 43,176, forward strand.
TAACTGGCTGTTTACGATGCGAAAAGGACGCATTCAATTTACAACTGCCATGTTATGGGCGCTCGCTTTCGTGCCAAACTTCGTCATCGGCGGAGTGACAGGGGTTATGTTAGCAATGGCGGCTGCGGACTATCAATATCACAATACGCTATTTTTAGTCGCGCACTTCCATTACGTATTAATTCCGGGCGTTGTGTTTGCGGTATTTGCAGGATTGTACTATTGGTGGCCAAAAATGTTCGGTTTTATGTTAAACGAAAAGCTTGGCAAATATCACTTCTGGTTGTTTGTGATCGGATTTAACGTCACGTTTATGCCGATGTTTTTCCTTGGCTTAAAAGGAGCGGTTCGTCGCGCGTATACGTATTCAGCAGAATCAGGGTTTGCGCCGCTGTTTCTCGTTTCTGCGATCGGTTCTATTATTTTGGCGATCGGCTTTGCGGTATTTTGTTATAACATTTATTGGAGCTTCCGTTATGCGAAGCGCAATGTTTCCCACGATCCATGGGATGCGCGCACGCTTGAATGGATGACTGCATCGCCAGTACAATTTTATAACTTTGCGGTCGTTCCAGAAGTGAAACAATTAGATGCGTTTTGGCATATGAAAAAACGTGGCGAAACGCTTACGTTGAAAGAAAGCGACATCAAAAAAATTCATATGCCGAGCAACTCCGGTTTGCCGTTTTATATGGCGGTCGTGTTTGGGATTACAGGTTTCTTCCTCGTCTTTGAAGCGCACATCGCAGCAGCTGTTGCGGCAATTGGGATTGTCATCGGGCTTGTCATTCGTTCGTTTGATTACAATGATGGCTATTATGTAAGCGTCGATGAGATTAAACGAACAGAACGTACGTGGAGAAACGTAGAAGGGGGGACGGAAAATCATGTCGGCTAACGTCAATCATTCGCTTCCACTCGAATATCAAACGGAACAAAACCGATTAAATATTTTAGGTTTTTGGATTTTTCTCGGTGCAGAAATTGTGCTATTTGCGACGTTGTTTGCCGTCTATGGTGTATTAGGTCACCGCTATGCCGGTGGCCCAACACCAAGCGACATATTTAAGCTGAACGATGTGCTTATTGAAACGTTGTTGTTGTTGACGAGTAGCTTCACGTGTGGGTTAGCTGTCTTTTTCATGCGACAACGCGATATGAAAAAACTGCTCGTTTGGTTTATTATCACCCTTTTATTAGGGGCAGGCTTTTTATTCATGGAAATTCGCGAATTTATTCATTACGTGCATGAAGGAGCGACGATGCAAACGAGCGCATTTTTATCGAGCTTTTTCGTGCTGCTTGGCACGCACGGTGCGCACGTGACGTTCGGAATCATTTGGGCGATTATGCTCATTATTCAACTCCTTCAACGCGGTTTGACGCCAATGACTGCAAGAAAAATGTTTATCATTAGTTTATATTGGCATTTCCTTGATGTCGTTTGGATTTTCATTTTTACGTTCGTTTATTTAAAAGGGATGGTGGGGTAAATGGAACATAAAAGCAAATATCCCGTTAGCCACGTTGTTGGGTTTTTCTTTTCGCTTATTTTAACGTTTGTCGCGGTGTTCGTCGCATTAAAAATGAACGTATCATATACGATCGTCATGTGGATCATCGGTTCACTCGCGGTCATTCAAGCGGGACTTCAACTATTTATGTTTATGCACGTCACAGAAGGAGAAGATGGAAAAACGAACGTTATTAATATGGCATATGCGGTGTTCGTTGCGATCGTCATTGTCGCAGGATCGATTTGGGTGTTAACATCTGGACATGCGGCGCATTAAAATGAGAACCCCTCGCTTAACTTTTGCGAGGGGTTGCTTTTATTTTTGTAATTAGCGTTTGAATCCAAAGAGGGAAACGAACAGTAAAGCTAATCATTAAAACAATAAGAACAAGAATGGCCGCAGACTTTTCAGCAATTTCTTTTGCATCTGGTACGAGCGCTTCTGATTGAACATACCATAAGTGGACAGGAAGTGTACCGCCTTGTGATAACAAGTTGAAATCCCACATAAATCCTGATGTCGATGTTCCGCCTGCCAAAATAATGATGGCTGATTCACCAAAGGCGCGACACGCAACGAGGCTAATTCCAGTTAAAATACCATTTAATGCAGCCGGGAGTACAACTTTTAATATCGTCTGTGATTTTGTCGCTCCCAGCGCGAGAGATGCTTCACGAATGTCTTGTGGCACTGCTTGAATCGCTTCTTCTGTGACGCGAGCTAGCACAGGTAAGTTTAACAACGCGAGTGTAATGGCAGCTCCAATGATCGTTAAGCCGATGCCGACATATTCAACAAACAATACGTAACCAAACAAACCGAAAACGATAGAAGGAACGGATGCTAAGCTTTCGACAGATGTGCGCACAAACTCCGTAAATCGGTTGTTCGGTGCGTATTCTGCAAGAAAAATGCCAGCTCCAATGCCAATTGGCAACGACAAAATGAGAGATAAAATGAGAACGTAAAAGGAGTTGAATAAGAATGGTCCGATCCCACCGCCAGCTTCTAATTCATCAGGTAATTTTACAAGAAAATCGAGCGATAGTTTCGGCAAACCTTTTCCTAAAATGTTATACAATAATCCGATGATGAGTAGAAATGTCGTGACTGTAATAATAGTAACAAAAATATGAAACAGACGGTTTGTATAAATCGCACTGGCGATTGTTTTCCGATGATTATGAAACAACGAATCTTTCATGGATTACTCTCCCTTTGGACGAAGTTGACGAATAATAATAATTAATACGAGAGAAATGAATAAAAGTAAAAATGCCATCATGTATAGTGCATAGTTCCATGTCGAGTCAAATTGAACGTTTGTAATTTGCATAACAATGTTGCTCGTTAACACTGATGTTGGTGTAAGCAAGTCCCAACCGAACTGTGCAGTATTCCCGATAACCATAACAACAGCCATCGTTTCACCGATTGCACGTGTCATGCCTAAAATAATAGCTGTTAAAATACCTGGTCGGGCAGCTGGAAGAACGATGCGTGTAATGACTTGAAGCTTCGTGCTCCCAAGCGCGTAGCCCGCCTCGCGCAAATGTTGCGGTACCGCACAAATGGCATCATCACTAATGCGAGTGACAGTCGGTAAAACCATCATCGTTAATACGAGAGCAGCAGCGAGAAAGCCATCACCAACGAGCGTGCCTGTCGTTTCACGAATGAATGGAATTAAAATCGTTAACCCTAAAAATCCGTACACAATGGAAGGAATGCCGACTAGTAAATCTAGCATCGGGCGCATGATGTTTTTTAACCAGGTTGGTGCAATCTCAGCGATGAAAATGGCGATTGCTAGGGCAATAGGTGTACATATTATTAACGTTAAAAAAGTTAAGTACAACGTGCCGAGAATAAATACAGCTGCTCCGTATTTTTCTTCAAAAGGCTCCCACGTAGCTGAAAAAAAGAATTCTTTCCATGATACATCTTTAAACACGAGAAACCCCGTTTGGCTAATAAAAATGACGATCGAAAAGAGAGCGACGCCTAAAGAAAGTGCACTTGCTAAACAAGCGTAACGAAAGGCATTATTTTTCATATACTTTGTGCGCCATTGTTTTGTTTTCGTTTGTTCATGTTGGATGCGAACATGTTCGGCAGGTAACGCCATGTTGTTTCCTCCTCGTTTATCATATAAAAGACAGCCCCCTCATGAAGGAGGCTGCAAGTCACTTATTTCTTTTTCATTGCTGTAATTGGGATAAACTTTAATTTTTTCAGCGAACCTTCTTGGAACTTTTTGCTTTGAACAAAGTCGATGAACGCTTTATTTGCTCCTGTTGCAGGACCTTTTGTTAACAAATAGCCGTAACCCCAAACAGGATATTTCCCGTTAATGACGTTTTGTACTGTTGGCTCGACACCGTTATATGCTACTGCTTTAATATCACCTTTAATGTATGCAAGGTCTGTGTAACCAATTGCGTTTGGCGTTGTACGAACAGCTTCAATCATATTTCCGTTTGAAAGAACTTCTTTATAATTTTCACCTTGTGTCATAAAAGGAGCACCTTTAAGGGCGCCAAGTTGGTAGTTTACGCGCGTTCCCGACCCGTGCACGCGGTTGACAACGATAATTGGTTCATCTTTTCCGCCGACTTCTTTCCAGTTTTTAATTTTTCCAGCGAAAATGTCTTGCAATTGTTTTGTAGTTAAGTTTTTGACAGGATTGTCTTTATGGACAATTGTTGCAAACGGAATGACTGCAATTGGGTACGCGTTTAACCCTTTAAATGCATTAAATCCAGGTACAGGTTTTGTTGCATCCCAGTCACAAGCTCCGATCGTTGATGATCCTTTTGAAACTGATTGAGGTCCGACGATAGATGCTGTCCCAGATACAGAAACTGCAACTTTTGGATTTGCTTTTTTAAATTCTTTTGCTGCTTGTTGTGTTAGTGGAAGCAGTGCTGACGAGCCAGCGATAACGATTTTACCTGTTTGTTGAGATGCTTCTGTTTTTTCTGTCACAGCAAGAGAAGAACCGAATAACAAACTAGTAGACAATGCGACAAGAGAGAACTTTTTAATAAATGATTTTAAATTCATTACTTTTCACCTCTTACAAAATTTATTTTGTGATATCAATTAATTTATTGTTCATGACGATAGCAATCTTTTCTCCTTCATCAGTTGGAATCGTTACAGCAATTTCATTACCGAATGGAGAAGGAGCAATTGCTGTTATCGTCGTTTTTGTGTTAAAAATGCGCGTCCATTGTGCTTGTGGTGCTGTGGCGCGATAGATTGAGTAAGATCCATCTTTCTCTTCTACTAAGACGAACACGATACTTCCTTTTGTTGCGACATATGTGATATTCATAGTTGTCGCCATGTTTTGCTCTTGACCGGAAACAATCGCCTTTAATACAGGAAGCGCGTCTTCATCGTCTGGATTAGCGCTTAAATAAACGATCGCATCACCAGCGAAGAAAGAAAATGTTTTATTGTTTGTATCTGTTGTTACTGCTGTTGGCTTTTTATCGGCTGTCGTTAAATCAACAACGTACAATTGTGGCTCTGTACCAGTTGTATCAATTGAGTCGATTTCTGTTTTTGAATCATCTGTATAGTTTGCCTTTGCTTCTTTTGCGGCCGTGTACATTAGTTTTGTACCGTCATTTGATAGACGAAGGTCGGATTTATATTTTACTTTGTCGTCAACAATTTTTGTCACTTCACCTGTTTGAACATTGATGGAAGCAATTACATCGCTATTATTTCCTTTAAAGAAGTAAATGATAGAACTGTCTGGTGACCATGTAAGTTCCACTTTTACATCGTCATCTGTGCCTACAGGAATCGCTTTTTTTGTTGCTAGGTCGACGATGAACAATTGACCATTATCGTCTACATATGCCCCTTTTTTCTTATCCGGAGATAAAGCAAGGTCTCCGCTTTCGAGCGTTGCGATCACTTTACGCGATGGAATGTGCACAATTTTCGATACAGGCTCATCGTTTTCGTTTGTGACGATGACGTATTCATTGCTGAGCCATTGCGGGTTAAAGTTTGTTCCTTTTAAAAATCCATTTGTGGCGATAAATAATGGATTACCGTGCTCGATTTCACCGCCTAATTTTGTTACCATACCGCGTAAGTCAGCATAAAACTTACCGTTTACTTTGACTACCGACGAGCCTTGTTGATGAAGAAGGAAAGAAGCTTTTTTTCCTTTTCCACTTAAAGTGATTGTTTTTGTTTTCCCATCGACATTCATCGCTACACCAAATGCTTTTGCCATATCAGACAGAGAGTAGAGTGTTTTTTGACCGATCGCTATCGCGTCGAATGGAGTTGCTTGTCCATCAACTGAAAGGGTCACTTTTTTTGTTTGCACGTTTCCGTTTGTGGAAAGAAGAATAGGGCTCGCATTTGTTTGCAACTGTCCGCCAAACGCTTGAACGATCGCTACAGCTGGGACGTATAACGTGTTGTTTACCATTTTAGGTGCGACGTTCATCGTTACTTTTTTCCCATTGATGACGGCAACTTTGTCATTGGCTTTGACTTGAACAACTGCTCCTTTTTTCGCTAGTTTGTATGTTTTTTCCTTCTTGTCATAAGAATACGTAGCTCCTAATAATTTAGCGAGCTCTGGAGCAGCTATAATCCAATTTCCACCAGAAATCGTCGTAGCGGAAATTGGTATCACCGTTCCGTTAACACTCCAATTTGTTTTTTGGATTGTTTGTTTTTCGACAGCCTTTGCTTCCACGTTCCATGTTGTCGTTGAAACGAGTGGAGAAGCAAGAACAGCTGATGCGATCAGCGTATGTGCAAGCACTTTCTTAACGGACATTCTTTTCCCTCCTAAGTTTGTATATCAACACCGTTGATTATAGAAGGTGAATATTAATGCAGTTTAATAGTTTTGTATAGTTTGTAAAAAATATGTTTAATTTTTCAGAATTTTTATGAATGATATGTAAAGAAAAGGATCGTATCGGATTTTTTTCATTCTTGTTATAATGAAAAAAGAATAGGGAGGAGGGACGGGTGTGCACGTATATGAAGAAACGTTAAAGAAATTGTTTATAAACTATACGATTGGCTCGGTTTTAGCCGTTGTCGGTGTCGGTAGTACGCTAATGGTCATGGCGCTGCATATTCGGCAAGTGGATTTAATGATGTTGTTATTTATTCAATTTTTTTCATTTTGCATCATGTTATTTATTGAATATCGCGCCTTTCAAAAAGATATTGATCCGATTCGGCGTATTTTTTATGACAACAATATAACGGAACAACAGTTTTATTGGGCGCTTGTTCAGGCGAAGCGCTTTCCGCTTCTTACAGTGAGACGTATTGCGCTTCCACACTTTTTAGGGCTTTCTATTCCGGCCATTGCGTTGACGCTTTCGCTTATTTTCATAGATGTGTTGCGCATTCCATATATGTATGTTGTTTATGCTTTGTTTGGCGCGTTGCTTATCGCGATGCTTCATGCGATGATTGAGTTTTTTTTAACGCTACGCACGATGCGACCGCTTATTCGCGAGATGATGCAAATCGGGAGAATGCACGGGTTTCATGAAACGATCCGAGCAACGAATGTCGTATATGTGCCGATGAAAATAAAAATAGGGTTAAGTGTGTTATTCATTGGTATTTTCCCAGTTTTATTATTTGTGTTAGCGACGGAAGTGAAGTTGTTTGCTGAGGGGAAAAATACGTTTTCAGGCTACTGGACGTGGACGATTGTTGTTTTAGTCATTTCTGTTTTGTTTTCTTTATTTGCGGCTCGTGTGTTGTCGGAAGATGTGGAACGAAGCATTGAAGATTTGCTTCAATATATGAACCGCGTGCAAAGAAAAGAGTATGAACTGATGTGCGACAACGTATATATTGATGAATTTTCCGAGCTTACAAACGGCTTTAACCATATGGTCGATGCGATTGTTGAACGAGATGAAAAAAATAAGCAATTATTAAATAGCTTTATTTCGGTCATGACGAAAGCGCTCGATGCGCGCGATGAATATACAGCTGGTCACTCGCAGCGTGTTGCAGTATATGCTGTAGAAATTGGTAAGCGTCTAGGAATGACAAATGAACAACTTGCGCGTTTATATCGTTCTGCGATTTTGCATGATATCGGCAAAATCGGTATCCCTGATCACATTTTATTGAAAGACGGAAAATTAACAGATGAGGAATTTGCATGGATTAAGAAACACCCGGTGCTCGGTGAAAACATTATTCGCCAAGTGCAGCCAATTGAGGAAGTAAAAGATTTGCTTCCAGGCATTCGATCACATCATGAACGGATCGATGGAAAAGGATATCCTGATGGCTTAAAAGGGGAAGACATTCCGCTATTTGGTCGCATCATTGCGGTTGCTGATGCGTTTGATGCGATGACGTCTGATCGTCCATATCGAAAAGGAATGCATATAGAAAAAGCCGTTTCGATTTTGTTAGAAGGTCGTGGAACACAATGGGATGCCCAAATGGTCGATTGTTTTATTTCTTTTTTAAAGGAGAGAGAACAAGAAAAAGTGAGTTAGATGCCAACGACGGCATCTATTTTTCTAAGTAAGTGATATACTAAAAGAAAAAGGATGTGAGATCGTGAAACGGCTCATTATTAGCTTTATTATTTTGCTTGCAGGATGCGCGAATGAGCAAGATACATCGAACGTGAAACAGTTAGAACAAACGATTGAAAAACAACAATCGGCCATTGAACAACTGCAAGAAAAAAATAAACAGCTTCAAAAAGAAAACGAGCAATTAAAAACCGAGGAAAAGCAAATTTCTTCTTCTCTTTTATCTGTTGCGTTAGATGTTGTGACCGCGTTAAAAAATAAAGATATGAATACGCTTGCTTCTTATGTCCATTCGACAGCTGGGGTACGGTTTAGTCCATATGGACATGTCGATGTTCAAAATGATTTGCAGTTTTCTGCTTCTCAGCTTCCTTCCCTTTGGGCTTCAATGCAAGTATATCAATGGGGAGTATATGACGGTTCAGGCGATCCTATTCAATTCACGTTTCAAGACTATTTTGATCGTTTCGTCTATGATGTAGATTTTGCGAATCCACATATGATCGGAAATAATGTTGTTGTTGGGACAGGAAATATGATCAACAACATTCAACAAGCGTATCCGAACGGCTCATTTATTGAATTTCATTTTACAGGGTTTGACCCTCAATATAGTGGGATGGACTGGCGAAGTTTGCGCCTTGTTTTTGAACAAGAAAACGGTCAGTGGAAACTTGTTGGAATTATTCATGATGAATGGACGACATAACATATACAAAAGGTGCCCGGATAGGGACACCTTTTGTATTATTCGCCTTTTAATTGCTTTAGTTGTTGCTCGACTTCTATATCAAATGATTGAGGGGGCATCGTTTGAATGACAGAGCGAGCTTTTGCTTCTGCTTCAAGCAACATTACTTTTTCTTCCATACGCGCAAAACCTTTTATGACATGATCGTAATGAAAAGACGTCATCGCTTCGTCCATTTGTTTCATCGTCTCTGCGACATAAAAGCGCGTCATTAACTGCATTTGTTTTAGCTTTAATTGCTCATATGTTTCGTACAGTTGCTTCACTTTTTCTGTTAAAACAGTTGTTTTTTCTTTTAATGTATTGTATTGTTGCGTATATAACTCTAATTTTTTTTCATAAGCGATTTTTTCTTGAAGAGCCATTTTTGCGATCGGCTCTTCATTTTTTTCAACGGCTAATTTTGCTTGACGAGCACGTTTTTCAATCATTTCTTTCGCATCTGCGATCAAACGTTCATATTTTTGTTCGAACACGAATTGCTGTGCCAATGCTTGTTGTGCTTTTTCTAGCTGTTCTTCTAGTTCGCGAATGTATTGTTTCGTCATGCGAATTGGATCTTCGCATTTGTCAATGATGTCATGTAAGTCGGCAAGGACGACATGTTTGACGCGTTTAAAAATGCCCATCTTATTTTTCCTCCTTGTTTATTGTTTTTTCCCATTCATCTAAAAAGCTATGGTTTTGAATAGGTGAAACGAACGGTTCAAATGCAGGCGCTCGTTTCGTTTTGCTTCTAAACAACACGTAAGCTGCAACAATAGCTACGATAGCAAGCAACGCTTTCGGTAAAAGACCAACGAGCCCGATCGCCATGAGCGCCCCGCCAATCCATTTTCCGCCGCTTTTTGTCGTTTTCCACACGATCCATCCGATGATGACTAATGTCAACTGAATAAGGAAAGGAATCCATCCGAACATTGGCATGCCGTGTGGTCGCATCATTTGTGGACCGTGGTGGCCAAATGCGCGATGATGTTTCCCCATTCCCATCATGTGCTCTGCCGGCATTCGTCCGCTCCAACCGATGTGAATGAAATAAGTAGCGACGTGTGCGAATACGGTGACAACAACTAGTCCACCTAGCAAAAAGAAAAGGGTTCGTTTTTTCACATCACTCACCTCCTTTGTTATTTACAATTTGAATTGTACAAGCGAAAAGAGAAAATTAGGTGAAAAAGAAAAAAACGTGCAACATTTATGCACGTTCATTCGGAAAAGTGAGAGTAAATGTTGTTCCTTTCCCCACGTCGCTTTCAACTTGAATGTGTCCGTTATGTGCTTCAACAATCCATTTTGCGATGGAAAGTCCAAGACCGTGGCCGCCAATTTGCCGTGTTCGCGCTTTGTCTGCACGGTAAAAGCGATCAAAAATATGAGGAAGATGTTCAGGTGCAATGCCAATCCCTGTGTCAGAAACAGAAATTTCTACAACTTTTCGTTGTTTCGTCACATGTTGTTTGAGAGAAAGGGAAACTGTGCCACCTTCAGGAGTATATTTGATGGCATTATCAAGTAAAATGTACAACAGCTGGGTACATTTATCTTCATCCCCGACGAATTCAATTTGTTCAGACGCATGAAACTGAAGTGTAATTTTCTTTTTGTTTGCAAGCTCTTGTAACGACTGCAACGTATGTTGGGCACATGCCCGCAAATCAAACGGTTTTTTTTCGATTTGGAGCTTTGCGTCGTCTGTTCGTGCAAGGGTGAGAAGGTCATTAATAAGTTTAGTCATTCGTTTTGTCTCATCCCCTAGACGTTCAATCGTTTTTCGACTAAATGCATCGGACGTTAACGACATATCCATTTTTAATGCTTCTACAGAAGAAAAAATGACGCTAAGTGGCGTCCGCAGTTCATGAGAAGCATCGGCGACAAATTGACGTTGGCGATTGTATGCGTCTTGAATTGGAACGAGCGCACGTTTAGACATGAAATAACTAAAAGCAACAGCGACTGCGATAAATAACACGCCGAGGCTGAGTAAAATGAATGTTGACCATTTGAGCAAACGAAACATGCTTGTCACATCCATACCGACATATAACACGCCGACGAGTTGTCGATCGACAATTAAGGGACGAGCGACAGTTAATATTTTTAATTCATCGGCACGAAATCGTTTCAATTCGTGTCGATGATGAGGGATATGAATATCTACATATCTTAATTCATTTTTTTCTGGCGTCCACGGCTGAAGGGTAGAGAGGAGAAGCGGTCGCAATCCTTCATTCACTTCATCCCCCATCATTAACCGTCCGCGCGCATCCATGACGTAAAAAAACAGTTGGTCTTCACTTAAAAAAATGACATTTTGATCTGTTGGCCAACCGATGAACGGCTGCTCTGTAAGCAAGGTTTGAATCGTTTGTCCTTCTTGTTCGGCGAGCATACGAATGCGTCGCTCTTGGTCATTTGTCATGACGGTATGAATAAGGAAAGAAACAACCGCAATGAAAATGGCCAAAAACGCGATAAGAATCCCGCTGTATGTGGCAGTTAAGCGCCATTGTGTGCGGCGAAACATATCGGAATGATTGAAAAAAGAACGAATGTTATTTTTCAATGGTATATCCCACCCCGCGCACCGTTTTAATGAGCTGTTGTTGTTCATCACCAATTTTTTTACGCAACAACTTGACTGTTGCATCAATCGTCTTCATCGAGACGTCTGCATCATAACCCCAAATACGATCAAGAATAATGTCGCGCGTTAACACCCGACCTTTGTTTTGCAGTAATAAATCGAGTAGTTGAAATTCACGTGGAGTTAATATCATTTGTTCTCCGTTTTTCGTTAACGTATGGGTTGTACGATTGACTTCAAACGCTCCCCAGCGGACAATTTCTTCTTGAATCGGTGCAAATGTGCGCCGCGATAACGCTTTAAGGCGTGCCATGAGCTCATCGATTTCAAACGGCTTCACTAAGTAATCATCTGCTCCGGCTTCTAACCCTTCGACGCGGTCTTGTACCGCATCTTTCGCTGTTAACATTAAAATGGCTCCATGATAGCCATGTTTTCTTAAACGTTGACATACGCTAACGCCATCACCGTTTGGTAACATCCAATCTAAAATAATAACATCATAAAACGAAGCGAGTGCATAATCGTAAGCCTCTTCTCCTTCTTGTACCCAATCAACATGTTCGACACCTTTTTTCTTCAACAAATGGACGGTCAGTTCACCTAAATATACATCATCTTCTGCGAGCAACACTTTCATTCTTCTCACCTTTTTTTCTTTCATCATACCAAATCCCGATGAAAAACAGGTGAAAACAATATACAAAAGATAAGGGAAATCCCCTATGGGTATATAGGTTAACAACATATACAATGTAATTAAGTTAAGAAAACAAAATTGAAAGCGGATACAAAAAAGGAGCGATGAACGATGGCGAACGTCTACGATGTGAAAGTAGCAATTGTTGGAGCTGGCTCAGCAGGCATTTCGATTGCAGCACGGTTATTAAGAAAAAATCGTCAATTGCGTGGACAGGTGTTGCTGATTGATCCATCAGATAAACATTATTATCAACCGCTTTGGACGCTCGTAGGGGGCGGTGCAGCTAAAGTAGAAGACTCCGTTCGCGAGCAAGCTACACTTATTCCAGATGGAGCGAAATGGCTAAAAGAAGCGGTCGATACGTTTTCACCAGAAAACAATACATTAAAAACGAAAGAAGGGTCAACGGTTCGTTACGACTATTTAGTTGTAGCGGCAGGTGTCGAAATTTATTGGGATCAAATTAAAGGGTTGAAAGAAACGATCGGCAAAAACGGTGTTTGCAGCAACTATTCATACGACTACGTGCAAAGCACGTGGGAAAACATTCGCAACTTCCGCGGAGGTACAGCCATTTTCACACAACCAAGCACACAAGTAAAATGCGGTGGTGCACCACAAAAAATTATGTATTTAGCAGACGACTATTTCCGTCAATCTGGTGTTCGCGAACAAACAAACATCATCTTTGCTTCAGGATTACCAAACATTTTCGCTGTCAAAAAATATGCCGATACGCTTGAACAAGTCATTCAACGAAAAAACATCGAAACGAAATATCGTGTCGAGCTAGTTGAAATTGACGGAAAAGCGAAAAAAGCGACATTTGAACATCTCGATACGAACGAACGCTTTACGTTAAGTTTCGATATGATTCACGTGACACCACCGATGGGACCACCAGCTTTTATTAAGAATAGTCCATTAGCGGATGCGGCCGGATGGGTCGATGTTGATCCGTATACGTTGCAACATAAAACGTATGAAAATGTATTTGGGGCAGGTGACTGCACAAATTTACCAACATCTAAAACAGGGGCAGCGATTCGAAAACAAGCACCAGTCGTGGCAGAAAATTTACTCGCACTTATGAACGAAAAACCGTTAAAAGCTCGTTACGATGGCTATACATCATGTCCACTCGTAACCGGTTATAATAAGCTCGTTTTAGCTGAGTTTGATTATGAAAAAAATCCACAAGAAACGTTCCCATTCGATCAATCAAAAGAACGAATGAGCATGTATGTCATGAAACGAAACGTACTACCGATCGTCTACTGGAACGGAATGTTAAAAGGACTTATGTAGAGGGGGGAGAACATGTTGCAATTAATTGAAAACGATGAACAACAAGAGGCACTCCGTTATTTTATTGAAAAACTCCCACAACTAAAACAAACAATGGAATCGCTAGAAGAAAAAGTCGCATTTGTTCAACATGTACTAAATGATAAACAATCGCTTGAAGCGATGTTTACGGAATGGGAGGAAAAAGCTGCGCCATTTCGACTGACACCGGAACACCTTGAAGCGCTTGCGACGCTCGTTCAGCTGCTGCCAACGCTTGTCCAATGGCTACAAAAAGCAGAACAGTTCATTTTATTTGTGACAAGCGTGATCAATGATCGTGAGTCGATGGCGTATGCGATACAAGGGGCAAAAGATATCGTCCCAATTGAAAAAGGATTAACAATTTTAAAAGAAACAAACGAACGCTTTCAACGCGAACGCGATTCGTCTGCCGTATCACTATTACGTATGTACCGTTTGTTAAAACACCCACTCATTCAAGATGGGGTGAAATATATAGAAACGCTACTTGATGTAGCAAGCAAACATAAATAAATTGGAGGGGATGTATATGTTATTTCGTTCATTTTTCGATGAGCAATTAGCGCACATGTCTTATTTAGTTGGATGCCAACGCACAGGGGAAGCAATCGTGATCGATCCAGGTCGCAATGTCGACTGGTACATCGACACAGCGAAAAAAGAAGGATTGCAAATTGTCGCCGCAACAGAAACGCACATTCATGCAGACTTCGTTTCAGGTGCAAAAGAACTAGCAAAACGTTGTGGCGCAAAGCTGTATTTATCTGATGAAGGAGATGCGAATTGGAAATATCAATATTTGGATGAAGTCAATTACGAACTTGTGAAAGAAGGAAGCGTTTTTACTATTGGAAATGTCGAGTTTCAAGTGCTTCATACACCAGGACATACGCCAGAACACATTTCCTTGATCTTAACGGATAAAGGTGGCGGTTCAACAGAGCCGATGGGTATTTTCACAGGCGACTTCGTTTTCGTTGGTGACATCGGTCGCCCAGACTTACTTGAAAAGGCAGCAGGAGTGGCTGGCACGGCAGACGTTGGCGCACGACAAATGTTCCAATCGCTGAAAAAATTTAAAGCGCTCCCAGATTATTTACAAGTATGGCCAGCACATGGGGCGGGAAGCGCATGCGGCAAAGCGCTTGGTGCAGTTCCAGTTTCAACGGTTGGATATGAAAAGTTAAACAACTGGGCATTAAAAATTGAAGATGAAGAAGAGTTTGTGAAACTATTGCTTACAGGGCAACCAGAGCCGCCAAAATATTTTGCGATGATGAAAAAAGTGAACAAAATCGGTCCAGCGTATGTAAATGAAGATGAAGTGCCAGCGTTGCAAACGCGTGAGCAGCTCGACGAGTATAAAGCAAACGGAGCGTTTATTTTAGATGTTCGTCCGTCTCAACAATTTGCGAATGAACATTATGTAGGATCAATAAACATTCCGTTTAACAAATCATTCACAAATTGGGCAGGTTGGTTAATCAACTATGACCAAGATATCGTAATCATCGCAAATAAAGAAGATGTACAACCGATTCGCAAAGCGCTTGCTTATATTGGATTGGATCGTGTCGTTGCTTACGTAGAGCCATCCGTTGCATTAAACGGTGAGGTTGAAAGCTACGAAGAAATTGATGTACATCAGTTGCAACAATATATAAAAGACGATCGTTATCATCTCATTGACGTACGGAATCAAGCAGAATGGGACGAAGGGTATATTGAAGGTGCACAACATATTATGCTTGGCACACTTGCCGATCGTTTACATGAGATTCCAGAAGGAAAAACATATATTGTTCAATGCCGTTCAGGTGCGCGCTCAGCCATTGGCGCAAGCATTTTACAAGCAAAAGGATTCAAACAAGTACTCAACTTAAAAGGCGGATATTTAGCGTGGACGAGAGAAAAGCTTCCTGTTGTGAAACAATCATAAGGGCTGACGATGTCAGTCCTTTCTTTTCATCTTTCTCCTCTCCTATAATGGAAGAGAGGTGAGAATATGCAATTTTTAGATAAAATTTTTGCATACATTCAAGATGGGATTATTGTCATGAATCATGAACGAACGATTGTAGAAATGAATCCAGCTGCTAAACGACTTACAGGCTGGAAACTAGGTGAGAAAGTGCCGTATTGCTCGTTTTGTCAACAGCGCAATGTACGTGAAGGACAAGAGCGATGTTATTTAATCTCAACGGAAGAAGTACCGTATTTTTTATCCGAAATGCCGACGTATCATGGACAGTTCATTGATGTAGAAATGAGCACAGCGCTCATCCTCGAACAAGATGATGCGAAATATTATTTGCTTGTTTTGCGCGATCAAACGGCAAAGAGAAAAGAAGAGGAAGCACGTCGTTCAAAGTGGATGGTGAAAAAACTAACCGAAGCAAAGGAAGAGGAACATAAACGTTTAGCGCAAGAATTGCATGACGGTGTCGGACAGTCGCTCTACAGCATTTCCATCGCGTTAGATAATATTATTCAACGCGTGCAAGACGAAAAGCTCCATGCATACGTCAAAGAAGTGCGCGAAGAACTTGGGCGCGTCATGGAAGATGTAAAACTATATGCTCAACAACTTCGCCCAAAAAGTTTAGATGCGCTCGGGCTTATTCCAACGATTCAATCGCTTATTCAGTCCCTTCAATCGAAAATGCCAAATACGTTATTTTCATTTCAAACAAACGTATATACACGTTTGTCACCAACGATGGAAATTAACTTGTATCGCATCATTCAAGAGGCGTTACATAACGTGATGAAATATGCAAAGGCAACAGAAGTGCGTATTTCGATTGAACAGACGGAACGGGAATTACTTGTATCTGTTGTAGATAACGGTGTTGGTTTCCACGTTGAAGAAAAGCGTGAAGGGCTCGGCTTAAAACATATTCAAGAACGTGTTTTTCATCTCGGGGGAGAAACGACTATTACATCAGCACCAATGAAAGGAACAACGATTTTTGTGCGCGTGCCGTTAGAGGAGGGCGGAGAGGATGAAAGTGTTAATCGTTGACGATCATGATTTAATTCGAAAAGGTATTCGCCTCCTTCTTGAAGGATTTTCGGATGTGGAAGTCGTCGGGGAGGCAAGCAACGGTTGCGATGCCATTACACTGGCATTAAAACATCGTCCAGATGTCATTTTGCTCGACCTTTCGATGCCGACAGGGCTTGACGGATTTACAACCGCCAAAACGATTATGGATGAATTAGAAGATGTGAAAATTATCGTTTTAACGATGCATGATGAAGAAATATATGTACAAAAAGCGATTCAATATAATATTCACGGTTACTTGTTAAAAAACAGCCAAACAAATGATTTGCACGAAGCATTGCAAGCAGTATATCACGGCAAGCGATTTTACCGTACCCATATTCCTGAGGAACGGCTTGAAAAAATGTTTGCGGAAAAAGAGCCGAAGTCACCACTTACTAATCGCGAACGTGAAATTGTTCGGTTAACCTTTTTAGGATATACGAACAACCAAATCGCAAACAAGTTAAAAATTAGTCCGAAAACGGTCGAAAATCATAAAACAAACATTATGCAAAAACTTGGCATTAAAGAAAAACATGAACTCATTCAATACGCCTTAAAAAATCATATTGCCGACTTAGTGTAAAGGGAGCGTTTGATATGGAATATACATTTTTCCATTTGCTTGTTCTTTTCTTTATTGGTGCCATCGGCTCGATTTTATCAGGTATGGTCGGCATCGGTGGCTCGGTCATTAAATATCCGATGCTTTTATACATTCCACCTCTCCTTGGCTTGACTGCTTTTACCGCGCAAGAAGTGTCCGCCATTAGTGCGGTGCAAGTATTTTTCTCGACACTTGCCGCTCTTGTCGTGTTTAAAAAAGGGGGATATGTATCGGGTCGGCTCGTTGGCTACATGGGAACAGCCATTGTCATTGGCAGCTTCATTGGTGGATACGGTTCAAAGTTTTTAGCCGATGAGACAATTAATGTTGTATATGCCATTTTAGCTTCGATTGCAGCCGTATTAATGTTTTTCCCAAAGCCAAAGAGGAGCGAACATGTCTCATCAGAGCAACTTGTATTTAACCGATTGTATGCGGTTATGTTATCTTTTATTGTTGGAATTGCTTCCGGTATCGTCGGAGCAGCAGGAGCGTTTATTATTGTACCGATTATGCTTGTCATTTTAAAAGTGCCAACGCGCATTGCGATTGGTTCATCGGTGGCCATTACGTTCATTTCATCGATCGGGGCGACGGTTGGAAAAGTGATGGGGGGGCATATGCTTCTCGTTCCATCGCTTGTGATGGTCATTGCTAGTTTACTAGCGGCGCCGATCGGGGCAAAATGGAGCCAAAAAATGAACACAAAAGTGCTCGAATACATTTTGCTTGTATTAATTGTAGCGACTGTGATAAAAATTTGGTATGAAATGTTTGCGTAAGCTGGCTCATTTGAGTCGGCTTTCTTTTGTTCGTTGCAACATCAATGAAAATTTGGTATGATGTTAAATAGTGGAAAAATAAAGAAATAGGATGATGAGGATGAAACGAGCACGTATTATTTATAACCCGACGTCAGGAAGGGAAATATTTAAAAAACATTTGCCTGATGTACTGATTCGACTTGAACAAGCAGGATATGAAACGTCATGTCATGCGACGACAGGGGCAGGGGATGCGACGGAGGCGGCAAGAAAAGCGGTAGAACGCGAATTTGATCTCGTCATTGCTGCAGGTGGAGATGGAACGATTAACGAAGTAGTAAACGGGCTAGCTGAGGCTTCGTATCGTCCAAACCTTGGCATTATTCCAGTCGGTACGACGAACGATTTTGCGCGTGCGATCGGCGTACCACGCTCGATTGAAGGAGCGTGTGATGTCATCGTAAACGGGGAAGCGGTGCCGATTGATATTGGCGCAGTTACGAACGAAGGGAAAACACATTATTTTATTAACATCGCAGGTGGTGGGCGCTTAACGGAATTAACGTACGAAGTGCCAAGCAAATTAAAAACGATGATTGGTCAACTTGCCTACTATTTGAAAGGAATTGAGATGCTCCCTTCGCTCCATCCTGTTCATGTAAAAATTGAGTACGACGGCAAAATGTTTGAAGGTGCTGTGATGCTTTTTCTCGTTTCGCTTACGAATTCTGTTGGCGGCTTTGAAAAATTAGCCCCAAATTCATCGTTAAATGACGGCATGTTCGATTTAATTATTTTAAAAGAAACGAACTTAGCAGAATTTATTAAAATCGCAACGCTCGCACTACGTGGGGAACATATTCACGATCCACACATCATTTATACGAAAGCAAACCGTGTAAAAGTGTATACGGAAGAAAACATGCAGCTCAATTTAGACGGCGAGTATGGCGGAATGCTTCCTGGGGAATTTGTCAACTTGTATCGTCATATGAACGTATTTGTTCCGAAAGAAAAGGCTGAACAAATGAGAACAGGGGAATAAACCTGTTCTTTTTTATTCGACTATGCTACAATCTTGACAGCAATTTTGCGGAAGGGGAAAGAAGCATGGAAGCACCAGTAACAAAAAACGAATATTACGATGTCATCTTTGAAGATTTAACGCACGACGGTGCAGGAGTAGCAAAAATTGATGGCTTTCCAATTTTCGTTCCAAACGGTTTACCGGGCGAAAAAGCGAAAGTGAAAGTTGTCAAAGTGAAAAAAGGGTACGGCTTTGGCCGTCTAATCGAGCTATATGAACAAAGCGAAGAGCGCATCGATGCGCCTTGTTCGATTTATAAACAATGCGGTGGATGTCAGCTTCAACATATTCGTTACGAAGGACAGCTAAAAGCGAAACATAAACATGTCAAAGAAGTGCTTGCTCGCATCGGGAAAATTGAACATGCGATCGTTCATCCTGTTCTTGGCATGAAAGACCCATGGCGATATCGCAACAAAGCGCAAGTGCCGGTCGGTGAGCGCGAAGGCGGTCTTGTGGCAGGCTTTTATAAAGAACGAAGCCATGACATTATTGATATGGACACCTGTTTAATCCAACAAGAAATGAACGATATTGTCGTTCAGACGGTTAAAGAAATTTGCGAGCAATACAACATTCCAGCCTATAATGAACAAACGCATAAAGGCGTTCTTCGACACATCATGGCGCGTTACGGGGCGACGACGAAAGAAGTGATGGTCGTGCTTATTACGCGCACAGAAGAGTTGCCTCATAAAAAGAAAATCATTGAAGCGATTATTGATCGTGTGCCGAATGTGAAATCGATTGTACAAAATATTAATCCGAAGCGAACAAATGTCATTATGGGAGAAGAAACGCGTGTGCTTTGGGGTTCTGAATATATTTATGATTATATCGGTGACATTCGTTTTGCCATTTCTGCCCGTTCGTTTTATCAGGTAAACCCTAAACAAACGAAAGTGTTATATGATCAGGCGATTGCATATGCGAACTTAACAGGCGAAGAAACGGTCATTGATGCTTATTGCGGCATCGGCACCATTTCTCTCTTTTTAGCGAAAAAAGCGAAAAAAGTGTACGGCGTTGAAGTCGTTCCAGAAGCGATTGCCGATGCTAAACGAAACGCTCAACTAAACGACATCACAAATGTAGAATTTGCGGTTGGGGAAGCAGAAGTCGTCATTCCGACATGGTACGAACAAGGAGTGAAAGCAGACTGTATCGTGGTCGACCCACCACGAAAAGGATGTGACGAATCGTTATTGCAAACAATTATCGCGATGAAGCCAAATCGCGTCGTATACGTCTCATGCAACCCAGCAACCCTCGCCCGTGACTTGCGTATGTTAGAAGACGGTGGCTACAAAACAATGGAAGTCCAACCTGTCGACATGTTCCCACATACGATGCATGTGGAGTGCTGTGCGTTGATAGAAAGAATCAAAGAGTAAGCAGATGGGTTCGAGAATCGATAAAAGATTCTCGGACTTCCATCTGCTTTTATTTCAATGCGGTCAATTAAGCTGTGAAGCATTTTAGGAGTAAGCTCTTTAAAAGATAAAAATTGTTCAAGATTTTTCTTTAATTCGGTAATAGCCAACATGTCATCTTGGCTTTTTAAAGACTCTTCAAGGATTTGTTTTGATTTTAGCAATTCATTTATTTCCTGATTTATAGAGCTGATATAATCATCAAATTCATGTTTAGGCATTTCTCCGTCAAAAAAGCTGTTATGTGCTTGTCTTTTTCTGTTTTTGAGTTTTTCGATTTTATTGTCGAGAGCCTTTATTTGTTTTTCATTTTGCTGTTTTTGTTTATTTAGTTGTGCTTCCAACTTACCGATAATACCTTCATTGTTCAAATTGGAGGCAAGATTTTGAATATCGTTTAAAATGGCTAAGATTAAGTCTGATTCTCTTATTAAGTGGTCGCTACAAGCCTTTATACCATGCTTATTATAGTTGCCACATACATAGCTCTTACAATTTTTTTTATAGTGCATTCCTCTACCGCAATCAGCACAATAAGCTGTATTAGTGAATAGATGCACTTCTGCTTGTGGTCTTGTACGTTTTCGGCTCTTAATAAGCTGTTGAACGGTCTCAAAGTCTTTTTTAGAAATAATTGCTTCATGTGTATTTGGTACGATAATGAAGTCTTTAGGGTCATTATATTTGCGATTTTTCACTGTAACACTTTTAGTTGTTGAACGTCCTTGCGCTAAGTCACCTGTATAATGTTGATTTTCCAGTATTATTCTTACAGATGAACCATGCCATTTATCACTACTATTTGATTTTCCTGCAAATTGAGCTGGAGTAGGGATACCTTCTTCGTATAACTCTCTTGCGATTCGGTCAAACCCTTTACCAGCTAAGTAATCTCTAAAAATTCTCCTTACAATATCTGGTGTTTCATCTTGTCGAACATATAGTTTTCCATCCTTTACTTCATATCCAAGAGGAGGTACTGACCCTTTAAATTCGCCTTTTTCAGCTTTAACTTTTAATGAATATTTAACACGGTTGCTTGTTCTTTGGGATTCCTCTTCATATAGCCAAGCATACAAACCGAATTTGTCCATATTTCCTATTGTTGTATCAATTGCACCATCTAATGTAATAATATGGATATTGTTTAAAATAGCCACGTCACGAATTTGATAAGATAGTCCTCCGTTTCGAGCAAGGCGGGATAATTCTTTTGAGAGAATAGCATCAAATTTTTTTGCTTTCGCATCTTCAATTAGCTTTTGCAATGCTTCCCTCTTCGAAATTGTTCCCGAATCAATATCCACGTAAAAGTCGTAAATATCCCAGCCCCTTTCCGTAACATATTGAATAAAACCTTCTTTTTGGGATACCAATGAGTTTTTCTGTTCTTCTTTCTTTGTAGAAACACGAATATAGATTGCACATCTCATACTAATACATTCCCTTCTTCATGAGATGTAGCAGTATCCACCTTAAACTTATTTTGATGGTAATAATCATCTATTAATCTGTCAACTTCCTTGCCAATTAAAGAAAAAATAATATCTTCAAAAGTAATGTTGCTATTATTATTAAAAATACGTTCAACTTCCACATCGTTCCCTCCTTGACGTTTTTTTTATCTATTTAGCAGTCTGCGTTTAAGTTTTAATTAAATGGATTTAAACCAAGTTTGGAGCTCCTATGGTTTTAAGTATATTGATATGCAATTTTTAGTTCTATAGCTTTCATGTTTGAGGGTGTTTTATGATAAATTAAAGCGTTAAAGTAAATAATTATAAAGAAGAGATCAGTTGAATTTTTTTAGCTGGTCTTTTTTATTGTCAAACATGGTTAGGCACAAATCGGGTTTTTAAATTTCCTCTATGAATCTATGATTTTCATTGAAGCTGTAAATGGCTCAAACGGAAACAATAAATATGTTCGGTTCGGGGAAAAAATACTCTTGAAAAACTCTATTAAAACCTTGATATAAAAGGATTCTTAACGTTCCCTACTACTGTTATAAAGAGAAAATAATCAAAAAATAAAGGAGGAGACACATAATTATGATACACACTGCAAAGTTTCAAGTAGTACTGAAAGATGATGAAATCGGATTTCTTAGTAGGAAGTTTAAAGAAAAAATAACTCTTTTAGGAAAGGTTATTGACAAAAATTTCAATGGAATATCTACTTCGTTTAAAAAATTTTTCAGTCTGTGGCGAATGGATGTATATGTGGATTTTATCAAGTTGATAGGAACCTCAGATATTAAAGAAAAGGATTTGGATAAAATTCAAATGAAACTTAATGAATATCTGTATTTTATCTTTGGAAGTAATGATAAAGAATTGACTCTCTTGAGACTGGATTTCAGATTTGATGCTGTTATACCAAACAAAAAACATCGGGAAATATTGCTGAAAATCTATAAAAAGACCGTAGAAAAGCATGGATTTAAGAAAAAGAATGACCATTATAAATCTACTATTTATTTTAATTCAAAGTCGGTAAAAGTCATGATTTACGATAAAGAAACTGAACGTGAAAAAAAGGGTGAGAAAATAGAAGACTATGAAAAAGATGTTTTGAGATTTGAAGTTAGTCTTCAAAATAGACATTTAAATTATATGAAAAGAACTTATGGCTTAGATAGGCAATTAGAAAATTATTTAACAAATGATTTTTGGACAAAGTATATGACAAAAAACATTTGTCCGATTTTTTTCACAGGAGACTACTATCCTATCGGTGTCTCGGAAAAAATCATAGAGAAGAGCAATATTAAAAAAGGCGACAAGAACAAATTAAGAGAGTTTATGTGTGATGTATCCCGTTATGGGTTTGATAGATTGAAAGACTTAAAGTTAGATTTCAAGGGTATTAAAAAGAAAAAGTATAGCAAGTATAAAATAGATAAGTTTACAAAAATGTTGGAAGACCTAAATATAAATCCAATTCCAATACCTAAGCACGATGGAGAAAAACTTGGGAAAGAGAAATGGATAAGTAATCCTTTTCCCATTAAAAATTTCAGTTAATTCCGCTATATCTTTATGTTTTAGCTTTTCTATAGTATGTTATCATTGTGAAAGTTAAGTAAATGTAAGGGGTGAGTAGATGAATAGAGAATACACTCTCACTGAGGCGGCAAAGAGATTGGCTGAGCTTAAAGGTAAAGAAAAGCCTTATACCAGACAATATATTCATAAATTGATTAGGGAAGGGAAACTAAATTATAGAGAAGTTGGTCAAGAAGGAACGTTTTATGTAACAACAGAAGAAGACCTTCAGTTATTGTTGAATACACCAATTAAAAAGGGAAGACCAAGAAAAAATAGTTGACAATTGTAAACCAATTTATTACTATCAACTTAGGTATTATTTTGAGGAGATGTAAATATGGATTTTAAAAATAAGATACTGAATGGCGATTGTATAGAAGTAATGAAGCAATTACCAGATAATTCAATTGCAGGTTGTATAACTGACCCACCTTATAATTATGAATTTATTGGTCGTAATTGGGATGTTGAAGAAATAAAGAGGAGAACAGAACGTGTTCAAAATTCAAATACGTTAGTAAAGAACATTCCTTATGGTAGTGGTTTAGCTGGGGGAGTAAGAAACGAAAGATGGTATAAAAAGAATCGTGAGAATATACTTGAGTATCAAAAATGGGTTGAAGATTGGGGGAGAGAACTGTACCGTATATTAAAACCTGGAGCTTTTGTATTTACTTTCAATAGCACAAGAACGATTGCTCATGTACAAGTGGGGCTTGAAAATGTTGGTTTTTATGCAAGGGACATTATTGTTTGGAGAAGGCATAGTGGAATTCCAAAAGGATTAAATGTAGCAAAAAAGTTGGAGAAAATGGGTGAAGAGAATCCAGAGCGTTGGGAAGGGTGGCATAGTGCTTTAAGAAACGAGTGGGAAGCCATCTCTGTTGTCCAAAAACCATTGGTGAATAATTACATTGAAACTCTCAAAAAATATAATGTAGGTTTATTTAAGGCAAAAACAGAAGAAGGCTTCCAGTCTAATATTATAGAAAATGTAAAAAGGGATAAAATTGAAGATTTTAATATACACGTTACCGTAAAACCATTAGAATTGATAAAAAAACTAATAGATTTATCTATTCCTCCAATAGATGGTAATGTTGTCATTGACCCTTTTATGGGTTCAGGAACTACAGCTTTAGCGGCCGCTGAACTTGGAATAGACTTTGTTGGTATAGAAATTGTTGATGAATACTGTAAAATTGCTACCCAAAGATTAGATAATCTTAAAAACAGGTTGAAAACTGAAGGTGAGCAACAGGATATTTTTTCTATACTTAACGATTAATCGCAAATTCGTTCCCGAAACTTTTGAATAATTGTACTATATTAACACCTGTTTGATTTTGAATGTAATCAAAAGTATCTTGTCCTGTGAGTATTTTCCAACCTCCCACTTCACAAGCCTTAATGGCGGCAGGTAGATTATCTTCTCTAAGAATTAAGAGGACAGGTCGATAACCTTCATCCCTTAATAATTTTCCATAGGTCTTAAATTTTTTTAATGTACCCGAATCTCCAGAACCAATTCTATATTTAGTATCAATTGCATCTGAACCTGCAACTAAATCACATGGTTCATCTGCATCATACCTTAGAGCATCCCCGTATTGGGGGTGTTTTTCTTTGAAGATTTCTGTAATGATAAGTTGCCATAGCATCCCTAACTCTCTTCCCCAATACTGTCTGTTTTCTCTTTTTAAATCAGGGGAAATCCCAAAAAGCTCCATCAAGATGTCATAATCATTATTTTCATCAGAATACGTTTTGGTAGAAAATGACTGATGATAGTTTGATAGTATTCTTTTTATTTTGTCTTCCAAAATACTCACTCCTTTTCTCCTATATATAATAGCATTAAATAAAGTTTGATTCATAACTTTATTAAAAGGATAAATTTGGAATATAAAAGGAAGTTTGTGTGATATTTTCTCCAATTTTGAGTATTTTAGGTTTGTTGCTGTGAATGGGGCAGATATGCTAAAAAGAAGAGTCAATAAATATACTATTTAATACTTCTGTATAGTAATGTCTGGTTGCCATACAAGGATTTAACGTTTTTTCCTAAATCTATACCTCTGCTCCAAAGGTTCTTTGTTATGCGGTTTTCCAGCTCCGACTGTGAACTAATGGATTTCATTGTTTTGCTTCTATTTTTTTAGACATATTATCTGCCATCAGTTTTCACTCCTTTATAGTTACAGTTACTTTACCCTAATACATTCGGTAGCCATCTTATTCTGCATAGCAAAATGGCAGAAAGTTATGTATAATAAATAAAAAATCTATTTTGCTTTTAAAGGCTTTGACTATTCGTGTCGTTATAAAAAAACGACTTTTATCGACTATAGTCAAAGCCTTTTTTCTGTTTTAGGAAACGGTAATTTGAATAAAAAATCTGTAATTGAAGGAGGTGATGGAATGACAAATGCAGGAGAAAGTGAATTGTCTTTTATGGATTTCCTTAAAAGATTGAAAAAAGAGGTAGAATTGCAACAGAAATGTGGTACAAGTTGGGGTAAGGAAATATCCTCCATAGGCTATTTAATTGCAACAAAATCCAAAAGCCTTTCTATATTTATGGACGTGGAAACTTCCGAAAAAACAATTAGTGATTTGATGCCTACACTTTCAAGAGAAAAAGTAACGGATGTAGCAAGAATGTTATATAAAACAGTTAAACAATTACATCATAATGCTACACTTCCAGAAGAAATTAGAGAATATGTACGACATAAAAAGCAAAATCAAAAACCCTTAACTTTTATTGGAAAATCAAAGCAAGATAAAAAGGGATGATATCAGATGTTTGAAAAAATAATTATACCAAAAAATGATGCAAGTCTTTGGCAGTGGGAGGGGACAAAAGTATCACATTTTGCATGTCATCGAGAGGTTTTAGAAGAGCTCATCTGTTCGTACAAAAATACGTTTTGGAGCACGGTTATCAAATTATTGATATGTATGTAGAGCAAGAATATATGAATTGTATTGTTAAATTATTGATAAAACCTCTACCAAAATAAATCAGAACCGAAGAAAGAGTGAATAATATGATGATAAAGGAAGAAGGACAAAGAATTACTTACTCTATGTTGGAAGCTCTCGCTGAAAAAATAGAAATTATCGATGGAAAATTAGAAGGTGCGGAGGAGTTTTTATTACTTTCTCTTTATGGATTGGGTATTCGTGAACTCCTACGGATATTGCCAGAGCCCTCCACAGAAATACTTATAGACTTATTAAAGGTGAATTCCAAAGATAAGTAAATCCTTAAAAACCATGTGCTTTCAAAAAAGAAAACATCTCTGCAGCGGAGATGTTTTCTTTTTAAAGAGTTGTACCAGTGTAGACGTTCTTATTAATAGTCAAATTTTATTCTCCATAGAAGAGTATTTTGAAATAAAATCCACAAATGCTTGAGCTATTAAATCTTGTATTTTTAAATGTGGAAATTGCCTTTCGCAAGTCGAAGTGAATTCTTGATAGATAGAATCATTTACTTTGATATTTTTATTCACGTATTTTGCTTTAGAATCGTATATTTTTTTATCAAGAATCAATAAGTTGCTCATTTCTTGATTCGATACAATGTTTTTTAGTATATCAAAGTTCCTTTTAATGAATAAAAGCTCCTCATTATAATCAGAAGTGTTTAATTCATCTTTTGAGCTATTTTCATCCCTCAAGAACTTAAAATATTTTTTTTCCCTTTTAATATACACATAGTCCCCTTTTTGCATTTCAGCAGAAAAGGTGCTTGAAGGCATATCAAGTAATTTTGCAATATCGGGCAACTGCATAGTTTCAAGCATTTTGTTTATTCTTTTGACACGTAAATCTGGATTCATTGATAAAAATTCATCTTTATTCAAATCAGTCGACTCCTTTACTAAAATAATTTTTTATAATTATAGTAGGATTACTGATTCTTTATTCAATGATTAGGTAGGACTCCCTTTATAAGAATGGGTGAAAACTTTCTTCATATTGCTTTTGTTGCCATTCTTCAAAATTTTAGATATGAATAATAGGGGGACTTTTTATATAATTCATCTAATAATAAGTCTCTCTCGACTTTATCACAAGAATCAATTTTTTCGACTGTTTTAAAAAAATCTTCTAATTTTGGGATTATATTTAAAGTACAACTTTCTTCGTTGCCATAATTCAAACCGAAATCCTCCTCATAAAGATAAAATATTGGTTCTTTAATTATCATAAAATGTTGTAATTTTAAAGCATTTTTTATTTTGCTATCGTCATCCTCATAAGAATGCCAATTCTCGAGCACCTCTAAGAAAAAACGAGTTGAAAAAAGTAGGGTAGGATAAAGACGAAAATCAATATAAAGTGGTTTTTTATAGAAGCATTCCTTGGATGAATACTGATATTGAACCTCATAGTTTAGTTCCATGCGTTTTAATGCTACAGCTGTTAAATATTCACAAGTTTTGTTGCCGAAACATGATTTGCATTTATATCTTCCGTTTTCCTCCTTTTCTGCGTCAAAAAGATTACAATAAGTACATTGAAGATGGAAATTTCCTTTATCAAATGCTTTTGTATAGACTTGTCTAAAAATTGGACCATGTAATAAAGGTGATTTTTTATATAACATTTTTTAACTCCCTCTTTTTAGGGATTAATATTTATTTCTTTTAGTTGAAATATTCATTTCGATTGAATTTTTTATGTGAAAGTTGGAAAAGGTAATAATTTGATGACTATAGTAGATGGAAAAATATATACATGCTAAAACTCAGTTACTCCAATCATTTTGAACTTAAATTGATTAAAAAACGAAGATAAAGTATATAATAAATAAATTTTCAAAAAGGTTTCTTGTTTAGAGAAAACTTTTTAGGGAGGAATTG
The DNA here is from genome assembly GCF_013761015.1 of Anoxybacillus ayderensis. Lineage (NCBI taxonomy): Bacteria > Bacillati > Bacillota > Bacilli > Caryophanales > Anoxybacillaceae > Anoxybacillus > Anoxybacillus ayderensis. Next base: position 71,508 of record NZ_JACDUV010000008.1, read on the forward strand.
AATAATGCAGAGGGATTTTGTTGAAAGGTTGAAGAAAATTAGAAATGAAAAAGAAATATCAATTGAAACATTGGCAAACGAAACTGGAGTATCAGTACAAGTTTTAAAAGCAATTGAGCAAGGTGAGAAAAAACAACGTTTTAGTTACCCAATTGTACAAAGGATTGCAAATGTCTTAAAGATTGAGATTGAAGATTTAATTAAGGTATAGATATAATAAATACGAATATTCAAGAATATTCAATCAGAGGAGGAGGCATTAGGTTTATCTAATGCCTGATTTTATTTGTTAATTGACAAATGTTTAAAGGTGAATATCTACATCTCAATTTATTTTATTCTATCGTCAGCACACAACACATGTCGAATGTGTAGCGAAATTAGAGCTTAGTTTGTACACTCAAAATAAACTCGTTCCACTGAAAAAATAACCGTTCATCATGAGAAATAAAGTCGGAATTTGGATGATATTTACTGGAAAAAGAAATCGCCCTTTTCCCGCTCTTTATCGGGAAAAAGATGGGGAGAAAAGAAGAAGAAAAAGCGTGGGAATCATTGAGAGAACAAGGAAAAGGGAAGAGAAAAATAAAAGGGAAGAAGCGGGAGAAATCATCCACTCTTCCTTTTTCTTTTTCCAAAAATTGAAATAAAGTGGGATGGTTTTAAGGAAAAAAGCGGGAAAAAAACAGAGAAAAAAATCGCAAAAATCGGTGAAGGATGAACGAGTTTATTTCAAATGTAAATAAATGGGTACGTAACAATAAGGGTTGGAGCGGGGGAGGGATGAACGAGTTTATTAGGAATTTACAGAGAGAAAATTAAGGGGCTGACCCAAAAGTCCGCTAAAAAGCGGACTTTTGGAGTCAGCCCCTTTTCGGTAGATCTTGTTCAACTATCGTACCCGCTAGCCAGCATAAAGCCAGCTTCACCACAGATGATGAAATAAATTTTATTATTCCATGGGAGTTTAGGAAAAAGCCAACAACATTTCTTAACAGATCCATTTTATGAATACGCAAATACAACAAAATAGTTATTTTATGGCATGGAACTTGTGATTAACTCAATGATTATAGCAATAAGACCTAGAATAATTACCATCAAAGTAGAAAAAAGTATTGCCTTCTTGGCAATTACAAATATTTTCGTATTCGATTTTAAAATTCGGTAAGTCATATAGATTAAAATGCCTAAAAAAGTTGAACCAATCCATATAATTAAACCATAGTTAGTAATCAGTTTTTTCCAATCAAAAACCCAAAAATAGAGAATAGTTATGTGACAGATCACTAATAGCAATGTTATTGAAGGTAATATTATTCTTTGAAATATCATTTATTCTACCTCCTATGTAGATTTTATTATTTGTTTAATAAAAAATTACCACAATCTTGTATTAGAATACAGAGTAAATTATGTAAATGTATTGATTTTTTGTAATATTAATGTATTTATTTTTTGTAATATTTATGGTAATTTGGTATAGAAATCAAAAAAGGGTTATTTATCTATGAACAAAGTCCTAAAAATAGTAAGTGTGTTCGCACTTCTTTTTGTTTTTATTAGTCCACTGTATGCTCGTGCGGACTCACACGACAACATAGGGGAGGCTAAAAAAGAAGAGTACAAAAAATTGCAAAAGCCATGATTGAGATGTATGATTCGATGAACATGCATGATGAAAACAAAACAACTAAAGATCCTCGATTTACTAACGACATGTTTGAAAAGCAAAAGAAACTGAAATCAGAATTAGCACAAAAAATTGAACAAGCTAAGGAAAATAAAGAAAAGTTTTACATGATGGATGAAATCCTAAATGCAAGTGCAGAAGATTTCGGCATTAGTGAAGAGGATATGCAAAGAATAAAAGATGGTGTTTATATGTATAAACAGGAACTTACCCTTCTTGTAGAATCTTTTGATTCTTTGGGTAAGGGCGATCATGAGATTGTTAAGAAACTCAAAAAAGAGCTTGAAATGAAGTGGCCTAAATCCTTAATTTATGTAGATCATTCTAAAGACAAACAAGATGGAATAATATCAGGTGGAGGATGGCCATATTGTTTGGATGATAATGGTTGGGGATATAAAAACTTTATAACTTCGGATTGTTATAAGGCAATAGTAGCATTTGCTATTTGTGCTGCTGATTCCACTCTAGGTAAAATGGCTCCTGATTTACGATAATGCAAAGCCTATGTTCGAAATTGTTCACCGCTTATTGGTCATAGTAAATATTGGCATGAACATTCATGGTGGCAACAGATTCCATAAAGTTAGGAAGAAAGGAAAATGAAAAAGATTAGCATTACAGCACTGATCTTTATTCTTAGTTTTGTTTTATTTGCTGGATGTTCCAGTCATAATCATACTACAACTGCTACGAACCATAATCATGAAAGTCATATGAACCATCAAAACCACTCAGAAAACACTTTAAAAACCGTAGATCAACCAGAGATTGTAGAACAAGAAATTAAAAACTCCCTACATCAATGGTATAGAAAGAATATTTATGGTAATAGCTATACTTGATACAGGTATTGATAAAACAAACAAGGATCTTGTTTATGTAAAAGGTATAAATTTTATTAGTGAAAAGAAAGATGAGTTTGATGACGAAAATGGTCATGGCACAAAGATTGCCGGTATTATCGGGGCACGTAAAAATAATTATAATTTACTAGGGATTGCCTCCGAATCTGATTTGTATATTGCCAGAGTTGCCGATGAAAACGGAAACGTAAAATTTGAAAATCTCATTAAAGGTATTAATTGGGCGATAGAACAAAAGGTGGACATCATTAACATTAGTTTAGAATTTCCAAAAGACAATCCTCAATTACACGAAGCAATAAAAAAAGCTGTTGAAAATAACATCATTGTAATTGCTTCTTCTGGAAATATTAAATATCCGGGTGATACCGATAATGTCTATCCGGGATCATATCCCGAAGTTATTAGCGTGGGGATGTTGAATACTAAAGGGAAAATCTATTCAAAAGAGTTTGAGAAGAAAAAAGTAGATGTGTTTGCACCAGGGGAAGATATTATTTCTCTTTATTTTAATAATAAAATGACTCTTGATACGGGTGTCTCATTCGCAACGGCCTATACATCGGGTTATTGTGCATTATTAATTCAAAAACACAAAATGGACGGTGATAACTACAATAAAGAAAAGATAAAGAGAGAATTGAAAAAAAACCTAGAGAATAATTTGTAGAAATTCCCTTTTTAACAAGGGCAAGCAGTAAACATCAGTTACTGCTTGTCCTTGTTATCTACATTTATTTATTTTTGTTGCTTTTGCAGCTGTTCAATTAATAACTATTCCACGTGGTGCTAGATAAAATCGAGTAAGCATAAAAATAGCCCTTGCTTGTGGATGTCCTGTAGAATGAAAGTGCGATCCAACATTCGAAAGGAGAATCCCTATGCAAGAGCACTTTCATTTTACTACAGATCAAGCAAAGATTTAAAAACAATATGCAGCCATTTTCTTTTTTGTTTCTGCCCAGCTGTCACAAATTCCATTCTATCTTCAACGTCGCAATCGTCATTTGGTGAAACAAGAAGATGCGGTGATCATTGCTATTCATCTTTTAGGGAAGCTGCTTGGCTTCTCTTCCGAACGGGAATGGCATCGCTTTGTGACTGGGAACTTGTTTACGGATGGACATTTTCTCGAACGTTCTCGCTACCATCGTCGTTGTCGAGCGCTGCGCTTTGCGATCAAATGGATCCGCCATGAGCTAGCCAAACGTGGTCAACACCACGCCTATGCAGTCGTAGACAGTATGCCGATCGAGTTGTGCCATGCCGCAAGAATGTACCGCGTCAAACGATTTCAAGGAATCGCGGACATCGGGCTCTGTGCATCGAAAAAGCAGTGGTACTATGGATTTAAGCTCCATCTTCAGGTGACCGACCAAGGACTGCCCATGGGATACGTGGTAATGGAGGCGTCCTGTCACGATCGAACCGCAGCGGAAACCGTCAGGACTCAAATTCCTCATCCCTTTAATTTGGGTGACAAAGGATTCATCAGTAGCGAATGGCAAAAAAAGTTGTATGAAGCGTACCAAATCGCTTTTTGGACTCCATCTCGCAAAAATCAGAAACATCGCCCATCTGAATCATGGGAGAAATGGCTCAAACAAAAACGGAAAGTCATTGAAACGGTGTTCTCTGTCCTCGTCGACCAGTATCGTATCACAGAAATTCGTGCTAATTCGATTGCGGGATTTGAAGTAGCACTAGATGGTATCTTGTTGGCATATTCACTTGTAACACTTGGGATAGTTGAGCGCTAGCGCTCAACTAGCACCACGGGTAAATAAAAACCTGCCGATATTGGTGGGTTTTTTCATTTTGCTTGTTCATATTCCGTTCATAAAAGCGTGTTACGATTGCCATGTACGAAGCGATAAGGAGGAAAGAATGATGCAAAGATTCAATAGTGATTGGGCGATTGAGGCGAATGGGCTTGTGAAAATATTTGGCGACAATCGTGCAGTGGACGGTGTTGATTTGCAAGTTCGCGCCGGTACGATTTACGGTGTGCTTGGACCGAACGGGGTAGGCAAAACGACGACGGTTAAGATGCTCGCGACGTTGTTGCGGCCAGATGGCGGTTCAGCGCGCATTTTTGGCTATGACGTAGTAAAAGAGCCACAAATCGTCCGGCAATTGATTGGAGTCACTGGGCAATATGCCTCGGTGGATGAATCGCTTACCGCGATGGAAAACTTAATCATTTTTTCTCGATTGCTCGGGCTGAGTCGCACCGAGGCGCGGCGCAAGGCAATGGAACTGTTAGAAGAGTTTGGTTTGACTGAAGCGGCGAAACGTCCGCTTAAGCAGTTCTCAGGAGGCATGCGGCGCCGGCTTGATCTTGCTGCGAGCTTAATTGCTCAGCCGCCGCTCATTTTCCTTGATGAGCCGACGACAGGATTGGACCCTCGCACACGCAATCAAATGTGGGAAACGATTCGCCGATTAGTTAACATGGGTTCAACCGTATTATTGACGACCCAATATTTACAAGAAGCAGATGAACTCGCCGATCGTATCGCTGTGATCGATCGTGGTCGTGTCGTGGCAGAAGGAACAGCAGATGAACTAAAAACGTCGATTGGCAATTCATCGCTGCAATTAAAAATTGACAATCCACAACATGTAGAAATGGCACGTCGAACAGTAGAACGTGTGCTAAACGCCCGTGCCAATGTCTCAGCGGATACAGGAAAAATTACGGCATCGATGGTGGATGCTGACCGAGTGACCGATTTACTGATTGCCCTTCGCGAAGCAAACATCCAACTGGCGGAATTAAGCGTACAAAAACCGACGTTAGACGAAGTTTTTTTAGCGATTACAGGCCACGGAGTAAAAGGGGAGGAAAGCGCATGAATCATACGGTGAACCGCGAATTAAAAAACTATACAAGTTTTCGGCAAACGGTACAACAAACATTAACGATGGCGTATTGAAGTTTATTAAAGGTGCGGCGTACGCCAGAGCAATTATTTGACGTTACTTTCCAACCAATCATTTTCACGTTGATGTTTACTTACATTTTTGGCGGAGCGATCGCTGGAAATGTGCATAACTACTTGCCAATGATTATCCCAGGCATCCTTGTGCAGACGTTAATTGGGGCTTCTGTCGCCTCCGGTGTCCAACTTCGCGATGATATGGACAAAGGCGTTTTCGATCGATTTAAGTCTTTGCCAATTGCTCGCATTGCACCGTTGGCAGGAGCTTTATTAGCTGATACGGTTCGCTACACGATCGCTACCGTGCTCACTTTTGCGATGGGGTTTCTCATTGGTTATCGCCCAGAAGGAGGAGTTACGAGCGTTGCGTTCGCTGCTGTTTTTGCCATCGGATGCGCATGGGCTGTTAGCTGGATTTTCGCTTTCTTTGGCGTTACAGCACGCAATGCGGCGAGCGTACAAGGAATTTCTATGCTAGCGTTGTTTCCGCTCATGTTTCTTTCGAATGCGTTCGTTCCGGTAAAGACGATGCCTGATTGGCTACAATGGTTTGCGAACATTAACCCGATTTCACATATGATTACAGCCGTTCGCGAGTTGACGAATCACGGAACGATTGGTTCGGACTTTGCAATTTCGCTTCTTGGAGCTGCAGTCATTGTCGCCATCTTTGCACCTATTACCGTACGCGTCTATATGAGCCGAGCATAAATATCGTGCCCGTGCCCGAAACGGTGCACGATATTTTTCGATACAAGATTCGAATGCGATAGATGACAAAATGCGCTACAATGAAGATATATTTGGAAAAGAAAGGGGATAAGCATGCCACAGGTGTTAATTGTCGATGATGACGCACATATTCGCGAGCTTGTCGGGCATTTTTTAAGCCTTGAAGGGTTTGAGACACACGAAGCAGCAACTGGAAAAGAAGCGCTCGCGGTATTGGAAGAGGTCAAAGTCGATTTAGTCGTATTGGACATTATGATGCCCGAAATGGATGGATGGGAGTTATGCCGCGAACTTCGCCAATATGACGATGTGCCAATTTTAATGTTGACGGCTAAAGGGGAAACGGCGCAAAAAGTAAAAGGATTTGAGCTAGGGGCAGATGATTATCTTGTCAAACCGTTTGATCCGCTGGAACTTGTCGCGAGGGTCAAAGCGTTGCTCAAACGATACCGAATTGCCACGTCGTAAACGGTGCAAATGGGTGATTTATTGTTAAATCGCCAGACGTACGAATGCCGATTAGGAGGCGAAGAGATTGCTTTGCCACCTAAAGAATTTGAGCTACTTTTTACGCTAGCTAGCTATCCTGGAAAAACGTTTACTCGCGATGAACTCATTGAACAAATTTGGGGCTATGATTACGAAGGGGACGAACGAACGGTCGATGTGCACATTAAGCGGCTGCGCGAGCGGTTCGCTGATTGCCACGTATTTATCATTCGGACGATTCGTGGGCTAGGCTATCGGTTGGAGGTATGCAAATGAAGCGGCTTTCGTTTGTGCTCAAGTCCGTGTTGACGATCATTGCGGTGATGGCGGTGATCAGCCTCTTTTGGATTGCCGCCTACTTTATTACAGAAGCGATGTATGCCCGATTTGCCTGGCAGCCGCAGCCGTTAGTTCGACAAATTATCACATCCGTCTCGGGCTTTTTTTATTTGGCATTAGTATGAGCATCGTCGGACCTTTCATAAGAAAGCGGGAAAGAGTGTTCTGGAAACACTTGATGGATGCGATCAATCGAATTGCGAAAGGAGATTTTCACGTAAACCTCCGTGCGGACTGGGGCGAACGGAATCACCCATTTACAGAACTAGTCGAAGGGCTGAACGATATGGCGGCAAATTTGCGAGCGATGGAAGAAATGCGGCAAGAATTTATCTCAAATGTTTCGCACGAAATTGGTTCGCCGCTTACTTCGATTCGTGGGTTTGCTCGGGCGTTAAAAAACGAAAATTTGCCTTACGAACAGCGAATGCATTATCTCGACATTATTGAAACGGAGTGCATCCGTCTGTCAAAGTTGAGCGATAATTTGTTGCGCTTGGCGATGTTAGACTCCGAGCGATACCCATTCCAACCAATCTCCTATCGCCTAGACACACAATTACAATCGCTCATTCTCCATTGTGAGCCGCAGTGGATCGAAAAAGAAATAGAGATGTGTGTAACGCTTGAGAAAGTAGTTATTACTGCAGATGAAGATTTGCTGAGCCAAGTGTGGTTGAACTTACTTCATAATGCGATAAAGTTTACGCCAAACGGTGGAACGATTACGGTTCAGCTTCAGCAACAAGACAACAACGCCATTGTTACTGTTTCAGACAATGGCCCAGGCATTGCCGAGGAAGATCAGCCACGTATTTTTGAACGCTTTTATAAAGCGGATAAATCGCGTAACCGTGCCGCTGGCGGTAGTGGGCTAGGGCTAGCCATTGCAGACAAGATTGTAAAGATGCATCAAGGGAAAATTTCTGTCCGCAGCCAATTAGGACAAGGGACGGAATTTATTGTTCAGTTGCCACTTTAGTTTAGGGTTAAGAGATATTTTGCATTGTTTTAGTTTAAAGACAGCGACCGCATCACTCGCTGTCTTTTTGTATACTTAAAAGATAAAAAGTTTCGATTGGCTGCAACATTTTTATTTGTTCAGTTGTATATGAAGTGAAAGGAGGTCGTTTCTTTGTGCACAAAAGAACAAATCCAGTGTGCTATGGATGAATATGGGAATATGGTGTTGCGCCTCGCGTACATGTATATGAGGAATGAACACGATGCAGAAGATGTCTTTCAAGATGTGTTTATTAAGCTATATGAGCATATGGATCGGATACAAAGTGAAGAGCATATGAAGGCGTGGCTTATTCGCGTTACTGCAAATGTATGTAAAAACAAATTAAAATGGTTTGCGTATCGAAAGGTCGATGTATATGAAGAATGGTTGCATTCTTCTGATGTTGATGCCAACGATTACTTCGAAGTCATGTCAGCAGTCACATTGCTTCCGACAAAATATCGGGAAGTCGTCCATTTATTTTACTATGAAGGGTATCAGACGAAGGAAATTGCCGAGTTGTTGAAAAAGCGGGAAAGTACGGTTCGTTCGCTGTTAGCACGTGCGAGGGAAATGTTAAAAAATAAACTGAAAGGGGAGTATGATTTTGCGTGAGCGATATAAAAAAGAGATGGAACACATTGTCGTGACGGAAGAATTGAAAAATAAAGTCATTGAACGGATTGAAGAAAGAGAAAAACAACAGAAGCGAAAGTCGCTTCGACCAGCTTATGTTAGTTTAGTCGCAGCAAGTGCCTTATTGGTTATTAGCTTGTATCCGACGCAACCAGCTAAAGAAAAAACGACAGAAGAAGCGGAAATGATGATGGAACATGGGCAAAGGGAAGATATGATGACGACAGAAGCGACCGATTCGTATGTAACTATTCATGATGTCACATATGATTCAAACAAACAAAAGCTCCAGTTCTCTGTGACGAATAAAAGCGATGGTGTCATTTCGTTCGGGTATGCATATACAATTGAGCGATACGATGACAAAAAACAGACATGGTTGCCGACAACGTTAACGAATGATATCGCAGTCATTGAAGTTTTAGCATTAGTTGAAAAAGGACAAACGGTGAAGGATGTTATTGATTTTTCATTGTTAAATGGACCGTTAGCAAATGGAAAATATCGCATCGTGCGTACGTATTATGCGGATACGGCTCATTTCATCGGCTATATTGAATTTGATGTTGTCGATCAAAAGCTGATGAACTTTCAAACGTATATGGAAGCAAAACTGATTGAGACGAGCGAAACGAAAGATGTGAAAATAGCATGTGAAAAAGATCGCCACTTTTCTGTTTATAGTAGCTATAACGGACTTGTTTTAACGAGAACGAACCGCCAAGGGTTGCATATATATCCGATGTACGAAGGAAAAGAACAAGTAAATTTTTCAATGGAAGCAAGTGAAGGAAAGTTATTTACGGATAAAATGGCTGATGATGCGTTCACGATTTATGAAGCGGAGCAACCTGTATCTTCTGATGAACAAATGATCGCTGAATCAATGCCACCTGATAGCAGACAGATTGAAGGCATCGAAGGATATGAAGGACCAAAAGTTTTATTTTTAAATGGAGAACGAGCTAATGTTGAGCCATCGATCATTTATTGGGAACCGAATGAAGCAAGTAAAAAAGAGGAAGTTAAAGTGAAAGTGACTGTGATGAATGCCCGAACAAACGAACAAATAAATGTATTTTATGTCGTCATCGTTCGAAAAGGAGACGAATATGTATTAAGTCACATTGAGTAAACGAGGGGAGTTCCCTCGTTTATTTTGTTAAAATGAAACGAATGCTAGAAATAGCTGCTTCATGCTCGAGTGAGCGATGCGAAAGAAGAGTTAAAAGTTTTTCATGGCTGTCAATTTTCGTTTCTAGTTTTTTGACGATTTCATTTGTTTCAAGCACGGCTTGTTGGACAAGCGTGAAGTCTTGCTTCGTCGCCATGTTAGCTTTGACTTCTTGAAGTTCTTGCTTCGTCGCCATGTTAGCTTTGACTTCTTGAAGTTCTTGTTTTGTTGCCATGTTAGCTTTGACTTCTTGAAGTTCTTGTTTTGTTGCCATGTTAGCTTTGACTTCCTCAAGTTCTGCTTTGATTTCTGCAAGCTCTTGCTTCGTCGCCATGTTGGCTTTGATTTCTTCAAGTTCCTGCTTCGTTGTCATGTTAGCTTCCATTTTGTCAAGCTTGTCCAAAATTTGTCGCAACGTATGCTCCATGAGGGAACCTCCTTTCGTTTAGAAGTGTAGAAAGGGAAACAGGTGACAGGCATGTACGGTGCTAGGAAGAGGTGTTTAGGATGTGTGGTGATGCGGATAAAGACTGTTTCCTGTATTTTATTATACACAATTGGTTCAAAGGGTGGAATATGCTCTTTGTTGTGATTTTGTTGCTAGATGGTGTATTGTATAAAAAGACAAGATGGTGGGGGGACTGACGTTGACAGCATTATGGAAAGAGGCAAAACAATTTATCACTTTATGCTATACAGAGTTAGGAAAAAACGATGATGAAATATATGAGCGGTTACAACAAGTGAAGCGAGAAATTGAACAAACGGGAACGTATGAACATACGTATGAAGAGCTTGAACATGGGGCGCGCATGGCATGGCGAAACAGCAATCGTTGTATCGGACGTTTATTTTGGCAAACGCTTCATGTGTTTGATGCACGTGCGATAGAGAGAGAAGAAGATATTGCGGAGCGTCTATTCCATCACATTGCTTTCGCGACAAACGAGGGGAAAATTCGTCCGACTATTACTATTTTTCGTCCTGAACGTGTTCGCATTTGGAATCATCAGTTAATTCGTTATGCCGGTTATGAAACAGAGTATGGAGTCATTGGAGACTCATCATCCATCTCGTTTACGAAAGCGTGTGAACAGTTAGGTTGGAGAGGGGAACGGACGCATTTTGACGTTTTACCTCTCGTCATCCAAGTAGATGGTCGCGAGCCGAAGTTGTTTCCGATTCCGAAAGATATTGTACTTGAAGTACCGATTGAACATCCGAAGTTTGCGTGGTTCCATGATTTGCAGTTAAAATGGTACGCTGTGCCGATTATTTCAGATATGTGTTTAGAGATCGGTGGTATACGGTATACAGCAGCTCCGTTTAACGGTTGGTATATGGGAACAGAAATCGGGGCGCGCAATTTCGCGGATGATTACCGATATAATATGCTTCCGAAAATTGCTTCATGCATGGGTCTTGATACATCGAGAAATAGCACACTATGGAAAGATCAAGCGCTTGTTGAATTAAATGTAGCTGTTTTATATTCGTATAAAAAAGCAGGAGTAAGCATTGTTGATCACCATACGGCAGCCCAGCAGTTTAAGCGCTTTGAACAACAAGAACAAGAAGCAGGAAGGAAAGTAACGGGCAGTTGGACGTGGCTCATTCCTCCCCTTTCCCCAGCGACAACGCACATTTTTCACCAATATTATGATAATACAATTGTAAAACCGAATTATTTTTATCAACAACGTCCTTATGAGTAACACCGCGTCAATGGCGCGGTGTTTTTTGCAGGAATATATTCCTAATTTTCAGAATAATATTTACTATCTTCTTATTTTTTTGATATAGTTATAGAAAAAAGGAAAAGGGGGAGGCATGATTGGATTTTATTGAGCAACTCAAGATGGAAGAAATGAGGAAGAAAAACTTTTTCCTGTTTCTTATTTATACGCTTAGTGCGTTAACAGGGGTGATTGGACTTATTTTGATCGGGGAGAAAGTGGAGAAGATTGCTATTTATGGGGGAAGTCTTTTACTCAATGTGCTCGTTTATATCGTGTTAAAAAAGATAAAAAAGCATGAGCACATATATCCATACTTTATTATTTTTATATTATTTTCTGCGACGTTAGGCAGTTTGTTTACGACAGGCGGGAGTTTAGGGACAATCGCCTTGGCTTTTTGTTTAGCTGTGTTGTCGGTGTTACATTTGTATCGCGTATTGTTTATGACAGGGATGTTGCTTGGAACAATTGTTTTAGTTGTCAGTGCACTTACTCCTTCACCGTTTCAGCAAGTGTTTCAAAAAACTGGGCATACCGTTTTTATCGTTTATGTGATGATAGGCATCGCGCTTTCTGTTTTGTTGCATTTAAGTCGTAAGCAGTTTCATCAGCTTGTTGAGCATGTTGGACAGACGCATGAAGAAAAAGAAAAGCAAAGTGCAAGAAGGTATGAGCTTGAACAACAATTAAGACACATTATTGAAAATGTGGAACATATTCATCAAAAGGTGCTTCAAAATGTGCAAGCACAAGAAGAAATGAAAGAAGCGATTCGGCAAGCTGCGGTGGCAGGTCAAGCACAAAGTGAACAAGTCGTTGATATTCATGACGAAGTAGCGGAAGCGAAAACGATGAGTGAGCGAATTTACGAGACTTCCAAACAATTAAAGGAACATTCAGCACAATCAAGTGAAATGGCGCAGGCTGGTATACAAAAAATGCATCTTTTACTAACACATACAGCAAAGTTCCATGAGGCGATTCATGCGACGAGAACGACATTAAATGCATTAACGAGTAAAATTGCAAATACAAATGAGTTAACGAAACAAATTAAACAAATTACAAATCAAACGAATTTATTAGCATTAAATGCGACGATTGAAGCAGCGCGAGCAGGGGAATACGGGAAAGGATTCGCGGTCGTTGCAGAAGAAATTCGAAAGTTGGCTGTATTAACGGAAGAAACGACACAACAAATCGTTTGTAATTTGGCAGAAGTAAACGAAAGTAACAATGAGCTGTTAGAGCGGATGGATGAAACGAGTGAACAATTAACGAAAAATGAATTATTGACGGATGAAGTGAATGTATATTTTGAACGATTGTATCAGTCGTTAACTTATTTGCAAGAACAACTTTCTCACTTTTTTATCATTAGCGAGAAGCTAGAGAAACAAGGAGAAAAAATGGATCGTTCCATTAGCGATTTTTCTGTTTTCATTCAACAATCGAGTGCAGCGCTTGAAGAAGTAAGTGCAACAGTAGAACACTTAAAAGATGCGAATGAAAAAATGGCGGCATATGTAACAGAAACTGCTCATCGTGCCGCAATGATTCAACAACAAATAGTATAAAAAGGAAAAGCACCCCGAATTTCACATGAAATATTTGGAGGTGCTTTTATTTTTGTTACATTACATTTACGCTAGGCGTTCCCTTGTTTCGAGAAAATCGTTCCACATTGTAATGAATAAGTCGATCAATTTCGGATCGAATTGTTTTCCGCGACCATCAAGTAAAATCTCTTTTACTTTCTCTGGAGGGAAAGCGTCTTTGTAAATGCGTTTGGACAACAAGGCATCGAACACATCAACAATGGCGACAATTCGTCCTTCTAGCGGAATTTCTTCTCCTTTTAATCCGTTTGGATATCCTTGTCCATTCCACCATTCATGATGGGTTTGGGCAATGTTTGCGGCCATTTGAATGACAGGTAAATCGAGATTGGCTAAAATTTGATGGCCAATGAGCACGTGCGTCTTCATCGATTCCCATTCTTCTTTTGTTAGCTTTCCTGGTTTGTTTAAGATGTAATCAGGAATACCAACTTTTCCGATGTCATGAAATTTCGCTGCAATTTGAATATTAGCCACAAATTGTTCGTCACACCCAGCAAGACGAGCAAGCATGCTGGAAAGAATACCGATGCGATGTACATGATTTTTCGTATCATCATCGCGATATTCAGCTAGTTGAAGCAATCGTTCAAGCGTATCAAACATCACTTTTGCCTCTTTTGTGACATCTTGAATGACGAGAAGGGCACGAGATAGCTCAAAAATTTTATTTTGCGGCAAAAGCCGAACTTTATAATAATGGGATCCACTTTCATTTTCAAATGTGGCAAGCAGTGGTTCGGACTTTTCTTCTAACGCTGGGCATCCTGAACAAGGGACGGTACGTTGATGAAATAACTCGTAACAACGACGCCCAATCGGATGCTCTTCCTCTATGCCGATGTGCTGCAACAATCGTTTCGTTTTCTCATCAATCCACGTAATACGACCAAAATCAATTGTGCTAATTTCGTAGGCATAAATATCAAGGAAATCGAAATCGCGTAAAAATAAGTACGGTCGAATAATTTCTTGCATAATTGAAAGTGTAAATTTCGTAAATCGCTCGAACGAGTGAATATATTGAACGACATGTGGGTCATGCAAATATTCTTTTGTTAAAAATATCTTTTTTATCGCTTCGCAAATGGATTCCGTTGTAATATGGAAAAAGCTTTCATGATATTTTTGATCGATAATTAATCGACTCCAGTCGCGAATGATGCGAAAGTATGCTTCAGTGTCATAGTAAATTTTCTCTTGGAAAAATTGTAACAAAAAGTTTTTAACATACTGAAAAAACTTTTCTCGTTCAAAAAAACTATATGAATACTCTTCCCATAGCCGTTGTGAAAACGATTGGCGAAATGCTTCCATAATCGCATCGACGCGAAACGAAATATAGCCGCTAAATTGATCAAGATGTTGCAAATCTTGTTCTGTAAATCCATTCACTTGTTGTAATTTGTGCAGTTCGTAACGAAGCGGGTGTGCTGCTTTTTCGATTTCAGCCATTTCATATGCTTCAAGGGTAAGCTGCATGTCAAATGAAAATAGTGCATGAATAGCTAATAAAATGTTGATTGCTTCATTCGGCAAAACGGGAGAGATATGTTTGTAAATAATTTCAACGTATTTCGTATACGTAGCTAAATACCATTTCAAATCAAGTCCGATTTCGGAGTGCACTTTGCCGATATTGTACCGCTTTTGAATATACTCGTCATCAATGACCCCTGCAAAGCATTCATTCAGATATGTGATTTGTGTTTTTTTCAACCGTCTTAATGTCGAGTGTTCTTCAATTAATTTGCGTAAAGAAGGAATAGATAATATCTCTTTATATAAATCTTCCACAATTCCTTTGACTAACGGTTGTAATACATTGCGATGATTGTAAATGGATTGTAGCTTTTCTTCCGTTACCCCTGTATAACGTAGCTGATGAAGTCGCTTTTTGTCTGTTACTTGTATATGTTTCATCCCCAAAATTCTCCCCTTTATTATATATGAGCAGCTTGAACTTGTTTCACAACTTTTTCAAACGGAACAGGTGGGCTAAAGAAATAGCCTTGCACTTTGTCGCAATGAGTTGATTGTAAAAACGAAACGTGTTGATCTGTTTCTACTCCTTCAGCGACGATATGCAAATGCAAGCGATGGGCAAGCGCAATAATAGCTTCGGTTAATTTTGCGGTATGTTCGTTTGTGGTGACTTCGAAAATAAACGACTTGTCAATTTTGAGTGTATCGACAGAAATATGGCGCAAATAACCGATTGATGAATAGCCGCTACCGAAATCGTCAATCGCGATGCGAATCCCCATTTGTTTTAGGGCATGAATCGTTTCGATGACTTGCTTTTCATCGCTTAACGCAATGTTTTCTGTAATTTCTAATTCAATATGGTTTGGTTGCAAACTCGTTTTCTCTAATAATTGTTGTACAAAAGAAAGAAACTGCTCGTTTTTCAATTGACGAAGCGATAAGTTAATGCTGACATATACGTGAGTTAAGCCTTGTTCATGTAGTCGTTTTAAGTCAAAAACAGCTGTTTGGAAAATATATTCTCCGAGCGGAATAATAAAACCATCCTCTTCAGCGATGCTAATAAATTCATTTGGTGGAACGAAGCCGAGTTCTTCATCGTTCCAGCGAGCGAGCGCTTCCATTCCAACAAGTTGATTTTTCTTCATGTCGATAATTGGTTGATAATATACAGAAATGGCGTGTTGCTCTAAAGCGACGTGTAATCGTTGGCGAATGAGTGATTTTCGGACGCGCTCTTGTTCAAACGTTGGATCGTACATCGCCCATTGATTTTTTCCTTTTTTCTTTGCCTCGTACATTGCCATATCCGCATGTTGAATCAAAGTCATTTCATCTTCCCCATCTGTTGGGTATACGCTTATGCCGAGACTTGTTGTAATAAATAATTCTTTTTGACGAATGAAAAAAGGTTCACCAAGTATATCAATCATCTGTTGTGCCACTTGTTCAAATGATGGAACATCAGCAACAATGACCGCAAATTCATCGCCCCCAAGGCGAGCGACAAAATGATCGTGCAAATGACTTAATCGTTTCGCCACCAATTGCAACAGAAGATCACCAGCTGCATGGCCAAGTGAGTCATTAATATTTTTAAAGTTATCTAAATCAAGGAAAAAAAGCGCCACAGTTTCGTTTTTTTGTTTCGCTATTTCGAGTCGCTCACGAAGTGTATCAATAAAATAGCGTCGGTTTGGTAAATTTGTTAGTTCATCGAATAAAGCTTGTTTTCTCAGTTGCTCTCTACTTTTAGCGAGCGCTTGCTCGGCGCGCTCTCTCGCTTGAAACGGTTCTTTAAACGATGCTAAATATAAACCGCGTAAAAAATAAGAAAAGCCGATCACTTTATATACGTGTCCGAATACATTTAACACATCATAAACGTTGCGATATAACGTAAAAATAAGCTCGCTTAAAAATAAAAAGACGAAACCGATGATGACATCAAGCGTTGGCGCTAGCCGTTTTTCTTTATAGTGTCGAATGAGTAAAATAATCGTGATGATGTGTAATGTTGTGATAATGTACTCTACTCCGTTTTTTAGTGGAGTCGTTCCTAGCCCTTCAACGACAAGCGGTGGCAAGGAGTCTGCAAGATGAACGATACTTATCGATAAAAGCCCCACATATAGTAAAGGAACGAAGAAACCGAGCAGCTTCTCTTTTTCTTGAATCGGTCCGTCAGGGAGCAAAAAAGCGAGCAATAAAAATACTGCTTGTGTGAGCCGAGCAGCTAGCCAAAAAGAAGTCGCAAGCTGAACGGAACTATCTGCAAACACAATGCCCGGCATTTCTTTATATGTAAGCGTGTGCAATAAATCGAGGCAGCCGACAGCTAAAAAAGTTGTCGCAATGCGCAATCGACGGCGCGATAACGCTTGCGGAAACGAAATCCATCCTTGAAACGCAATAGCCATCGCAACTGTAATGCTGAAAAACTCAAGCAATGTATGAATTGACAAAAAGTGATTTTGTTTAAATGTCATTGTTAGCGCTGAACTAAACAGCAAAATGGCTATGAAACAAATGAACGCCAACGAGCTAACTATCATGGACCATTTTTCTTTTTTTGTCATCGGTGCTATGTCCCTCCATCATCCCCACGTTACATATATTATATATCGCAAGAATAGGAGAAGAAATGAAAAAATAATGAAAAAAGCAGGGGGTCTCCCCTGCTTTGTTGTCGAGAGCAAGCACTTCGCGTCGAAAAGACGTTCGGCATGAAGTGCTTGCCTTCGCTTTATAAACGTTTCGCTCCAACAAAACGTTGTTTCCAATAAGATTGATGAATAGAGTCTATTTTGACTCCTTTTGATGATGTGGAATGAATCATACGCCCGTTGCCAATATAAATTGCAACGTGAGAGATCCCTTTATGTTTCGATGTTTTAAAAAACAGCAAATCCCCTGGCGCTAATTGGTTGAGGGAAACAGGCTTTCCGACCCCATACATCGCTCCTGAAGAACGAGGAAGCGAAATGCCTAATTTTTTATATGTATAACTAACAAAGCCAGAGCAATCAAATCCTTTTGGTGTCGTTCCTCCTGCACGATAAGGCGTACCAATCACTTTCTGTGCTTCAGCGATGAGCGTACTTGCTGAAAACGCAGCTTCTGTTTTGAAAGGGTTTGCAAAAAAAGTGAAACATAAAATCATGAAGAGAGCGGCAGTGGCTAGAGACTTTTTCATTGCTTGAACCTCCAAAAGACTTGTTCCGTCGACGAATACATTATAGCAAAAAAGATGTCGAAAAATTGTTACATAGCCATTAAATTATGTTACAAATACATTACAACGGTCGGTTTTTGTAAAAATAAAGAGAGAATTTAACATATATGTCGGAACAGAAAAGTTGAATGTAGACGAGCTTCGCGATAAGATAGGGGAGAAATATATTGAAAAAGGGGAGCTCAAATGCTTGATTGGATCATCTCATCAGAAGCGATTGTCGCTTTGTTAAAAATTATTGCGATTGACATTATTCTATCTGGAGATAATGCGATTGTCATTGCGATGGCTACGCGTCGATTGCCGGAAAAGCAACGCAATCGGGCCATTTTATTCGGGACTGCTGGAGCGGTCATTTTGCGCATATTGTTTGCTGCAATCATCGTCTTTTTATTACAAATTCCATTTGTTCATTTTGCGGGAGGATTATTGCTCCTTTGGATTGCGTATAAAGTGCTTGTGAACGAGGAAGAAGAAGCGAATGTACAAGCGGCCGACCGTTTATGGAAAGCGATTTGGACGATTATTGTGGCTGATGCTGTCATGAGCTTAGATAATGTTGTAGCCATTGCCGGAGCATCAGGGGGGCATATCGGCATGATCGCTTTCGGCGTCGCAATCAGCATTCCGATTATGATTTTCGGATCAAAGGCGATTGTGCTGGCGATGGAGAAATATAAATGGATTCCTTATGTTGGATCAGGTATTTTAGCGTGGACAGCGGGGGAGATGTTATTAAAGGATGAACAAATAAAAAAATGGATGGCTTTTTCTCAAGATTCGCAATCGCTCGTATTCCTTATTGTTGTGACAGCTTCTATTTTACTAGCGGGATATGTAAAAAATAAAAAAATAGATAAACAAAAAATCGCATAAAAATGTTATGAACATATGTATAAAACAAAAAAGAACGGTCATAATGAATAATGCTAAGTGTATTCCCCCGATCCCCCTGTGAATATACTTGAAAGGGCTATCTCGATCGCGAGATAGCCCGATTTTTTTAAATAAATAAGTTTAAGCCTGCTTCTTCTGCATCACCTAAATATGTTGCGACGCCGCCCACTTCGATTCCATCAATTAATTCCTCTTTTTTAATGCCCATGATGTCCATCGACATCGAGCAAGCGACAAGTTTGACACCTGCAGCCATAGCATTTTTCATTAATGTTTCAATGTCATCCACATGTTTCTTTTCCATGACGTATTGAATCATTTTTGGTCCCATGCCTGCCATGTTCATTTTTGATAACGGGAGGTCATGAACACCTTTTGGCATCATCATGCCGAACATTTTCTCAAGCATATCTTTTTGTACCGGCGGAGCGTCTTTTTTCCGTAAAATATTTAGTCCCCAGAATGTAAAGAACATCGTTACTTTTTTGCCCATTGCCGCGGCACCCGATGCGATAATAAACGATGCGATCGCTTTATCTAAATCCCCGCTAAACACAACGAGCGTTGCCCCGTCTTTTTTCGTTTCTTTTATAGATGGAGTTGATGCTGTCGTTCCTTTTTGGATATAGGCGATAAACATTTTATTTTCGAACGTAGTCTTTAGTAACGTGTTGCCCGTTTTTTTACACCATGA
This sequence comes from Anoxybacillus ayderensis, assembly GCF_013761015.1. Classification (NCBI taxonomy): domain Bacteria; kingdom Bacillati; phylum Bacillota; class Bacilli; order Caryophanales; family Anoxybacillaceae; genus Anoxybacillus; species Anoxybacillus ayderensis. The sequence goes on from NZ_JACDUV010000008.1 coordinate 91,060, forward strand.
TTGAATGTCACGAGAAAATCCTGGATCTGTTGCTTTTACCTCTAATACATCGCCATCTTTTAGATGTTCCATCGTTTGATATACTTTCATAATTGGTCCAGGGCATTGGAGTCCGCATGCATCTAATGTTGTTGTTGCTTGAACATTCATGACATCAACACGCTCCACTTGTTTTTCTTCTTTCTCTGCTTGATGTGCTTCATATTCGTTGTAAACAGCGGCATATGTTTTATATCCGCCATCTAAGTTTTTCACGCGGAAGCTATGTTGAGTTAATATGCGTGCTGCTAAATAACCGCGTAATCCCACTTGGCAATAAACGTAGATCGTTTCATCTTTTGGTAGCTCGTGAAGTCGTTTGCGTAATTGTCCGAGCGGAATGTTGATTGAGCCCGGAATAAATCCCATGTCGCGTTCCATTTCTTCACGAACGTCAACGAGACATGCCCCGTTTTTCACTAATTGATTGACTTCATGCCATTGAATTGTTTCGACCATGTTTTCAATGATATTTGATGCAACATACCCTGCCATATTGACTGGGTCTTTAGCCGATGAATATGGCGGTGCGTAAGCTAATTCTAAGTCTGGTAAGTCGAATACTGTCATTCCACCTTTGATCGCCGTTGCAATGACATCAATTCGCTTATCAACCCCATCGTAACCGACCGCTTGGGCACCGAATATGCGACCGGTTTTGCGATCGAACAATAATTTTAGGGCGATTGGAAACGCACCTGGATAATAGCTCGCATGTGAATTTGGATGAATGTGTAACACTTCATATGTGATGCCGAGACGTTGTAGCGTTTTTTCGTTGTTTCCTGTTGCCGCAACGGTCATATCAAACACTTTTGCAATCGCTGTGCCAAGCGTTCCGTTGTAACGTACGTTCCGTCCATAAATATGGTCGGCAACGATTCGACCTTGACGATTTGCGGGCCATGCGAGTGGAGTGTGAGTCGGCTTGCCGTTAATATAGTCAATCACCTCAATCGCATCACCAATCGCATAGATGAATGGGTCAGACGTTTGCAAATATTCATTGACTTGAATGCCACCACGTTCGCCAATAGCTAGTCCTGCTTGTTTAGCTAGTTCATTTTCTGGCTTTACGCCAATAGCTAAGACGATCATGTCCGTTTCGATCGTTGTTTCACTTTGCAAGCGAACGATTTTTCCTTTTTGCTCAAATGATGCAACGCCATCTTCTAAAATGAGACGTACGCCTTTATCTCTTATATGTTGATGAAGAATCGCCGCCATTTCGTAGTCGACAGGCGCCATAATTTGTTTCGCCATTTCAACGAGCGTCACGTCTATGCCGCGCTCCCATAGGTTTTCCGCCATTTCTATACCGATAAAGCCGCCACCGATGACGACAGCTTTTTTCGGCTTCTTTTCATCTACATATGATTTGATTCGATCTGTATCCGGAATGTTGCGCAATGTAAATAAGTCGTTTGCTTCTTCTATGCCTGGAATGTTTGGTTTGATCGGGCTTGCTCCAGGTGATAAAACGAGATAGTCGTAACTTTCTTCGTACGTTTCACCTGTTGGTAAATGTTTCACGGTTACTGTTTTACGTTCGCGGTTGATCGCAATGACTTCACTTTGAATGCGGATGTCGAGATGAAATTTTTCCGCCATGCCTTCAACCGTTTGAACGAGCAAAGCATCACGCTCTGTAATAGCGCCGCCGATATAATATGGAAGACCACAGTTTGCAAATGAAATATATTCCCCACGTTCAAACATCACGATTTCCGCTTGTTCATCTAAACGGCGTAGACGGGCCGCTGTTGTTGCGCCACCAGCTACACCACCAACAATGACAATTTTTTTGCTCATTATTGATCAACCTCCTTACATTGTGAATTGTATCACAATAAAAATTATAGATAAAGGGGTATTAGTATTTATTTGTGACTAATATGTGAATGTTTTCACGAGAGAACATCGTTGTATTGATTATAGAGATGTTTGTATAATTTTGTTGAAGAAAAAACTTGCACAAGGGTGGGGAAAGTATGCATCCAAGTGTAACGTTTTTAAACTTCGACAACACGTATACGTGGCAACGAAATCTTCTCCGTTTTCCTCATGAATGGATCGATATGTATGACATCGAAGGAACAAATTTATATTGTGATGATGATGCGATAAAAGAAATTGAAAAAAGAATTGCACGTCGCCATACGAGAGGGATGACGTTGATCGGAAGCGGCAACTATCATTATGTTTCATACGTATTGCTTAAGCAGTTTCATGAGCCGTTTACACTCGTATTGTTTGATCATCATACCGACATGAATGAACAAACGTTGTTTCCACTTCTTTCGTGTGGCTCATGGGTATCATATGCTCAAAAACATGTTCCGACATTAAAACACGTTGTCATTATCGGTTCAGCAACTTCATACGTATCTTCACATGTCACAACTTTTCCAAAAAATGATGTGATGTATGCGCCAATGACAATTGTGCGCGCCATTCCGACAAAACATGTATACATTAGCATAGATAAAGATGTGCTTCGCCCACAAGATGCACAAACAAACTGGGACCAAGGGACGATGTCGTTACAAATGCTTTTGACTTACATCGACTATCTTTTTCGGTACAAGCATGTGCTCGGTGTTGATGTATGCGGTGAAGATCGAACATTTTGTGTGAAAAATGAGCAAGCAAACGAAGCAATTATACGCGCATGTTTCAAACATATGCCGATATCATCTGCGTCGTAACATTTTGTGAATACAATAAAAAAAGATAGATGTTTTCCGCCTTGCGTACTATAATGAATATTGAAAAAGGTTATCATTATTAATTGGGGGATTACGTATGGTTGCGATGACGCAATTACGGGTTGGGGAACGCGCAAAAATTGTTGATTTATCGCGAGTAAGCGATTTAGTAAAAAGAAGATTGCTAGATATGGGAGTTACAGAAGGGGCGGAAATTTGTTTAAAATGTACGATGCCGCTTGGTGGTCCATTTATGATTGAAAATTGCGGACAATGCGTCGGCATTCGTCGCAATGAAGCGATGAACATTCAGGTGAAGCCGTTATGATGCATATTGCGCTTGTAGGTAATCCAAATACAGGAAAAACATCGTTGTTTAATCAGTTAACCGGGACGTACGAATATGTTGGAAACTGGAGCGGTGTGACCGTTGAAAAAAAGGTAGGTGTTTTGCGCAACAAGCAAGCCAAAGTAATCGATTTGCCTGGCGTATATTCGCTCCATCCACTTTCTCGTGATGAGCGAGTGGTGACGCAATTTTTATTGACAGAGTCGTTCGATGAAATGTTAAATATCGTCGATGCCTCACAACTAGAACGAAATTTATTGTTAACTGTTCAACTTTTAGAATTCGGTAAACCGCTAGCGATTGCTTTAAATATGGTTGATGTAGCAGAAAGAAGAGGGATCTTCATCGATCAAACAAAATTAGCTACAATGTTGCGCGTACCTGTTGTCCCTGTCGTTGCTCGCACAGGAAAGGGATGTGATCAAGTAGAGCATATGTTGCTTGAAAAAGCAACAGAGCAAACAGAGCCTCTTACTCTTTTTTATGGTGGGGCGATGGAACGAGCAATTGAACGCTTTCGTGCCGCATGGGGAACAGAAGAGAAATTCCCTGTCCGTTGGTTAGCGATTCAGTTTTATGAAGGGAATAGCTACGTTCGTGATTACGTAGCAGAAAAGTTGCCAGAAGCTACATGGCGCTCATTATATGAACAAGCAGAAAAAGAAGTGCAACAGGCAGAACAAATGTCGCTTGCTCAGCTCATTTATGAACGGCGTCGTTCGTTTGTAAAAGAAATCATCGAACAATCTGTACAGCGCAAAGAAATCGAACGGGTGACGTTGACGGAACGTATTGATGCTGTTGTCACAAATAAATATGTCGGCATTCCCATTTTTTTATTGGCGATGTATGTTTTATTTCAGCTGACGTTCGACTGGCTCGGAGCACCGCTTTCCGACTTGCTTGATGCATTTTTTGCAGGTCCGCTAACAGATTCAATGACAGCAGTGTTAAAAGCAATCGGTGCTTCTGAATTTATTCGCGCCCTTATCGTCGATGGCATTATCGCAGGGGTAGGTGGCGTGCTTGTATTCGTGCCACAAATTTTCATTTTGTTTTTCTTTATTTCGTTTTTAGAAGATTCGGGGTATATGGCGCGTGTAGCCCTTGTCATGGATCGATTAATGGAAGCGGTCGGATTAAACGGAAAAGCATTTATTCCGCTTATTATTGGATTTGGTTGTAATGTTCCTGGCGTCATGGCAGCACGGACGATCGAACAACCGCGTGAACGGCTTGTGACGATGTTGTTAACACCACTGATGTCTTGTTCGGCACGTTTGCCGGTATATGCTTTATTTGTCGGGGCGTTTTTCGCGACACATCAAGCGCTTGTCGTTCTTTCTTTATACGTTCTTGGCGTCTCACTTGCTCTTATACTTGCTAAGCTATTTTCATTAACAATCTTAAAAGAAGAAGCATCCGTATTCGTCGTTGAATTGCCGCCATATCGTATGCCACAATGGCAAGCATTATGGCGCAGTACGTGGGATAAAGGAAAAGGATTTGTGAAAAAAGCAGGGACGTTCATTTTCGGGGGTTCTGTTGCCATTTGGCTCTTATCTTATGTTGGTCCACATGGTGTCAATGTAAATATGGACGACAGCTTTTTAGCGATGATTGGTGGTGTGCTTGCGCCGTTGCTTGCTCCGCTTGGATTTGGTACGTGGCAAGCGGGTGCCGCGTTATTAACCGGATTTTTAGCAAAAGAAGTCGTTGTGTCGACGATGAACATTATTTATCACGTGCCGGATGTTGAATCGCTTCAAGGACTCATGGCATCGCACTTTACCGCCCTATCGGCATTTAGTTTTATGGCATTTGTCTTATTATATGTTCCATGTTTAGCGACCGTTGCGACGATTTATAAAGAAACACGTTCGCGAAAATGGACGATGTTTTCGATTGGCTATGCGCTAGTTTTAGCATATATCGTTTCGTTTGTCATTTACCAAGCCGGAAGCTTATTCGGCTTCTAAAGGAAGGGATATACATGATCGCAAATGTTGTCATCGGATCTGTCATTTTTGGATATGCAGGGTGGACGCTTTTCCGCTTTATTCAAAAAAGTAAACGAGGCACATGCGCTGCCTGCTCAGTCAAGGGTGCATGCGGCACAAGTTGTCATGAAAAAAGCTGACTTCGGTCAGCTTTTTTCAATATATAATGCGAAAGGTCGTTTCGTGGGGGACGGTAGGAATGGCGTATTGTTCTACTCGTTCTACACGCGCAAATGGTGGCCCTTTTTTTATTTCATCTACAAACGCCTCCACTCGTTCTACTTCTCCTTGAACTTCCATTTCGATCATGTGATCGGCCCCGCAATTTTTTACCCAACCGGTCAAACCTCGTCTTCTTGCTTCATATTGGGCAAAGTAGCGAAACCCTACACCTTGTACCCGACCGTGCGCAACAACGGAATAACGAACGATCATTTGTTTATCTCCTTCGCAAAAAAATTTTCTATAAAAATCATACAACAGCCTACCTTGTATTGCATACGTTGAATACGTAAAAAAGATTTATGAGGAGGAACTGTTGTGAATGAAATGGATCGCTACATTCAAAAAGCTGTGATGTATGATTTGTTAGCGCGTTATTATCAATATAAAGATCGTGATCAATATGAAAAGTATATGCGAAAACATATGGAGTATGTGGAAAAAATCGTGAAGTCACGCGAGGAAGAGAGGGTTGATGACGCTGGACGCATTCGCGTATTTCATGCCTCACCAAATGCTCCTGCAGTTGATGTATATGTGAATGGGCAAAAAATATTACGCAATATGAAATATAAACAACTAAGCCAATATATGAAAGTGCCAAAAGGAGAGCATCGCATCGACGTGTATCCAGCAGGACATACGACGTCTCCAGTTCTTAGTCAAACCATTCAAGTCTTGCCGAAAATGACGTATACGCTTGCGGTCATTGGTGACGTACATCGTTTGCAACTTCTTTCTATTCTCGACGAACCATATGCGCCGTACGGAAAAGCGAAAGTGCGTTTTGCTCATTTTTCACCAGATGCGCCAGCAGTAGATATTGCGCTACGTGGTGGGGATGTATTGTTCCAAAATGCTTCGTTTGGAAAGGTGACGAATTATATTGAAGCGCCAGTTAACGAAAAATTGCATGTTGATGTGAGGGTAGCAGGGACAAATCAAGTCGTTTTATCGATTCCCAATGTGCGCTTCCAACCGAATAAGTCTTATACGGTCGTTGCCGTCGGTTACGTATCCCGCACTCCTTCATTAGAGGTGCTCGTATTAGAGTCATAAACAAAAAGAGCTTTGATCGAAATGATCAAGGCTCTTTTCGCTGTTTGCGTTGTTTATATAATTCTTCGACATGTTGAGCGACCGATTCATCAAATTGTTGTTCAAGTTGCTTTTTGATTTGTTTCGCAAATGCAGGGCTTGCTCCTCCTGTTGTGATGGCAATTTGTAATTTCCCTCTTGAAAAAAAAGTAGGTACATGAACGTTGCCGATAAGATGATTGCTTGCCACATTGACAAGCTGGTTTGGTGATGCATAGGTAGCGATTTGTTCATTAACGTTCGGATCGTTCGTTGCCGCAATAATGAAAAAAGCATCGGCATAGTCGCTCGGTTCAATCGAACGTGCATGCCATGTAATTCGTTTTTGTTCGGCTAAATGAACAATGGCATCGATCGCTTTTGGGCTAATGACGGTAATGCAAGCCCCTTCATCAAGAAGAGGGAGGAGGCGGCGATACGCAATTTGTCCGCCACCGGCAATGACAACTTTTTTTCCTTTCATTCGGATGAAAAGGGGAAACATACGCCTACCTCCATTCTTTTACTTGCTGTTCAACGAGACGGTCTAATACGTCATACGTCCGAATCGGAGGATATAATGTAAACGATACGTCACTCGTTTGTTGTGCTTGAAGCGTTTCATGAATATAGTCAAGCAGCTGCCCGAAAAATAAAATGTATGGGACAACAGCTACTTGTTTGTGCTTCGCTGCTTTTGCAAGCGAAGTGACAACATCAGAAAAGGAAGGAGAAGCAGCTGCTAAATAACATGGATAGACGGGTATGTTTGTTTCGTGTTGCAATAGATGAGCAATTTGTTTAAAATCTGCTTGCGCATCTATGTCGCTGCTCCCACGGCCAACGAGCACGATCGCATCAGCATGTTCGATTGTTTTCGAAATGGCAGAAACGATATGACGTTGTACACCGAACGGTTTTCCATATGTAATCGTTACAGAAGGAAACATCTTTTTTGCTTTTTCTAACTCATATGGAATGTCGCGTTTCGCGTGGTTAGCCGACAATAGTAAAAGCGGAATGGCATAAATCGTCGTTGCTCCATCATGAACGCAACGTTCCACCCCTGCGACAATATTCGGTTCACACAATTCTAAAAAGCATATGTGTTGAATAGGGATTGAAATGGAAGAAGAGAGGCGTTCGACGAAAGCGACCGCCTCTTTTTGTCCTTCTGCTGAACGACTTCCGTGACAAATGTATAAAACAGCTTTCATATGCTACCTCATTCCATGTGCAATTTTTTCCTCTAACATTGTTTCAAACCACTGTAGCTGTTCATGTAGCCGGACAACTTCTCCGACAATGATGATACTCGGATTCGAGATACAGTTTTTTCTTACAGCATCCGCAATCGTATGTAACGTCGCTACGATCGTTTTTTGCTCAGGAAGCGTTCCCCACTGGATGACGGCAACAGGGGTTTGTGGCTGTCTGCCGTACAACTGTAATTGTTTACAAATGAATGGGAGATGTTTCACGCCCATATAAATGACGAGCGTATCGACTCCCTTTGCTAAATGCTCCCATTGTACCGCATCTGTTGCATCGAGTCGGCGATGACCTGTGACAAATGCAACGCTTCCGCTAAAATCGCGATGAGTGACAGGAATTCCCGCATATGCTGGAACGGCGATGCCAGATGTCACTCCGGGAACGATTTCAAACGGAATGCGATGTTTGATAAGTGCTTGCGCTTCTTCACCACCACGTCCGAATAGAAAAGGATCGCCGCCTTTTAATCTCGTGACGTATTTTCCTCTTTTCGCATGCTTCACTAAAAAATGATTAATCGTCTCTTGTTTCATTGTATGGTAATTTGGTAACTTTCCGCAATAAATCAAATCAGCATCGCGCTTGGCGTACGACAGTAGCTGTTTGTTAATGAGGCGGTCGTATAAAATAACATCTGCTTGTTGAATACATTTTAACCCTTTGACTGTAATGAGCTCAGGATCCCCAGGACCAGCGCCGACTAAATATACTTTCCCCATTGTCTCCTCCTAAATCCACTGTTTATTTTTTAGATAGGAAATGATTTGTTGAACGCATTGTTCAATTGAATATTGATCTGTATCGACGACAAGTTCTGGCGAAAGCGGTGGTTCATATGGTGAATCAATGCCGGTAAAGTCGCGAATTTCTCCATTTCGTGCTTTTTTATACAATCCTTTTGGATCGCGTTGCTCACACGTTTCAAGCGGACAATGAACATAAACTTCAATAAATTCATCTTGCTCGAGCTTGCTGCGAACGAGTTGACGATCTTGACGGAACGGAGAAATAAAGGCAGTCAGCACGATTTGTCCACTGTCTACGAACAATTTTGCTACTTCACCAATGCGGCGAATGTTTTCTGTACGATCTTCGGCAGAAAAACCTAGATCGCTATTTAAGCCGTGACGCACGTTATCGCCATCAAGCACGTAACATTGAATGTTTTGTTCAAATAATGTTTTCGCGACCGCGTTTGCTAATGTGGACTTCCCAGAACCTGACAATCCTGTAAACCAAAGAACGAAGCTATGATGTTTATTTTTTTTTCGTCGCTCTTCTTTTGTTACACTTTCTTGATGCCAAACGATATTCATGAACGGCCACCTCCGACTGTTTGTAAACCATCCATCAGCACGCGCACAACTTCTGGGCGACTGAATGTGCTTGGTGGCATTTCGCCAGCGCGCAACATTTCCCGTACTTTTGTTCCAGAAAGAACGACATGAGCGGTTGCATCGTGCGGGCACGTTTTCGTTGACGCCATCGCTTCACATTTTGTGCAGTAAAAGCTATGTTCGAAAAAGAGAGGGGTAATGCCTAGCTCTTCGTTTGTAAACTGCAAGAAAATTTTTTGAGCATCATACGTGCCATAATAATTGCCAACTCCCGCATGGTCACGGCCGACGATAAAGTGGGTGCAACCAAAATTTTTACGTACGAGCGCATGAAAAATAGCTTCACGTGGACCTGCATAGCGCATTGCAGCTGTAAATACACCGAGAAAGACGCGATCTTTTGGATAATAATGTTCAAGTAATACTTGATAGCTTTTTAAGCGAATGTCTGCAGGAATGTCATCTTCTTTCGTTTCGCCAACGAGCGGATTTAAATAAAGACCGTCGACGATTTCAAGTGCACATTTTTGAATGTATTCGTGGGCGCGGTGAACGGGATTGCGCGTTTGAAACCCGACGACTGTTTTCCAGCCAAGTTCCGCAAACCGTTGCTTTGTTTCTTTTGGTGTAAAAAAGAATGGCGAAAAAATTCCTTTATCTGTTTGACGCACAAGCTTCACAGGTCCACCGATATATATATCCGGTTTTTCAAATAATTTTTTTACACCAGGGTGTGCTACGTCTTCTGTTTGGTATACAAGACGCGCTTCTTTTCGCTTGTCTGGGCGATATATATGTTGCACTTCCATTGTGCCGTACACCGTTCGGTCATACACGAGTTCGACTTCGTCCCCGAGCGATAGTTGTTTCGCTTGTTGTTCTGTTACGGCAAGCGTAATGGGGATGCTCCATACCGATCCGTTTGTAAGCCGCATCGTTTCGACAACCGACTCATAATCATCTTTTCCTAAAAAGCCAGTGAGCGGTTCATATCCGCCGACGGCAAGTAATTCAAGGTCACTTAACTCCGCTTTACTTAATACGATTTGTTTCATGTTTAATCCCTCCTAAACTTATTATCCTTATAAAATAACTATGTTTAAATGCCACCACCATGTTCGTGAAACGAGCGGCGTTCCTCTGTGATTGTTTTTTTTAAGCTAATCGTTCCAAGTGTGGCGAAACAAACGCTCACAATCGCAATGGCTGTATAGACGTCGCTATGAAGCAATAATTTAATTAAGCTATATGAAACAGCTAATGCAAAAATAGGCGAGACAACCCACACTTTTAGCACTTGAATGACAATTTGCTTTTGCCAAATGGAAAAGCCGCTTTTCGTTGTGCCGATGCCGATAATGGCTGATGTCGTAATTTGTGTCAGTGGAACGGGAAGACCAAAAAGAGATGAAACGATGACGAGCGTTGCTCCGATTCCTGAAATAATACATCCTTCGAGTTGAGAGAACGTCGTAATTTTTTTTCCGTTCGTTTCTAATACGCGGCTGCCAAGCAAAAGCGCTCCAAGGGAAACGAACAATCCACCAAAGATGATCCCGTGTTGGACGGATAGTAAACCCGCTCCAACGAGAGGACCGACCGCGTTGGCGACATTGTTCATTCCGGCTGAAAACGCCTCGAAAAATCCGGCAATAATAAGCAAAAGGCCGATCCATTTGTTTTGTTTGACTTTTTTTCCTTTTAGCCATTTGCTAATGAAAAAAGCGAAAGAAAACGCAGCAAGCGGTGTAATGAGCCAAAACGATACGATCCATAGGAGTTTGCCAACATATACGCTTTGATACGCAATGCCTGCCCCAACGACCGCACCGACTGTAATTTCGCTTGTCGATAGCGGAATGCCAAGCACGTTGGCCGCAAATAACGAAATCGTTGCTGCTGCTAAGACGATGACAACAAGTTCTGTTTGTAAAATGGATGGAGGAACGATGCCAGAGCCAATCGTTTTCACAACTTCTCCTCCGCTTAAACTGCCGAGGAAAATGGCGACGGCGCATATGAGTAAAGCGATTCGTTTATTTGGCAATGTGCCAGAACCGTAAGCAGCTCCCATGGTCGCGGCGGCTCCGCTTCCCCCAATGTTCATCGCAAAGAAAAAAGCAATAATAAAAGCAACGATGACCAAGCCACTCCCCCCCTTTATGATTCGTGCAAGCCGCATTCTGTTTTTCCTAGCCCAGCCCATCGACCAGAACGTAAATCTTCTTCTGTATAAGCAGGGGCTGTACACGGTGCACAACCGATGCTCGGATATCCGCGGTCATGAAGCGGATTATAAGTGAGGTTATGGCGATGTACATAACGCCATACGTCTTTCCACGTCCAGTAAATAAGCGGACAAACTTTAATGTTTTGAAACTTTTTATCGCGATTAATAAATTCAACATGTTGTCGCGTTGGTGATTGTTCACGGCGCAGTCCAGAAATCCACGCTTTTTTTCCTATCATCGCTTCTCGTAGCGGAACAATTTTTCTTAGTTCACAGCATTTGTTCGGGTCTCTTTTCCAAAGTTCTGCACCGAATTGTTTTTCTTGTTCTGCAAGTGATAAAGACGGTGTTTGTAAATGAATGCGCAAGCGTGGGTATGCTCGTTTGACGCGTTCAATCGTTTCGTATGTTTCAGGAAAATGTAAATGCGTATCGAGAAACACAATGTGAGCATCATCCTTCACTTGAGAAATAAGGTCAATGAGCACGATGCCTTCAATGCCAAAACTGCACGCATACAAAAGGTCGTCGCCATAATGGGCATACGCCCATGAAAGCACATGTGATGCCCCTTTTTCATTATTATCGATTGGAAAAGTCGGTTTTTGGACCTCGTCCCACGTTTCATACGTAATCATGTCTCATCTCCCTTTCTTATTCGTCGCCCTTTCTATTTGATTGTTTTAAATTTTAACACAATTCAAACGAATGTCAATCCTAGTTTTTCTATCGGAATTTATTTTTTAAAAAACGTCATGGCAAACGAAAAAAAACATGATTATACTGTTTGTATGGGAGATGTCGAAAGGAGTGGAGTATGTTTGCGGCTCATTTTATTAGAAGACTACGATGAGCGAACGATGGAATTGGCACGTCCGATTTATGATCGCCATCGTCGAGTGCTTTTAGCAGCAGGAAGAAAAATTCATCCAAAATATGTAGAGCGTTTAAAACAAATGGACATTCGCTACGTATTTGTTGAAGATGCGGTGTCTGAAGGCATTACTTTAGAAGAATTGCTCGATATGCCGTCGTGGATGGACGCGATTGAAGTTGTTCAGCAATCGTTTGACGCGGTGCGAAAACGAGAACAATTGCCGCTTCGCTTGTTGTTTAAACTAGCGGTAAAGCTCGTTGATGAAGTGAAAAAAAGAAAAGTATTAGCGATCATCCCAGCGACGTCGCTTGAAGTGGAAGCGCAGCCGTACGCTCATGCAGTCAACGTAGCGCTGTTAGCATTACAGTTAGGGAAGAAACTACATTTGAACGATTTACAGTTGCGCGATGTCGCGCTTGGCTCGTTGTTTCACGATGTTGGGAAAGAAATAGAAGGAGAAGAGCATCATGCAGTAAAGGGATTTGAGTATTTACGAAAAGAGCGAGAACTTAGTTTATTATGCGCACATATGGCGTATCAACATCACGAACATGCAGACGGCTCAGGTATGCCGCGCGGATTAAAAGAAACGAATATTCATTTGTACGCCCAAATTTGCGCCATTGCCAATGAATATGAAAATTTAATTTCCGCTGAATTTGTTCCACCGCACGAAGCGCTTGAAATTATTATGGCGCGAAGTGGTATTCGGTATAGCCAGCATATTGTGCGGCTGTTTGTTGAGACGATTCCTGCTTATTTGCCGGGAACGATGGTCAAAATGAGCGACGGAAGAAACGCGATTGTCACAAAAATCGTTGAACATATGCAACGTCCGTACGTACGGTACACGGATACACGTGAAGAAATTGCACTCGTGGATCATCCGTCGCTGCTCATCGTTGGACAGGCGATTTTATAATTTTTTGCGTAAATTTCCGAGCTCTTCAGCGATCGCTTGCATTTCGCTCGGGCTAAATGATGACTTTTTCATCACCATATCGTATATATCTTTTAATTCATCGTATAGTTGCTCATCAAAATGATCTGGTTTAATCGCATCAAAATTTAATACTTTTAACTTTTCTTTGATTTGCTCAATCATTTGTTCAACTGATAAACGCACAATCGTCATCCTTTCGTGTGTGATTTTGTTCATTGTATCATTGTTTGATGTGTGAGGTGAAATGAAATGATTCGTGTGTTATTTGTTTGTTTAGGAAACATTTGTCGTTCTCCGATGGCGGAGGCGGTATTTCGGCATCTTGTGAAGCAAGAAGGACTTGATCACGTCATTTCTGTTGACTCAGCAGGGACAGGAAACTGGCATATTGGTAAGCCGCCTCATCATGGCACACAGCGCATTTTAACAGAAAAACAAATCGATTTTACAGGATTGAAAGCACGGCAAATTAAAAAAGAAGACTTTCATACATTTGACTATATTATTGGCATGGATAGCGATAATATCGCTCATCTTCGCCGTCTTGTCAGCGATGATTGTCGTGCTGTGATTGCTCGATTTATGGACTTTGTGCCAAACCGTCGCGTAGATGATGTACCAGACCCGTACTTTACAGGAAATTTTGAAGAAGTGTACGAATTAGTAGAGGAAGGATGTAAACATATATTAGAACGCATAAAACGAGATCATTCGTTGTAAGGAGGCATGGCGATGGGAAAGGGGAAATGGCTTGCATTGGCTGGTGTCGCTTTGTTGCTAGCGAATAAAAAAGCGCGTCAAGTGGTAAAAGAAGCGTGTCGTGAGTGGATGGATGATGTGGAAGGAGTAAAAGAGGCAGTCCATCAAACAAGACAACATGTCGACGAAATAGTGAATGATTTGCAGTTTATTGTGAATAAACTAAGTGAAGTAAAAGAAGCGACACCGCAAGTGATGGAATGGACTGGGGAGTTGATTCGCAAACGCTCGACATAAGGAGCGAGGTGGTGAAAGATGATTATTAGCTTTTCCGTCGTTCGTGAGCTCATGAAACGGTTCGATGAAGATGAAGTGTTCGACTTGTCGGCTGAGTTGGCGTATTTCTTTTTACTTTCGCTATTTCCGTTTTTACTGTTTTTGCTGACGTTTTTATCGTATTTGCCCATCCCGCATGAAGATGTGATCGCTTTTTTAAGTCAATATGCTCCGAGTGAAACGGTACATTTAATCGAAACAAACATTCAACAGCTCATGAAATCACAAAGTGGAAAATGGTTATCGTTCAGCGTTCTTGCGACCGTGTGGGCTGCATCGAACGGGATGTCAGCCATTATTCGTGCTTTAAATCGTGCATATGATGTGAAAGAAACGCGTTCCTTTCTTGTTGCGCGCGGTATTTCCATCTTACTTACATTTGCCATGATTTTCGTCATTATTGTCGCGCTTGTTTTCCCTGTATTCGGTAAAATGATTGGCACGTTTCTTTTTTCAGCGTTTGGGCTTTCGGACGTTTTTTTACGCATATGGGAAACGATTCGTTGGTTTGTTAGTTTTATCATTTTATTTTTTGTTTTTTCTGTGTTGTACGTTTTTGCGCCGAGCAAATATGTTCGTTTTCACGACGTATGGAGTGGTGCGCTGTTTGCCACAGTCGGTTGGATGGTTGTCTCGCTTGCTTTTTCGTATTATGTGAATCAGTTCGGTAACTATTCGGCGATGTACGGTAGTCTAGGTGGCATTATTGCGTTAATGGTTTGGTTTTATTTGTCCGGCATGATGATTGTATTAGGTGGAGAGTTAAACGCCATTTTTTGTTGTAAACGAGAAGGAAACATGCGCATACGGTAGACATTCCCTCTTATAGAAAAGCCCTGTTTAATCCATATTACAAGTGAACGTCATTATGAAGGGGGAATATACGTGACGAAAAAAACGAAAAAAGACGGCGGGACAAAACAAAAAGGAAAAAGCCGTCCGAAACATAAAACGAGCAGTAGCGCAAACGGACAAAACGGATATCATTAAAAAGAAAAGGGATGTGTTGCACATCCCTTTTATTCTGCAATTTCTTCGTGATGATAATATGTTTGGTTGTAAATATGTTCGATTTCTGCATCTGTCATATAAACAAGTTGTTCTTGATTAAAGCCACGCAATTTTGTAATAAACTCAATCATATTTTTTCTTTCTTCTCTACTCATCATGATCGCTCTCCCCTCTGTTTTAAAACAGTTTATTTTGTTTAATTGTATTATATAACAGAGGTTTAAAAAGCGTCAACGTTTTTTTCTTGTTTTTCAGAAAAACATTTTGAAAATTTTGTGAACGGGCGCTGGGCGAATAGTAAAAAAAGCAAAAGAGAGCTCATGGTAAAGAAAAATAATTCCTCTTGCTGTTGTAATACAACGCCACCGATTGCAGGACCGCATATGCTCCCAATACTATATAGCATACCGCATAAAATGTTACCGACAGGAAGAAGCGACGTTGGCAGCAAGTCCGCCATATACGCCATGCCGAGTGAAAAAAGCGAACCGACAAACATACCGGCAACGAAAAACGTTGTTGTTAGTTGCACAGGAGAAGAAAACCATGTAGCGATAGCAAAACAAAGGGCACCTACGGCTAATGCAATCATAATCATCGTTTTTCGTGAAAAGCGATCGCTTAACGTTCCGAGCGGAAGTTGAAAAGCGATGCCGCCAAGGGCAAATGCAGGAAGCATCATCGCAACTGTCTCAACACTTAACTCGCTTCTTAACGCATAAATCGGAAACATGCTATGAAGCGACGCCTCTAAAAAGCCGTAGCCGAATGGCAACAACAAAGCTGGCCAAGCTTGCTTCCAAGCGTGAAAAAAGCGTGTCGCTCCAACTTTTTCTGCTTCTTCCATCTCTGGATACGTATGTGGCAAGAAAAATAATAATATCCAGCCACATAAGCTGAGCAAAGATGAAACGATAAACGGCAACGCTTCATGTATGTGGACGAGCGGAACGAGAAGCGGTCCGATCATAAAGCCGACGCCAAACGATAAACCATATAGCGAAATGTTGCGACCACGCCGATGAGTAGGAGAAGCGTATGTAATCCACGTTTGCGAACCGAAATGAAGAATGTGATCGCCAATTCCGATGAATAGCCGAAGCATAAACCAAAACAATAACGAAGATGAGATCGGAAAAATCGCCAAGGAAACGATTACGATCGCTCCACCGGCCATAATTAAATGCTTAAAGCCGTAGCGACGAAGCGGACGCTCTAAAAAAGGTGACACGACAAGAACGCCGATGTACATCGCTGTTGCATGCATGCCGCTAAGCGACGAATGAATACCATTTTGTTCAAAAATGATAGAAATGAGCGGCAACAATAGCCCTTGAGAAAGACCTGAAATCATGACGATGCTAACTAAAATAAAAAAATGACGTCGTTGCATAATTCCCTCCTGTAATATGTTCACTATGTTCGATATTAAAGCGTTTCACGAGAAGAAGCAACGAAAAAAACGGATGAAAATGGGAGTAGATTTGTGTAAAATATGGTTGATATCCCATAAATGAAAAGGAGACGATTGGATGGAACGCATCTTTTTTTTATTAACGGTCATCGGTGTTCCACTTTCTGTTGCAGGGAGGTTACTTCATTGGCCTGCAACGCCGATGTTTGTCGTGTATTGTGTCACAATTATTGCGCTCGCTAGCTATATGGGACGAGCGACAGAAAGTTTGGCAATCGTGGCAGGTCCTCGCATCGGTGGACTTTTGAATGCGACATTTGGCAATGCCGTAGAATTGATTATATCCATTTTTGCGTTGAAAGCTGGCCTAGTGAGTGTCGTGTTGGCGTCGTTAACGGGTTCCGTGCTTGGCAACTTATTGCTTGTGGCAGGTTTATCGTTTTTTGTTGGTGGTTTGAAATATAAACGGCAATCATTTAACGTATATGATGCGCGGCATAATTCAGGGCTATTAACATTCGCTATTTTAGTTGCTTTTGTCATTCCAGAAGTATTTTCGATGACGATGAATGAACAAAAAACGTTATCATTAAGTATCGGTATTTCGATGATTATGATCGCCCTTTATTTAGCTGCGTTATATTTTAAACTCGTTACTCATCGCGGTGTATATCAACATAAAGAAGATGCGGAAGAACATGAAGAGCCAGAATGGTCAAAAGGAAAAGCGATGCTCATTCTAGCTCTTGCCACTGTTGCAGTCGCTTACGTATCAGAAAGTTTAGTTCATACGTTTGAAGTCGTCGCTCATTCATTCGGATGGAGTGAACTATTCATCGGGGTCATTATTGTTGCCATTGTCGGAAACGCTGCGGAGCATGCCTCGGCCATTATTATGGCGTATAAAAATAAAATGAACGTTGCTGTTGAAATTGCGATCGGTTCGACGCTGCAAATTGCGATGTTTGTTGCACCTGTATTAGTGCTCGTTTCCCTCTTATTCCCGACGCACATGGCGCTCGTTTTTACGCTTCCAGAGCTTGTTGCGATGGTCACAGCTGTTTTATTAACGATTGTTCTTTCCAACGATGGAGATACGAACTGGTTTGAGGGAGCGACACTTCTTGGGGCGTATATGATTATGGGAATTGGATTTTATTTGTTGTAATCCGTCAGTTGTCGCTGGCGGATTTTTTTTATGGAGAGGATAAATTGTTGACTTTTGAAAAAAATAACGATGAACGATGTAAAAAGAAAGGAGTTTACGCATGAAAAGATGGTTTGCTTTAAGTATGATGTTCATTTTCTTCTGTATTCCAACCGTTAGTGAAGCAACTGTCAAGCTCCCGTCATCGGTTATTGACATTTCAAAAGAAAATACGTATCCGAATCCGACGCAAAATTTGCCTTATTTGCAACCAAGTGAATTAGCGAAACAACTGCTTCAATCGGCGAATGTGAAAATTGAAAATCCGGAATTAATTCGTCTTTTAAATGAATCGTCGATTTCGAGCACGCCGTTTGCGATCGGTTATGAGGCAACGATTTATTTAGGGCAATGGCCGTTGAATTATGAATCGACGGAAACATCGACGAATTGGGAGTATCAAAAAGTAAATACAAACTTCATTGACAATCGCGGGGGGAAAACAGCCGCGCGACTGACATATCGACAAGAGATGCAAAAACAAGTGCGGGGTGGGCTAACCGCAAGCATTCCGAATGAAGAAGATGTGAAAAAAATGATGTTATTAACAGCGATGAAAAAAACAAACTTGCCGCTCTCGTTTAGTACGTGGATCGGCATCGGGACGAAAAAAGAACAAGCATATAACGTCCCACCGAAAAAATTAGGATATTTATACGCCTACGCTCCTGCGGTAAACGAGAAAGGAAAAGTGACGTACGGTGAAGTATATATCGTCCTAAAAGGAAAGAAAAAGAGCATTGTCGTAAAAAACGTGACGTCGCAAGGAATTGGCGCTTGGATTCCAGTACAAGACCGCCTATCATTCGCATTTGTCGCAAGCGACGTACCGAGATGATGAAAAAAGCTTGTCGAGCGCCCCGACAAGCTTTTTCGTCTTACCGTTCAATTTTTGCTTTTCTTGTTGTAAAATCGACATTCGGATAATAGCGGTTTTTCACAAGCACATTTGGTCCTAAACATTTTACCGCAGGGCAATGGCAGTTCAATGATTTGGCTAAGTCAGATGCCATCCATTTGTCATAAGCAGAAAGAAGCGAGTTGGTTTGAATGTTGCCAAGCGTCGGTTCATCGCCAAAATCAGTGACAATAATGTCCCCTGTAAAAATGTTTACATTTAAACGTGAACGTCCATCAGGGTCGTTTCGTACCGTTACATTTTTACTCTCGTATAAACGTTTTAATAGCGCTAAATCTTCTTCGTTGTCGCTACATGGATAAAAAGGCAGCGTACCAAACAACATCCATACGTTCTCGTCCCGTATATCAAGTAAATGATGAATCGTCTCACGTAATTCATCTAACGTTAATGTTTCTAAACTGCTAGCGAAGTCGCTCGGATACATCGGATGTACTTCATGACGTTTACAGCCCATTTCGTTTACAATTTGGCGATGAATCGTTTCTATATGTGGACGCGTCCGTTTATTTAACATCGTTTCAGCTGAAACGATGACCCCCATGTTTGAAATGGCACGCGCATTTTCGATCATGCGTATAAAATAGCGCTCGCGTTGTGCGACGGTTGGTTTTTTCTCCATCATCGCAAATCCGCCTTCAATAAAATCATCAATCGTGCCCCAGTTATGCGAAATGTGTAAAACGTCTAAGTAAGGAATAATTTTTTCGTACCGTTCTAAATCAAGAGTTAAGTTCGAATTTATTTGCGTGCGCACCCCGCGTTCATGTGCATATTTTAACAACGGCACGACGTATTGTTCGACCGATTTCAGTGAAAGCATCGGCTCACCGCCTGTAATGCTTAACGAACGCAAATGTGGAATTTCATCAAGACGGCGAAGAAGAAGATCGAGTGGTAGCGCCTCAGGATCTTTCGTGCGCAACGTATAACCGACGGCACAATGTTCGCAACGCATATTGCAAAGTGTCGTTGTTGTAAATTCGATATTCGTCAACTGCATGCTTCCGTACTGTTCAACATCCATATATGCTTCCCAAGGATCAAATGTCGGAGTAATCGCTTGACGCAACAATGTTTCCATAACCAATCTCCTTTTATTTTAAAATAGGACTAACGATTATTATGCAAACGAAATGGAATGATTGTCAATGATGTTTCGATCGTGTACGATAAAGAAAAAGCGAGGTGACGATGTTGGGCAACGCAGTATCAGATCAAAATCTACAACTAACATATTTAAAAACGCGCTTAAATATGTTTCTTGAAGTGCTCGAAGCGCTCGATCCAGAAACGGCTGAATTAGAAGATATTGACCGCCTTATTCAAATGATTGATGATTTAGAAATGAAATACGAGCGGTTTAAAAAAGATTGGGAAAAAAGTCGCTAAGCGGCTTTTTTCATGTTCAAAAAAGAGGTATAATACAGATGGAGAATTCGAAAAATTGTTACATATTGAACAAAGGGGAAGGGAAATGGTGATGGAAAAGTTTCAAGAAAGTATGTACAAGCTAATTGTTGAAACGTCAACAAAGTTGCCAAAAGATGTACGACGTGCCATTGCGAAAGCAAAACTGCGTGAAAACGCAGGAACGAGAGCAGCGATGTCGCTTGCTACGATCGTGCAAAATATTCAAATGGCCGATGAAAATGTATCGCCAATTTGCCAAGATACAGGGTTGCCGACATTTAAAATTAAAGTGCCGGTTGGGGTCAATCAAATTGAAATGAAAGAGGCGATTCGCCGAGCGGTCGCTCAAGCAACGAAAGACGGGAAACTGCGTCCAAACTCGGTCGATTCATTAACAGGTGAAAATAGCGGCGACAATTTAGGGATCGGGTTGCCTGTCATGAAATTTGAACAATGGGAAAAAGATTACATTGACGTTCGCTTAATTTTAAAAGGTGGCGGCTGTGAAAATAAAAACATTCAATATAGCTTGCCTTGCGAGTTAGAAGGGCTTGGCCGCGCAGGCCGCGATTTAGATGGCATTCGTAAATGTATTTTACATGCGGTATACCAAGCGCAAGGGCAAGGCTGTAGCGCAGGATTTATTGGCGTTGGGATCGGTGGCGATCGTTCTGCGGGGTACGACTTAGCAAAAGAACAACTATTTCGTCCTGTTGACGATGTCAATCCGAACGAAGATTTGCGCAAAATAGAAGAATACATTATGGAAGCTGCCAATAAACTCGGTATCGGCACGATGGGATTTGGCGGAGAGACGACGCTTCTTGGCTGTAAAATTGGCGTCATGCACCGCATCCCAGCCAACTTTTTCGTTTCTGTCGCATACAATTGCTGGGCGTTTCGCCGTTTAGGCGTCATCATTGACCCACACACAGGCGACATTCAAGAATGGTTATATCAAGAAGGAGAAGATGTCGATTTAAAACAAGAAGAAACCGAAATGACAGGCGAAGCGCGTGAAGTTGTGCTTGAAGCGCCAATTACAGAAGAGCAAATTCGCTCGCTAAAAGTAGGCGATGTCGTTCGCATTAACGGCATGATTTATACAGGCCGCGATGCGATTCATAAACATTTAATGGATCACGATGCTCCTGTTGATTTAAACGGTCAAATTATTTATCACTGTGGACCGGTTATGTTAAAAGATGAAAACGGCAAATGGCACGTCAAAGCAGCTGGTCCGACGACGAGCATTCGTGAAGAGCCGTATCAAGGAGAAATTATGAAAAAATTCGGCATTCGCGCTGTCATTGGAAAAGGTGGGATGGGAGCAAAAACGCTCGCCGCGTTAAAAGAACATGGCGGCGTGTATTTAAATGCCATCGGTGGTGCAGCGCAATATTATGCTGAATGTATTCAATCAGTAGAAGGCGTCGACTTTTTGGAATTCGGTATTCCGGAAGCGATGTGGCATTTGCGTGTGAAAGATTTTACAGCTGTCGTCACGATGGACTCGCACGGAAACAGCTTACATGAAGATATCGAAAAATCGTCGCTCGAAAAATTAGCTCAATTTAAAGAACGTGTATTTTAATGGAAATCCGTCTAGCGTTAGCTAGGCGGATTTTTTATGCTTCTTTTTGCACAACCTATCATTGAAATGAATATGGAGGTGCAAGCAGTGAAAAAAACGATCATCTTCTTTCTCTTCTTTTTATGTTTGCCGTTTAGTCACATAGAAGCGATGTCATGGGGATTTAAGCGAAGTGAAAATCATCTCCCTCCTTCTGCAGGAAAACAGTTAGATGAACTACTTGCTAAATACGATGCGTTTTATTTAGGTAATCCAACAAAAAAATATATTTATTTAACGTTCGATAACGGATACGAAAATGGTTATACGGCACAAATTTTAGACGTGCTCAAACAAAGAAGAGTTCCCGCTACGTTTTTTGTGACCGGCCATTATTTGCAATCTGCTCCTGACTTAGTGAAACGGATGGTTAACGAAGGGCATATTGTTGGCAACCATTCATGGCATCATCCTGATTTAACGACCGTTAGCGATGAAAAATTGCGTGAAGAGCTTGAAATGGTTAGAAAAAAAACAGAGTTGTTGACGGGGCAAAAACATATGCGTTACATCCGCCCTCCGCGCGGCATTTTTGATGAACGGACGCTTGCGGTCGCACGCGAACTCGGCTATTACCACGTCTTTTGGTCATTAGCGTTCGTCGATTGGCACATTCACGATCAAAAAGGATGGCAATACGCTTACAACAATGT
This sequence comes from Anoxybacillus ayderensis, assembly GCF_013761015.1. Lineage (NCBI taxonomy): Bacteria > Bacillati > Bacillota > Bacilli > Caryophanales > Anoxybacillaceae > Anoxybacillus > Anoxybacillus ayderensis. Next base: position 113,402 of record NZ_JACDUV010000008.1, read on the forward strand.
GATGAAGCAAATTCATCCCGGGGCCATTATATTGTTGCATACAGTGTCTAAAGACAATGCCGATGCGCTCGGTAAAATCATTGACGATTTGCGAAAAGAAGGATACGTTTTTAAAAGCTTAGACGATTTCATGCTTGAAAAAATGAATGTCCCTTCTTGGCTTTTTTCCCTTTGACGATGTGCAAAGGGATTTGTTTTGATACAATGGGGGAAAGAGGTGAAGTTTAATGACCCCATACGATTTTACACGTGTATGTGAACGGCTAGCACGCGATCCGCTTGTACGCATTCAACATAACGAAATCGCTGTTCCGCTGTATGTAAAAGAAACACCGGTTGTTGTATATGTGAAAAGCACCGGGACAAAAGAGAAGCCATCGTTCGTTGTGTCGTGTGATAACGAACAGCATAAAGAAGAAGCGATCGCGCGCATTTCGCGCATTTTTCATTGGGACAGGTCACTTGCGCCTATCCACGACCATTTTATGCAAACCAATTTACGAGACTTATTTATCGCTCACGAAGGAACGCCGATTGTATTGGAGTTTGATTTATATTTTTGCTTAATCAAATGCATCATCCACCAACAAATTCATATGAAAGTCGCTTATCGGCTCACCGAACGTTTTGTGCATACATTCGGCGAACGCCTCGGGGATTTATACATATATCCTCGGCCAGAACGAATCGCTAATGCTTCATACGACGAGTTGCGCGCTTTATCTTTGAGCGAGCGAAAAGCACAATATATTGTTGATATTTCGCGTCTTATTGTAGAAGGGAAGTTGCGTTTAGAAGAGATGCATTCGCTTTCCGATGAAGAAGTGGCCAAACAGCTTCTTTCTATACGCGGCATCGGTCCGTGGACAGTGCAAAACTTTTTATTGTTTGGTTTAGGTCGTCCAAATGTGTTCCCGAAAGGAGATGTTGGTTTGCAGCGAGCGATTGAACGATGGTTTCAGCTTGATCATCGTCCGACAGCAAAGGAAATGGACGAATTTCGACAAATGTGGGAACCGTATGCAAGCTACGCAACATTTTATTTGTGGAGAAGTATCGAATAGGAGAGAGAATCATGCTACAGCAAGGACAACAATTTCCACTAACAATTAAACGGCTTGGCATTAATGGGGAAGGAGTCGGTTATTTTAAAAAACAAGTCGTGTTCGTTCCGGGAGCGCTTCCGGGAGAAGAAGTCGTCGTTCAAGCGACGAACGTATACCCGACGTATGCGGAAGGAAAAATCGTGCGCATTCGTAAACGATCCCCACATCGCGTTAAACCGCTTTGTCCTGTATATGACCAATGTGGCGGCTGCCAACTGCAACATTTAGACTACAACGCGCAGCTTGAAGCAAAGCGCGATATTGTTATTCAAGCGCTGGAACGACATAGTCGACTCAATATTGAAGCGCTCGATATTCGTCCGACGATTGGGATGGACGATCCGTGGCATTATCGCAACAAAAGCCAATTTCAAACAGGAGTGAAAAAAGGGCGCGTCATCGCTGGACTTTACAGCATGAACTCGCACGAACTGATTGACATTGACCGTTGCTTCATTCAACATGACGCTACAAACCGCGTCACAACGGTCGTCAAAACGATTTTACAAGATTTGCGCATACCCATTTATCACGAGCGAAAGAAAACAGGCGTTGTGCGCACAATCGTTGCCCGCGTTGGTTTTTATACAGGAGAGGTGCAACTTGTCATTGTGACAGCGACGAAAGAACTGCCGCGTAGAGAGTTGTTTGTAGCGGAAGTGAAGCGCCGGTTGCCAGAAGTGAAATCAATCGCGCAAAACATAAACGGGCAAAAAACGTCGCTTATTTTTGGCGACGAAACGATCGTTCTCGCAGGAGAGCCATACATTCAAGAAGTGCTTGGCGACTTATCGTTTGAACTATCTGCCCGCGCCTTTTTCCAACTTAATCCGATTCAAACGGTCAAGCTATACGACGAAGTGAAAAAAGCAGCTGCGCTCACGAAAAACGAACGCGTCGTCGATGCGTATTGCGGCGTCGGCACAATCGGGCTTTGGCTTGCCCGCGAGGCGAAAGAAGTGCGCGGCATGGACACGATCCCTGAAGCGATTGACGATGCGCGTCAAAATGCCAAACGTCACGGCTTCACAAACGTCACATATGCGGTCGGAAAAGCGGAAGCGTTGTTGCCAAAATGGGTGAAAGAAGGTTGGAAACCGGACGTCATCGTCGTCGACCCACCGCGAACAGGCTGCGACAACGCCTTGTTAAAAACGATTTTACAAGTGAAACCAAAAACGGTCGTGTACGTTTCCTGTAACCCATCAAGCCTTGCTCGCGACATTGATACACTTGCGAAACAATATCGTGTCGAATACATTCAACCGTTTGACCTTTTCCCGCACACTGCGCATGTCGAAAGTGTGGCGAAGTTGGTGAGGAAGTTGTAGCCAATTAATAAACTCTTGCCATTCACAATAAACTCCTGCCAAAATCAAAATAAAGTTGTGCGAAAGGGCAGGAGCAAGGCAGGGGAAAGGAGAGAGGAAAAGAGGAAAACCCTTAATCCTCAAGCCTTTTCCCTGTCTTCCTATCACAACTTTATTCTCAAACATAATAAAGTTTTGGCAGAAAAAATCGAATCAAAAATCGAGAAAATGAGTGATTTGTGCACGACTTTATTATGAATGGAAAAATATAGGTGGTGTAGGAATGAGGGATGAAGGGGTGGAGAGTAGCAAGGGTTTATTATTACTGAACAGAAGTAGAAAGGCGCTCATAGGGCGTCTTTTTATGCACTCGTATGGACGTAGAAAAAAGGAAGGCTTTTTTGTAGAATGAAAGTATTCGCAAAATAATGAAGATAGAGGAGAAACGTTTATGAAAAAAACAGTTCGTGTCGTAGGAGCGGTTATATTTGACGACCAAAATCGTGTGTTGTGCGCACTTCGGTCGAATACGATGTCACTCCCTAACCTTTGGGAATTTCCTGGTGGAAAAGTTGAAAAAGGGGAGAAGGAAGAAGAAACGTTAGTCAGAGAAATTCACGAGGAATTAGGATGTACAATTCAAGTGCATGAAAAAATTGAAGAAGTGCATTATGAGTACCCTCAAGTTATTGTCAATTTACTCACATATAAAGCAACAATTATTGAGGGAGAACCGAAAGCGAAAGAACATGCTGAATTAAGATGGGTGCCACTCCGAGATCTAAAATCTCTTGAATGGGCACCCGCAGATATTCCGACTGTAGACGTTTTATTAGCGAATAAAGTCAATATATAAATCTTCCGGCACGGGATGATGTAGGCGCCATGTGATGCTCATCGGCTTATCTCCGTAGCTTGATACATAATCGACTTCACCAAGATAAGTGAATGGCCATGTCATTCCGTGCATGTCTTCAAACTTTCGAACAAATAGGTGAATATGAATTCCAAGTTCTTTATGACGAATAAAATTTTGTCCGACAGAGGAGCTATGAGACGTTTGATTTTGACTTTGCCAATGAAAATGTTTTTGGTCGAGAAAATAATCTTTGTAATGTAAATGTTCTTTCACTCTTTCCGATTTATTTAAATTGACGAACAGTAAATAATGATTTCTAACTTTACTGACTCCTTCTCGCCACGATCCTTCTTTTACTCCTGCTTCAAATAAGAAAATTAAATCGTTTCTCGTATAGTTTTGATAAAGAGTAAGCTTTTCTCCTTTAGATAAAAATCTTTCAGGACGATACGTTCTCCTAAATTCAATAAGTCCGTAATCTATACGGTCTTTCATGTAATTGAAAAACTGTTGGTTTTCTGTTAACGCAAGAATGTCGTCATTCAGTATAAATTGGCGACCATTTCGCTGTCCAAACGACCATTTTTGTTTTTTATACGGCAATGCTAGGCGGTCCATCGATTGCATAATCATTTTTTCGTGTTTTTCTAATGGCACATCTACAGCAAACTTTTTGGAAAGTTGTTTTACAACATCTTCACAAGACACAACTTTTTGTAAAAAAGCTAATTGCAAAACAGCAAAATCGTAAGGCCATTTGATCGGAAGTTGATTTTCTAGCCGTTCAACGCACTCACACATCAATGGGTGGTGTAAAATCATTTGATCAAGCTCGTTTATATCATTCATTTTTTCTTTTGTTTTGACCCATGAACGATACTTATATATAAAGAACGTTAAGCTTGGCGATTGTTCGTAATATAAAAAATCTAATATTTCTGGTGAGCGTCCAAGTTCATTTTTAAATTGTTGATATAGCATTTTTAACATATCTGTCGAGTTCATTTTAATGGAGTCAATGCGGTCTAAAATTTCTCTTTGTGTCACTGGATCTAAATCGACATATGCACCGCCTGGTAGATCGGCAAATTCATGTGTAATTGCAACACGAAGAGAATCTTTATCAAACGCTCTGTCGTTCAGTTGTCCAGCTAGAGCGAGCGGAATCATAAACGATTTTTGATAATTTCCTACAAAGTCTAAAATCGTCACAAATTCTTTTCCGTGTACTTTTCTCAATCCTCTCCCTAATTGTTGAATAAATACGGTTGATGACTCGGTAGGTCTTAAAAATAATAAAAGATTTAGACGTGGAATATCAATTCCTTCGTTAAAAATGTTAACGGTAAAGATTAGTTCAAGCGGATCGTTAGGATTTTCTAGTTTTTTAATGACCTGTTCGCGATATTCAACGCTATGTTCACCGGTTAAGTATGTTGTGCAATATCCGCGTTTATTAAATTGTTCGCTCATATATTTTGCATGTTCAATATTTACGCAAAATGCAAGCCCAATGATGCGATCACCATCGTAACCATATGTACGAATCATTTCGATAATAAAATCTGTTCGTTCATTTGTTTTTAAAGCTTTTACAAGCGATGCTTCATCAAACATGCCGTTTTTTAATGGAATTTGACTATAGTCCACCGTACGATCTGAAATGCCAAAGTAGTGAAATGGTGCAAGCAACTGTGCTTCTAACGCTTCTCGTAACCGTATTTCATATACGACATTATGGTCACAAATCGCTAAAACGTCTCTCCCATCCATTCTTTCTGGTGTTGCTGTTAAGCCGAGTAAAAATTTTGGTTGGAAATAACGAATAACTTTTTGATATGTAGGTGCTTCGGCATGATGAAATTCATCGATAATTATATAGTCAAATTCATGTTGCCCAAACTGTTGCAACGTTTCATCTTTAGATAGCGATTGAACGGTGCTAAATAAATACGGTTTATGGAATTGTTTCACCGTCCCTGTAATTTTCCCAAATAGATGATCGTTACCTAGCACATGTTTGAACGTTTCAATTGCCTTATCTAGCAATTCTTCACGATGAGCGAGAAATAAAAGCTTTTTTGGATCATATGCTTTTACGTCAAAAGCTGCTAAATACGTTTTTCCAGTTCCAGTAGCAGCGATAATGACTCCTTTTGTATTACCACTTTTTCTTGTATGTTCAAGGTTTTTTAATGCTTTTTTTTGCATATCATTCGGTTTCACATTTGATGTAACGATATATTCTTCTTTCGGCTCAGCAGCTAAAGGTTTGTTTTCTTCTCTTATTGTTTGTTGTTTATATTTTTGAATGAAGGCGTGATCAAGAGAAATCGTGTCTGTATGATCCCATATTTTCTCAAACATTTGCTTTGTATGCTCATAAATCGGTAAAAAGCTTGTATCCGGTAGTTTTACATTTAGCTCATGTCCGTTAATAAGGGCCGAGTGTGAAATATTTGATGAGCCGATGATTACTGTATTTAATCCTGAACGTCGATGGAACATGTACGCTTTCGTATGAAAAGACTGTTGTTGCGTATCAATTATTTTTACTTGTACGTTAGAAAATTGCATTAGTTTTTCAAGCGCTTTTGGTTCTGTAATGCCTAGATAGGTCGATGTGATGATGCGTACAGGAATACGTTCTTTTTCAAGCATAAGTAATGGACGAATCAATAATTGTAGTCCTGACGTCCGAATGAAGCTAACCATCAAATCAACAGAGTCAGCTGTCAGCATTTCATATTTTAATGTTTTGAAAAAGTTTTTCATTGTATGTTTGTCATTATATAGTAAGTGTAATCTAGATAAGAAAAAGTCCTCTATAATCGGTATTTCTCGTTGTCCATATGTGTATGTAACCATAGAGAGCGGCAAGGAAAAAGAATCGTTGTTATTTGATACTAATGTAGAAATGTGTTGAGTTAATTGAATGATTTCATCAAAACGGTTTTCTTCAGCCAAAGTTTTTAACTTATGAGCGAGCTGTTTGGCGGAATGAAGAACGAGAACTTCAATATAATCTTTCGGTGATAGACGTTGTATAACGCTTGCATCAGGATATTGTTTAGCAAGAAGTTGTAGTTCCTCGAAAAAACTTTTATCCATAAATAAAACCACCTAACGAATGTTTTATAAAATTTTACCATGATATATGTAGTAATTCTATTATTAAGTTAAAAATGGAAGGGGAACATTCTGCTTTCTAAAGCAGGAATGATGTTTGTGTCGTCAAGAAAAGTATATGATAAAGTTGAAAGGAGGAAATATGTTGAACGCCAACTGGAACTTTGACAATAGCTATGCTCGTTTACCCGAGCGGTTTTTTACGAAAATACGTCCGACGCCTGTCAGTGATCCAGCGCTTGTCGTGCTCAATCGTTCGCTCGCGGAGGAGCTTGGGTTATGTGCGGAGGCGTTAGCGGGCGAAGAAGGAGTGGCGGTGTTTGCAGGAAACAGTATTCCGGAAGGGGCGGAGCCGTTAGCGCAGGCGTATGCCGGACATCAGTTTGGACATTTTAATATGCTTGGCGATGGGCGCGCTATTTTACTTGGCGAGCATGTGACGCCAAACGGAGAGCGGGTTGATATTCAACTGAAAGGGTCGGGGCGGACGCCGTATTCGCGCGGGGGAGATGGACGTGCGGCGCTTGGACCGATGCTTCGTGAGTATATCATTAGCGAGGCAATGCACGCCCTTCGTATCCCAACGACTAGAAGTTTAGCGGTCGTGACGACAGGGGAAGTCGTCATGCGCGAAACGGAACTTCCAGGGGCGATTTTGACGCGTGTGGCAGCGAGCCATTTACGTGTCGGAACGTTTCAATATGCGGCGCGTTTTTTATCAAAAGAGGAGTTACAGTCGTTAGCGGATTATGCGATAAAGCGGCATTATCCGAACGGTGAACATGCGCCAAACCGCTATCTTTTTTTCCTTGAAGAAGTGATGAAAAAGCAGGCGGCGCTTGTTGCGAAATGGCAATTAGTCGGGTTTATTCATGGAGTGATGAACACGGATAATATGACGATTAGCGGAGAGACGATTGATTACGGACCGTGTGCGTTTATGGACGTGTACGATCCAGCAACGGTGTTTAGCTCAATTGATACGCAAGGTCGCTATGCATATGGCAATCAGCCGTACATTGCTGGGTGGAACATCGCCCGCTTTGCAGAAAGCCTTTTGCCGCTTTTACATGACGAAGAAGAAAAAGCGATCGGACTTGCGCAAAAAGTAATCGCTCAATTTCCAACGCTGTATGAAACGTATTGGCTGCAAGGGATGCGCGCAAAACTTGGGCTTTGTACGGAAGAAGAGGAAGATAAGCGACTGATTGGGGAGTTGCTTCATCTTATGTACACATATCGCGCTGATTATACGAATACGTTTCGCGCGTTGACGCTAGATGAATGGGAGTTTTGCGAACAAGAGTTTCGCGACTGGCATATACGTTGGCAACAAAGAATGGCCCGTCAAGATGTGACGAAAGATGAAGTGTATGAACGGATGCGACAACACAATCCTGCGATTATTCCGCGCAACTACCGCGTTGAAGAAGCGCTTGCGGCAGCGGTTGAGCATGGGGATGATACGGTCATGGAGCGACTGCTTTGCGTGTTGAAACATCCGTATGCGTACACGAAAGAACAAGAAGAATATGCCAAGCCTCCAGCACCGTCTGACCGACCGTATAAAACGTTTTGTGGGACGTAGAAAAGCTCAAGGGTCACTTGAGCTTTTTTAAAATCCTGCGAGATGCTTGGCATATGCGAGCGGATTGAAAAACGTCCGTTCAATTGTTTCACGGTCGTATGATTTATACATACAATCGAATCCAGGTTTTGCATTACATTCAATAAACCAAAGTTTTCCTTGCTTATCGATCGCGAAGTCAATTCCGATTTCTCCGAACGTTCCATACACTCGTTCAATGCTTCGATAACATGTCAACAAAAATTGGTCAATCGTTTGCTTCCACGTTTCGATTTGTTCGTCTGTATAGTGAAAGTATGTTTTAAAAAAATATTCGAAACGGTAAATTTCTGATCCTGTTTGCGAGCTTGTGATTGGGGAGCGGTGTCCACCAACGCGAACAGGATATGACGTAATATCAAGTTGACCAGTTGGCGTTCGTTGAACGGTCGCCCGTAAGTCAATATTTCGGTCGTTCCATGTGATGACATCAATTGCTTGTTGTACAATGATTTTTTTATGTTGAAAAAAAGCTACAATGGCTTCATGAAGTTCTTTCCAGCCTACGATGTTCGTTTCGTATAGTTGGCGCTCTTTGACGTAGCTGTATATAAAATGTTGTTCATCTTGTTTCACGACTCGAACGACCCCGCGCCCATTGCTGCCGTGGCAGTCTTTTAAATAAAGTGTATCGGATAGATCAAACATGTGTTGAACCGTTTCTATCCCTTTGTAACGCATCGCTTTAGGTAAATACGGTTGCATGTCTACAATTTTTTGTAGCTTTTTATGTGTTTCCCATTTATCAAAATAATGTTGTGGATTTATTTTTTTTATGCCATTGATCGTTTGCAATTGTTGACGAATGTAGTCTGATTGCACCATTTGTTTTTGTAAAACTCCTCCGCCACGATCGTACAATATATCTGGAAGTGGAAACGAACGCTGTTTCCATGTAGCGTCTTGCTCGTTGAAAAAAGTTCCGTAAATTTTTTGATGAATAAAGTTGACATCGTGAACGGAGAAAAAATAGAGAATGGTTTTCGCTTTTTTATTTGCGTGTGTGTACTCTACTTGACGAAATTTAGGGAGTTGTCGTTTCAATTTTCGTATTTGCCCGTTGCTAATAAACATGGCCACGACTGGTCCAAGATAAATGGTGTTTTCTTTAATTTTTACGTTCGTTTCGATATCGAGTAGTCCGTCAAACTGTTCAAATACGTGTGCAGGCAGTTCAATAATATCGGTGAAATCGTTTGTTTTGCACTGTCCTGTAAAAGAAAAAGCGCCAATTTGCACATGCGCACGTTCGGGATTCGTTAACTGTGCATGCATATGTTTTGGTATCGTTATGTGATGACCATTTCTTTGTTTGAGGGTTGCACTCCATTGTTGTGTATGTGGCATAGTGATGTATGTTGCGTAATCAATCGTTGCCATAAAAGAGCGAGAAGGTTGTTTTACGTACAACGGAAGACCTGGCCCTGGGTATTTTTCAGGTTTCGAGTTTGCTTCAATGAGCCATATGTGTCCTGATTTATCAATCCCTACATCTAACCCAATTTCTGCGAAATGTCCAAACTTTTTTTCGATTGCTTCACAAACGTGTTTAGCGAATGTGTGCAAATGTGCGATGGATGGAACGGGATACGTTTCACAAAGTGATGAATAAATCGCTTTGAAATCGTATTGACGGTTGTCACGTACAGTTGTAATCGATGAATGTTCTTCCGCTAAGTTAATCAGGTCGTAAATTACTTCCCAACGCCCTTCTTTATTTTTTAACATGAGTATGCGAATATCAAATGGTCGTTGTTGAAACGTCATCAGTAAAATGCCTTGTTGGATGAGAAATGGCTTATGTTTTGTAAATGACTCTACATGCTGCTTTAGTTGTTCGACATTCATTTGTTCAACCATTAAATTGTCATTTTTGATAAACATCACTTCAAATACGTTTTCTCTTTTCATAATGGACATGACTTCTCTTGCGCGGCTACCGTAAAACGATTTAACGAACACGTAGTTGTGTTGATTTATCATCGTTAACACGTCTTCGAATGATTTATATTTCATTGTTTCTGGTAAATGGTGACGAACGGTTGGAACATCGCGTAAACGTTCGTATAACTCCCATTTTCCTAAATAATCAAGTTCATTTATAAACTTTATGTTAGCGTTGTTACGCATTGTCGTACGAATATGTTGGACGAGCGATTTTTGTTCTGATTGAAATGATGCTCCGCGATCGTACATGACGTGGGGGAAAGGAACCCATCGCCGTTCAAACTGACCGTTTACGTATACGTAACCGTGAATCATTTTTGCATCCCAATCGATATCAAAAATGCTGAAAAAATAACTTAAACAACGAGCCTGTTCGCTTGCGACCGCATGGTTATAAACGAACGGTTCGACATAGTCAGTGGAAAAATCGGCGATATAGGCGGTGTTTAAAAAGACTCCGACCACTGGACCGACACATATGGAGTTTTCTTTTTTCCATATGTGTAGTTCATAGTCATCTAGTTGAAAAAAAGGAAAGAGAGAGTCCGAAATGATAAACGTATCGGCATGAGTCGGATGAATATACGCTCTCTCCATCGTCTGGCCAAATACAATATTGTACATCGTTGTTGGTTGAAGCTCAAACTGTTCGTATATAGCAATTGGTAAATAGCAAATATGTTTATTTACATATGTTTCTTTTTTTGTTTTTATAATCATATGCCATTCCTCCGATATTATCGTTTTTACAACATATGTTTGTAGTCATTTTGTTGTTTAGGCAAGTCAATCTTTGAAACAAAAAGAAACGTTAATCATACGATAAGAATAGATGTATAGAAAAAGGAGGAGAGAGCGGTGGGTTTCCCAAACATCCCTAATATTAAACCAGAAATACATGTGGATCGCGCTGATGCCCTCGATTTACTACTTATGTCTATTGCTTTAGAGGAGCTAAGTTTAGCCCACATTTTAAATGCAGAAGGAGAGAAAATTCAATTTGCCTTAGAAGCATTACAACAAAGAAAAATGAAACAAAGCGTCATCGACGATTTATTAAAAATCAATCGTAGCGTTAATAGCGTATTAAGAAATGTGATTAAAGAAGAAATGTTATTGCAATTTAAACAGGAAAATGTGTTAGATGTGATTGAAGATGAGGATGATGATGATGAAGGATGATGTTTATAAACCGAAATATATCACAAATATTGATCATATTTCGCAGTTGTCCGACCATGAAAGAGAAGCGTTAAAACAGGTCGCTAAAACGTACGTGTTTCGGATAAATGACTATTATTTAAGCTTAATTGACTGGTCCAATCTAAATGATCCTATTCGCCGCATTGTGATACCAACATTAGAAGAATTGAATGAATATGGTTCTTGGGATGCATCTGATGAGAAAAGTAACTATGTTGTACCAGGTTGTCAACATAAGTATGAGACGACGGCATTGTTGCTCGTTTCTGAAGTATGTGGTGCTTACTGTCGTTATTGTTTTCGTAAGCGATTGTTTCGTGATGATGTAAAAGAAGCACTATTGGATGTTCGTGAAGGAATAGAGTATATTGAAAAAACATCGCAAATTAATAACGTACTTCTTACAGGAGGAGATCCGCTCGCACTTTCTACGAAAAAGCTCACCACCATTATTGAACGCCTTAGAAATATCGATCATGTTCAAATTATTCGCCTCGGTACGAAAATGCCGCTGTTTTACCCGATGAGAATTTATGAAGACGAAGAACTTTTACGCGCCATTAAAAATTTTTCAACGGTTGATAAACGAATATACATCATGGCACATGTTGATCATCCACGTGAATTAACGAAAGAGGCGAAGAAAGCATTTGAGGCACTACATGATGCGGGTGCGGTCATCGTGAATCAGACTCCTGTTTTAAAAGGAATTAACGATGATCCTCATGTATTAGCCCAGCTCTTAGATGAACTGTCATGGATGGGAATTACCCCGTATTATTTTTTCATCAATCGACCTGTCGCAGGGAATAAATCGTTTGTTTTGCCGCTTCATGAAGTATACCGCATTGTCGAAAAAGCAAAAGCACAAACGTCAGGATTAGGGAAACGCGTTAAACTCGTCATGAGCCATGCTTCAGGAAAAATTGAGATATTAGCGATTGAAAATAAAAAAGCGTATTTAAAATATCATCAAAGTCGATATGGGCATCATGGAAAGTTTTTTGTTCTGGATTGTCCAGATGATGCGACATGGTTTGATGATTTACCTGGAAGTGATCAGTATGCAACGTAGAAAACGTCCCTTTTCTTATTGGAAAGGGATGTTGTTACGTTGTAATATAAGGAAAGAAAGGGGGAGGAATATTGTTTCCGTTTTTGCACGACAACGTATACATAAAGATAAAGCTTTCGAAAGGAACGGTTGTTTTTCGAGAAGGGGATATGTGTGAGCATGTCGCTTTTATCGTCTCTGGTGTCATTCGGGTCGCAAAAATAGGGGAGAATGGAAAAGAAGTGAATTTATATCGCGTTTGTCGTGGGGAGTCGTGTGTGTTGACCATTTCAAGCGTATTGTCGCATTCACCTTTTCCTGCGACCGCTATTGTAGAAGAAGATGCGGAAGTACTAATTGTTCCGAAAGATACGTTTGCGAAGATGATGACAACAAATGTTGAGCTACAAACGTTCGTTTATGACATGATGATGAATCGCTTTATGGCGATGATGCAAATGATTGAGCATATTGTATTTGAAAAGATGGATAAGCGCATGATTGAGTTTTTACTTACACGATGCGACAACAGCAAGGCAAACACGATCGAGATGACGCATGAACATATTGCTGTGGAACTTGGAACGGCACGCGAAGTCGTCAGCCGAATATTGAAGCAATTCGAGCGGGAAGGATATATTCAACTAGCTCGTGGGAAAATAAAAATTGTGGACAAAAAAGGGTTATGTGACAAATTTGCAACAATGTGACTTTATCACAGAACGTTTCTTTTTTTTCCTCTATGATTAAAGATAGATAAGAAGAGGGGAGGAAAAAAGATGAAAGCAAATGTTGGCTCTGTCGATCGCATGATTCGATTCATATTAGGTATTGCACTATTAGGATTATTTTTCCTTGAGGGAAATATAAAATATGTCGGTATTTTAGGAATTGTTCTTATCGCTACGGCATTTATGAGATTTTGTCCACTTTACGTTCCATTTCGGATCAATACGACGAAGAAATAGCTCTGTTCATTTTAGTTGAAATCAAATAAGAAGGCGCCTTCATGACGCCTTCTTTTGCTTAATCTACTTTTAACACAACGCGACCGTTAATTTGTCCTTTTAACATACGATCGAATACATCGTTAATGTTTTCAAGCGGTTGAACTTCGACAATTGTTTTTACTTTTCCTTCTGCCGCAAATTGAAGTGCCTCTTGCAAGTCTTTACGCGTACCAACGATTGAACCGATAATTCTTACTCCATTTAAAACGGTATCAAAAATCGGTACAGGCATTTCTTCTGGCGGTAATCCGACAAGTACGCAAGCGCCGCCGCGACGAATCGCTTTATAGGCCGATTCGAACGCTGCTTTCGAAACAGCAGTAACGACAGCTGCATGCACGCCGCCAATTTTTTCTTTCATCCATTGCGCGGCGTCTTCATGTTTTGGATTGACGACAAGATCAGCTCCCAGCTGTTTAGCTAACTCAAGTTTTTCATCGCCTAAATCGACAGCAACGACGTTTAGCCCCATCGCCTTCGCATATTGAACAGCGACGTGTCCGAGACCACCAATACCGTAAATGGCTACCCATTCACCAGGTTTTGCGCCTGTTACTTTTAAAGCTTTATATGTTGTTACGCCAGCGCAAAAAATTGGAGCAGCTTCTTCAAATGATAAGTTATCAGGAATTTTCACAACATAATCAGCTGCAGCACGACAATATTCAGCATAACCACCGTCAACCGAATATCCAGCGTTTTGTTGATGTTCACATAATGTTTCTTGTCCGCTTAAGCAATAGTCACAATGGCCGCAAGCGGAATAAAGCCAAGGGATACCGACGCGATCTCCGACTTTTAAGTGCGTCACCCCAGGTCCGACTTCTTCGATGACACCGACGCCCTCATGTCCAGGAATGAGCGGTAGTTTTGGCTTCACAGGCCAGTCGCCGTGTGCGGCATGCAAGTCTGTATGACATACTCCACACGCTTTAATGCGCACTAGCACTTCCCCGTATGAAATTGTTGGTTTTTCTACTTCTTTAATTTGTAATGGTTCTTTAAATTGTTCCACAACTGCAGCTTTCATGATTATAATCCTCCTTCTAAATGAAAAGGGATTTTTTGGTCTATGCATATTTAATGTAACATGCATTAAATTTGTTAAAAATATCACAATCAAACTGTTCGAAAAAATGTAAAATTTTTTTGGATAAAAAGGTAAATTTTTGTTTTTTGTCTTGACGAAGTAAAATGTTTCCCTTTTGATCACAAATCACTACTTCCTTTTTCCTAGTTGTTGTGTTAAGATGAAAATGTAAAAAATTGAATAATCGGCAAACTACTCGAAAGGGTAGGGCGCAAAGCTATAGGGGCTACGTCTATTGTATAGATATGCCAGCCAGTTGCCCTTCTTATAAGGAAATGATAAGAAGGTTTTACTGTCGAACGATAGCTGCCTATATATTTGTTTTTGGGCAGCTTTTATTTTTATTAACATAGGAGGTTGAAAGAAACATGAAGGTAACGGTAAGAAAAAAATTAGTGGCGACGTTTCTTTCCGTATTATTGTTGTTTGTCGTTGTAAGTATGTTTACATATAGTCGGCTAGAGACAATTGATAAACAATATTCAGAAGCGATGAAAAAAGGATTTGAACGGATTACGCTCGTTACAAACATGCAAAATGCGATGTTACGTGAACAAATTGCTGTACGGGGGTATTTAATTAATGGAAAGCCGGAAAGCTTAACCGCATTTGAGAAAGCAGCGAGCGAGTTTTCGACTAATCAAGAAAAAATGGAGTCATTACAGCTAGAGGGGAAAGTAAAGCAGGCCGTTGACCGTTTAGTGAAAGCAGAACAAGAGTATCGCGACATTGCGAAACAGGCGATTGAATTTAAAAAGCAAGGTCAAATGGATGAAATTTCACGGATCATGAAAGAGCGAGGAAATGCGATTACGGTTGAAGTGACAGAGGCAGGGGAACAAGCGCGCGCAGCTCAAGCGGAGCATTTACAGCAAATGAGCGAAACATTGTCCGAACAAGCGAAACAGATGAAATATATGACGCTTATTACAATCGGTGTCGCTTTTCTTGTGAGCATCGCAATTGCACTATATATTAGCGAAAAAATCTCCAGACCTGTTAAACAAATTGCTGAACATGCTGAAAAAATCGCACACGGTGATTTGTCTGTTGATGATATTTACGTGGCAAATCGTGATGAAATTGGGGATTTAGCCAAAGCGTTTAACCAAATGGTTCACAATTTGAAACAACTTATTCAACAAGTAAGCACAGCGACTGAGCATGTGTCTGCTTCTGCTCAAGAATTAATGGCAAGCGCTGAACAAGCAAGCGCAGCGACAGAAGAAGTGACGACAGCGATTCAAGAAGTAGCCCAAGGAGCAGAAATGCAAGGGAAACATGCGGAGGAGAGTTCGCAAGCCATCGGTGAAATGGCGGCAGGAATTGAGCGAATGGCTCAAACAGCAACTGTCGTGGCGAACTCAGCAACAGAAACGACAAAACAAGCTACTGTTGGACAGCAATATTTACAACAAGTTGTGACGCAAATGAATACGATTAACGAATCAACAAATGAAACGAATGTAGTTATTAAAGAGTTAAATGAGAAGTCTGCCCAAATTGGAAAAATTGTTGACGTCATCGTCGGTATTGCTGAACAAACGAATTTATTAGCACTTAATGCAGCGATTGAAGCGGCACGTGCTGGAGAACACGGAAAAGGATTTGCAGTTGTGGCGGATGAAGTGCGTAAACTCGCGGAGCAATCTCGCGAATCGGCAAATCAAATTGCGCAATTAATTGAGATGATTCAACAAAATACAGGTTATGTTGTGCAAATTGTCGGCAAAGGAACGGAAGAAGTGAAGCAAGGAACAAAATTAGTGGAACAGACCGGAACGTTCTTTGGACAAATTTTGCGTTCCATTGAACAAGTGAATGCACAAATTCAAGAGCTATCAGCGATTTCAGAACAAATGTCAGCGGGCGTCCATCAAGTGCATGCTTCAATGGATGAAGTATCTTCTATTGCGAAACGGTTTGTTGAACGGACGACCGAAATTTCTGCTTCTTCTGAAGAGCAGCTTGCTTCAAGTGAAGAAGTGACATCTGCCGCTACATCGTTAGCAGAAATGGCGGAGCAATTGCGCAATGCTGTCGCAACGTTTAAAGTATAGTTTGAAAAGGTGTCCCGTCGTTGTGTTGGGACACCTTTCTTTTATCTAGGATTTTCTTCTTTTGCTTTGGCGAATGTCAGCTGCTTCAGCGCGTGCTTGTGCCTCTAAATCTTCATGATCAGCCAATTCTGTAGAAAACTCTACATCATAGCCGTCTGATTTCATTGTTTTTGGTACTTGAGGCATCGTCGATTTGTTTTTATCTCTCGTTTTTTGACCGCGTGAACGACCCATCACTTTTCCCTCCTCTTTGCTCATCTCGTTAGTAGCATGTGATGAACGATGGAAAAAATGAATGGAGAATGTTGTTAATGACGAGCATGTTTGTCGGTAAACCCACCGGCTTGGTCCGCGCGTTTGAAATCGCGGGCGTATGTCACTTCTTGTGCGCTAGAGAGCGTACTTTTTGTTTTTTCACGTTTCTTTTTGTCAGGCATATGTATCCCTCGCTTTTATAAAAATGTCACGTTAACATTATGAACAGAAAAATAAAAAATTATCCAAATAAAAAAACCTGTTCGCACAGAACAGGTTATGCTTCTTTTCGCTGTTGTTCATCGTCAAGTTTTTGTTGGCGCATCGCATACAACGTATAGTTGTCCTTTGAAATTTCATATAAGTTATATATATCTTCGCCTTGGTTTATTGCTTCCCATAATTGCTTTCTCGTTTCATTAGCAAGGGTGACGTAAGGAAGTTTTTCAGCGGCTTTTGTGGAGCGGACGTTGACTTTGCGAATGCGCATGAAGATCGTGTTGATGGAACGTTCGTAAAACAGTTCATTAAAGAAGGCGTCTTTTGCGATTTGATTGTAACCTTTCCCATGATACGGCTTCCCAAGCCATGTGCCTAAAAAACCAGCGCCATCTTCAATGTCAAATAAGTTAATCGTTCCAATCGGATTGCCCCACTCATCTAAAATGGTGCGCGAAATAAGTTCACCGCGTTCTTCGGCTTCAATCGTTTGCTTCGTTATAAACAAAAATTCTTCGTATGAATTTGCTTTATGGCGCACGAAAGGGAAGACGTCTGGGTGCACCATAAGCTCGTATAACGCTTGACAATCTTGTAGTTCGCGTTTTTTTAACATCGAATCTCCCTCCATTCACGAGGGCAGTCGACCATAGGGAACGAGCCACCCTCGAAATTTTTTAATTTATGCAAATCAAAAAATTTCGGGGTGGGAATCGAACCCACTAGAACCAGCGCACTGCTGGTGGCGCACCATTTGCCTTCCCTTACTGTCGCATCGATATATAGTTTTGAACGTATATTTCGCATATAGCCTTTTATATCATACTTGAAACGGTGTAAAAAATAAATAGTTTTTTTGTTAATTTTTTTTGTATATTATTTCCCCATTAATCATTGTAAATATAGGGGTTGCAATATAGTGAAACGGATGGTAATTCCAAACGACAATATCGGCATCTTTTCCAACCTCTAAGCTGCCGACACGGTCGTCTACTCCTAAATTACGTGCTGGTAAAATCGTAATGCCTTCGAGCGCTTTTTGTTCATCAAGCCCTTCGCGCACAGCGATGGCAGCGCAAATGTGTAAATATTGAATTGGCGTGTATGGATGGTCTGTAGTAATAGAGACATGAACACCTGCATCACATAAAATTTTGTACGTTTTCCAACTTTTATTTTTTAGTTCTACTTTGGATCGGCGTGTTAGTGTTGGTCCGACAGACACTTGTAAGTTTCGGCCTTGTAGCTCCTCAGCGATTAAATGTCCTTCTGTACAATGTTCGATGCGTAAATCAAGCCCAAACTCGTCGGCTAGGCGAATGGCGGATAAAATATCATCAGCGCGATGGGCGTGAACACGAATCGGAATTTCACGATTTAATGCTTGAATGATCGGGATCGTGCGAAAATCGTGCGGCCAATCGCTATATTTCGCGTTGTAAAACGTTTCGCGAAGCATTCCCATAATGCCCATGCGGGTAAGTGACTCTTTATTCCCTTGGCTATGCATTCGTTTCGGGTTTTCACCAAGGGCGATTTTTAAGCCAGCTGGTTGTTTAATAATCATGTTTTCGACGTTTTTTCCGTACGTCTTAATGACTGCCGTCGTTCCACCGATGACATTCGCGCTTCCAGGCATAATATGAACCGTTGTAATGCCGTGTTCAATCGCATCCCGAAAGCCGGGGTCGAGCGGATATACGCTATCAATAGCACGTACATGTGGAGTCATCGTTTCAATCGTTTCATTTGCATCGTTACCTGCCCATCCGGTTCCTTCATCATACAAACCGAGATGTGTATGCACATCAATGAAGCCAGGGAAAACATATTTTCCAGATACATCGATCACTTCTGTTCCTTCGTGAACAGGAAGATCATAACCAATATGTGTGATTTTCCCGTTTTCAATACGTACATCTGCCCCCTTCATCGGAGGAGAAGTAATTGGATATACGATCCCGTATTTGAGCAATATGCTTTTCATTCCAAGAAGCTCCTTTATTTCTTTTTCGTATAGTGTATTCGTCACGATTTTAGTATGTTCGCTAGCGCTCGATCAATAGTGGGAAATGCAAAATGATATCCTGCTTGAAGTAGTTTTTCAGGGATGACACGTTGTCCTTCTAACACAAGCATGCTCATTTCCCCTAATAATACTTTTAGGGCGAAGGATGGAACAGAAAGCCAATGTGGGCGATGTAATATGTTTGCCACCGTTTTTCCAAACTGCTCCATCGTTACAGGATATGGAGCGGTGACGTTAATCGGGCCTGATACGTTTTCGTGTCGAATAACAAAATCAATGGCACCAACGATGTCCTCTATATGCACCCATGACATCCATTGTTTACCGTGTCCAATCGTTCCACCAATGAACCATTTGTAAGGAAGAACGATGCGTGGAAGAGCCCCACCGTCTCTTCCTAAAATAATGCCGAAACGCATAAACACCGTTCGGACGCCGAGCGCTTCCATGCGCCGTCCAGCTTCTTCCCATCGTTTTACGGTTTGAGCTAAAAAGTCTGTTCCTGTCGTTTCATTTCGCTCTGTAAACGTCTGATCAAGCGACGTGCCATAAATGCCAATGGCGCTCGCTTGAATGACAACGTTTGGCATTTGTTTCATATTGGAGATGAGGTCATGTATCGCATTTGTTGCTTGTAATCGACTTTCTACAATGGCTCGCTTTCTCGCTTCGTTCCACCGTCCACTATTAATCGATTCACCAGCTAGATTAATGATAACATCGATCGAAGGCAATTGTTCGATAGGATTCGCACCGTCAGTTAGCCATTGCACATAATGAACATACGGATCGTTCTCCCGTTTTTGAGCGTTTCGCGTTAATATATACATATGATGGCCATTTCGTGTAAAATATGTCGTCAATGCTTTACCGACAAATCCGGTTCCTCCAGCAATTAAAATATTCATTATTTTCCCTCCTTTCCTTATATTATGCGTTTTTTTAAAAGAAAAAGAAAGAAAAGGTGTGTTCAACGATGCGAATTGAAAAAATTGAAGTAGATAAGAAAAATGCTGAACGTTTTTACGTCCATCTTGTCAAAGAAGATGGAGAGAAACAACTCGTTTCTGTTGATCAAGACGTATTGATTGAGTATCGGCTGAAAAAAGGAATGACAGTAACAGAAAAGCAATGGATGGAAATGATAAAAAAAGATGACGAAACACAAGCATATAAGATGGCGCTTCGTTTTTTAGCTTACCGTATGCGTTCGAAACAAGAAGTTATGGATCATTTAGAAAAAAAAGGAGTAGATCATGGGACGATCGAACGAGTAATTGGGAAGCTACAAAATGAGCGATATATAGACGATGAACAATTTGCACATGCGTACGTACAAACGCAATTGAATACGACGATGAAAGGGCCTTATGTTATTTATAAAGAACTGATAGATAAAGGAATATGTGAAGATACGATTGCGAAAGCGATGGAGCGTTATACGGAAGAGATGCAACAGGATAAAGCGATGAAGTGGGTTGAAAAAGTAAATAAACAATCAAAAAGACGATCATATCAAGAACAAAAAGCGTATATAGCGCAACTGTTGCATATGAAAGGTTTTCCTGCCCATATCATTGAGAGGGTAAAGCAACAGGTCACTTTAAATGATGAAGAACAATGGAAAGCGCTCGTATATCATGGAGAAAAGGCACATCGTCGCTATGAAACATATGACCGTTATACGTACGAACAAAAAATGAAACAAGCACTATACCGAAAAGGGTTTCCAATTTCGTTAATTGAGAAATTTTTGGAAAAGAAAAAGGAGGATTAATTCCTCCTATTCAACGATTATTTCTGGTTGGCGTTTGTATTCATTTACGATCGTTTTCGCTACTTGTTTAGGAGAACGAAGACGAGAGCGATCTTGAATATGGTTGCAATCGTCCCAAAAAGGTGTGTTCATCCCACCCATATATACAGCGGTGACGGCAACGTTCGTTTCCGCAAGCTCCTTTACAAGACTTTCGCTAAATCCGCGCACAGCAAATTTGCTTGCGACATATACACTTTCGTTTACTTTGCCACGCAACCCAGCTGTCGAAATAATGTTCATCATATTTGCTTCTGGCAACGTCTTAAAATACGGAAGAAACGCTTTTGTCATATATATTGTGCCTTTGACGTTAATGTCGATCATTTCATGAATATGTTGCTCCGTCATTTGTTCAAGCGGTCCGAAATAGCCGACGCCTGCATTGTTAATGAGCATCGTTACGTTATGCTTCTGACAAAGCATTTCCGCTGCTTTATGCACTTGTTCATTATTTGTAATATCAAGCGAAAAAGCGACTGCCTTCCCTCCAAAAGATTCAATTTGTCGTTGGACAGATTGTAGTGGCTCCTTTCTTCTCCCGACTAAAATGATTTCGTACCCTCGTTGTGCATATAAAAGGGCAAGTTCTTTTCCGAGACCCGTTCCAGCCCCTGTGATAATGATACTTTCCATTACTTTCATCCTTTCGTATATCATATATTCACAACAATATGGAAAACGTATACATAAGTAGTTGTCAAGAAGTAGTCAAATGTAATTGTGAATATATGCACAAACATATGGTATAATGTCTTATGTCATTATATTACAACAAAGAAAGGGGAACAATATGAGCTTTTCACAAGTGATTACAGCTTCTACACCGGTATTGGCTGTCTTTCTTTTTCTCGTTTTACTGCGTTTACCGGCGGCAAAAGCGATGCCGATTAGTTTTCTTATTACTGTTATTTTATCATTATTTGTTTGGAAAATGTCCGGCATTCAAGTGGCAGCTGCAACGATTGAAGGGATTATTGTAGCTATTTCAATTTTATGGATTATTTTCGGTGCGATTTTGTTGTTAAATACGTTGACGAAAAGTGGAGCGATGGATACGATTCGAAGCGGATTTTTAGGCATTACGCGCGACCGGCGTGTGCAAGTTATCATTATCGCATGGTTGTTTGGTGCATTTATTGAAGGAGCGGCAGGATTCGGCACGCCTGCAGCCATCGGGGCCCCACTTCTTGTTGCTTTAGGGTTTCCGCCACTTGCCGCGGTTGTTGTTGCGCTTGTCGCAGATAGTAGCCCTGTTTCGTTCGGAGCGGTCGGAACACCAATTATTGTCGGGGTAGACCAAGGGCTTCGCGAAGGAAATTCTGTTGCCCAACAAGTGCAACAAGTGATCGGCACAGCCGATTTATCTACGTTTCTTCAAACGCTCGCAAAACAAGCAGTGTCGTTTGACATTGTAATCGGTACGTTCATTCCGCTTATTTTAGTGCTTATTTTAACGCGCTTTTTTGGAGAAAATCGTTCGTGGAAAGAAGGATTCGAAATTTGGAAGTTCGCCTTATTTGCGGGGCTTAGCTTTACACTTCCAGCCTTTCTCGTTGCTTCTTTTCTCGGACCAGAGTTTCCGTCCATGATCGGTGGATTAATTGGCTTGGCGATCGTTGTGCCGGCAGCGAAAAAAGGATTTTTATTGCCAAAAGAGCCATGGGATTTTAAGAAAACAGATGGAATACAACATGTCGCGAACGTACAAAAAAATGAAATGCCACTTTTACTTGCATGGATGCCGTATGTTCTTGTGGCGATTATTTTAGTGTTGACACGTTTGCAAAACTTGCCGCTAAAAGCATGGTTACGTTCTGTGAAAATACAGTTCAACAACATTTTAGGAACAAACATTAGCACATCGATTGAACCGCTATATTTGCCAGGAACGATTTTCCTTGTCGTCATCTTTATTACGATTTTTATGCATAAAATGAAGCGAGAAGATGTCGTGGCAACGATGAAAGAATCGGCATATACGCTGATCGGTAGCGCCATTGCGCTCGGAACAGCTGTGCCGATGGTTCGCATTTTTATTAACTCTGGTGTAAACGATGCAGGGCTTGCTAGTATGCCAATTGAGTTAGCGTCGATGGTCGCTGGGGGAGTAGGGGCTGCTTGGCCGTTAGTTGCTCCTTTGATTGGGGCCCTTGGTTCGTTTATTTCCGGTAGTGCGACGTTTAGTAATATGATGTTTTCATTATTCCAATTTAGCATTGCTGATCAAATTCAAGTGCCTCATCATATCGTCATCGCTGGCCAAATGTTAGGGGCGAATGCAGGTAACATGGTTTGTGTATTAAACGTTGTTGCAGCGGCTTCCGTTGTTGGTCTAGCTGGGAAAGAAGGAACGATCATTCGTATGACGCTCATCCCGATGCTTTATTACGTATTGATGACTGGAATATTTAGCCTTCTCTTGATCTATGTATTTTAGCTTCACTTTATGATACGATGAAAATGAAGTTGTCATAAAGTGGAGTGGGGAGAATGGACCAAAAACGGTATAGTGAAATGAGCGAATGGGAATTAAAACAAGAGATTGCCACATTAACTGAAAAAGCACGCAAAGCAGAACAAATGGGAATGGTAAACGAATACGCTGTGTATGAGCGGAAAATTGCCATGGCTAAAGCATACTTATTAAATCCCGATGACTTTCTACCGGGAGAATTTTACGAAATTGAAGGAGATCCGCAGTCGTTATTTAAACTT
The DNA here is from genome assembly GCF_013761015.1 of Anoxybacillus ayderensis. Lineage (NCBI taxonomy): Bacteria > Bacillati > Bacillota > Bacilli > Caryophanales > Anoxybacillaceae > Anoxybacillus > Anoxybacillus ayderensis. Next base: position 136,834 of record NZ_JACDUV010000008.1, read on the forward strand.
CAATATATAAACGGCGTATTCGCATGGGGGTATCGTTTGAATGATCCGAACACCGAAGTGGCGTTGCCCATTTCATTGCTAAAGAAAAGAGGTTGACACGTCCGCCAACCTCTTTTTTCATTAAATTTTCCTTTTACTTACTTCGGAATGTAAAATCATTAAACTTTGTGATTGTTGTGTTTCGCCATTTACTTGGGCATGAGCGTGTTTCGGGTTTGCCCATGGTTGTGGGAACGGATCGGAATAGCGGTTATCATAAAATTTTTTACGCCAATGTTTACCCATTTTATTCCTCCTCGATGTCGCCTCGTTTATTGGACGCGTGCATTCGTTCTTGAGGGTGCGTATTAATCGTGCCGTTCGCACGTTTTGATGCGTACTCTGCTTTTGCGCGTGGCTCGCCTTCTAATTTTTCATTGTTTTGATTCGGAAAGCCTCGTTCTTTATTGCTCAATGTTAGTCCCCCCAGCCGTTCATTTCGTGCTTTTTGAGCACACGTATAGTATTCGTTAATAAACGTCTATTTATGAACGAGCCTCGTTGCTTTAGCTTGGAATAAGTTCTAATTTTTTGCGCAATTTCTTTTCGCTAAAAATCCATCCTGTATATGAGCTAACAATATTTAGGTCGAGATCGAGTTGGACGACTGCCACAAACGGATAATAATTTTTGCTTCGGTAACGCAAGTCGATGAAGCGCACTTCATAATGATCGTTATATTCATGAATTTCCCAACGATATACAGGGGAAAACGATAAAAATGCAGCTAAATTTTCATCTTGTTTTGCTTTTTCAATGATTGGGATGTCTGGAATCGGACATTTTTCGAATATGTCAAGTACATCAATTGTCCCGTTTTGTGCGCGCGCAACGTAAAAATGGTTTGATGTCGTCACAGCTAAATGCCATTCGTTCCATTTTATTGTCGGAACGGTAATGACTTGTTCAACATCCGGAAACATTTGTTTCAACTTGCGTTTTATTGCTTGTTGTTGACGAAAACGAATGATATAGTAACCAATGAGCACGACATATACAGCTAGAAACGTATACCCCGCATGTTGTCCGTTCAACCATAAGACGACGCCAGCTAAGTGAACAATAAAAATAAACGGATCGAACGTGTTAATGATACCGAGCGCAACCCATTTTTTTGAAAAAGGACGCAACGCTTGCGTGCCATATGAATTGAAAATATCGACAAACACATGTACGCTAACGGCGATAAATGTCCAAAGGGCTACATGGAAAAAAGACGTGTCATATATATAAAAGAGAGTGACGCTAATGAGCAATGTCCAAATGAACAAAGCGGGGATCGAATGTGTCATGCCACGATGATTGCGAATATATTTCGCGTTATTTTTTAATTTAAAAACGGTGTCAATATCAGGTGCTTGTGACCCAACGAGCGTGCCGATCAGCACGGCATGCGCAAGCGTTGGATCGTTAGCGATCGCTGGATCGAACGTAGCTAATCCACCTAATGCAAACCCCATTAAAACGTGTGTACCTGTATCCAAATAAAAGGCCTCCTTTTTCTGATTGGACTTACTTTTAGTTTACCACCTTGGAGGAATGAACGTGAAAGAAAATGTACAACAAATATTGGCTCATTTTCATATTAAGCAGTTTCAACATGATTTAATTCATTGGTTTCAAACAGAGCAGCGCGATTTACCGTGGCGAAAAGATAAAGACCCTTACAAAATATGGGTATCTGAAGTGATGCTTCAACAAACGCGAGTCGATACAGTCATCCCCTACTTTTATCATTTTATCGAAAAGTTCCCGACTTTAGACTCCTTAGCTGAAGCAGAGGAAGAAGAAGTGTTGAAGGCGTGGGAAGGGCTCGGCTATTACTCGCGTATTCGTCATTTGCATGAAGCGGTAAAAGAAGTGAAAGAAAAGTACGGAGGGTGTGTACCTGCGTCCAAAGAACAGTTTTCTTCATTAAAAGGGGTTGGGCCTTATACAACAGGGGCGGTGTTAAGCATCGCTTATGGCATTCCGGAACCAGCGGTAGATGGAAATGTCATGCGAGTATTGTCGCGCATTTTTTATATAACAGACGATATTGCGAAAGGAAGTACAAGAAAAAAGTTTGAAAACATTGTTTCCCATATTATTTCACACGACAATCCGTCTGATTTTAATCAAGCGTTAATGGAACTTGGTGCACTCGTTTGCACGCCGAAAAACCCGAGTTGCTTTCTATGTCCTGTTCAGCGCCATTGCCGTGCGTTTGCAGAAGGGGTAGAAACAGAGCTACCTGTAAAAACAAAAGGGAAAGCACCGAAACGTGTTTCTTTTCGTGCCATTGTGCTTATGAATGAAAAGGGAAATATACTCATTCAAAAACGCCCGCCTCGTGGATTATTGGCGAATTTATGGCAATTCCCAAATGATGAACATGCTCCAACACGAAACGATGAATCCTTTGTAAAAGAAATAAGTGAACGATATCATGTCGTCATTCGTTCGATGGAGCGAATCGGTTCATTTGAGCACGTATTTTCCCATGTTGTATGGCATATTGAAGCATATAAAGGGAAAGCGCTTGAATTACAAATGGGAGATGAAACGAACAAATGGGTGACGATCGATGAACTTAAGCAATATGCGTTCCCGGTTATATATCAAAAAATATGGCAAGCGTACGAGTAAAGGCAACTGCCTTTACTCGTAAAATACGCGCGTTCCGTTCGTATATGTCGCTTCGTTTCGCTGTAAACCGCCTCTTGCTTCAATTTCTTCCACAATTTCACGATGCATTGTTTGTCCCTCCGCGTTTAAATACGGAGTGACTTGTTGAAGAGCATGATGAAAAAACGCTAACTCGCTATCTTTCCACTGCTGCTTAGGAATCATTTGCAAGGCTGTCAAATCGCGTCCAATATACATCGTTCTCACCTCTTTATGTAGTGTAGAAAGTGAAACAAAAATTATTCATACGGATATTTTTTAAACGGATAGTACAAAGTAATGAGCGTGGAGGTGAGAATGATGAAGCCAAACAAAACAGTTGCAGGAACAAACATTCAACATGTGAAACAGCAAAATGCTGGTCAGTACGGAACAGAGTTTTCAACTGAAACAGATGTTCAACATGTGAAACAACAAAACGCAAAAGCAGAAGCGAAGAAAAATCAATAACAGGCAAAGGGCATCGGTTTTCGTCCGATGCTCTTTTTCTTCATTGCTTATTAACGGTATAATAGAGGAAAAAGCGTCGAATGAAAGTAGGGAATGTGTATGGAGTATCCACAAACAGGGGCGATCATTCAAATTCATAGTTATAAACATGACGGCCATATCCATCGTGCATGGAAAGAAACCGTTGTGCTAAAAGGAAGCGAAGAAGAAGTGATTGGCGGCAACGATCGTACACTTGTGACAGAGGCGGATGGGAGAACGTGGGTGACGCGTGAGCCGGCCATTTGTTTTTTTTATGCAAAACATTGGTTTAACATTATTGCGATGATTCGCGCTGAAGGAGTATATTACTATTGCAACATTAGCTCGCCTTACGTTTGGGATGGGGAAGCGTTAAAATACATCGATTATGACTTAGATATTAAAGTATTTCCGAACGGTCAATACGACATATTAGATCACGATGAATATGAGCGTCATCGCGAACAAATGAACTACCCTGAAATTATTGATAAAGTTTTAAAAAATAATGTTCAAAAATTAATTCAATGGATTAAAGAGAAAAAGGGGCCATTTGCTCCTGAAGTAGTTGAACATTGGTATAAAAAGTTTATTATGTGTAGAAAGTGAAAATGATACATACATGAACAAAAAAACAACGGTTACTTACTAATGGCCGTTGTTTTTTATTTTTTATAAACAATGATTAAATTTTTTGAATTTTTTTATTGTATTTTTTTAATATTCGTGTAATAATTTGAAACGTAACATAAAAGTTATTTTAAAAATATAAATTTTCTGTATATAGAAGGAGTGGCTTCCGTGGGAGATGAAGCGATTTTACGAATAAAAAGCTTAAAAACATGCTTTTTCACAGACGAAGGGGAAGTTCCTGCGGTTGATGGCGTAGACTTTTACATAAATAAAGGCGAAATTTTAGGCGTTGTCGGTGAATCGGGCTGTGGAAAAAGTGTTACATCGCTCTCTATTATGGGATTGTTGCCAAAAGGAATCGGAAAAATTACAGATGGAGAAATATGGTTTAAAAATGAAAATATTGTGCTAGCATCGGAAAAACGGATGAAAGAAATACGTGGGAATGAAATGGCGATGATTTTCCAAGAGCCGATGACATCGTTAAATCCGCTTTTTACGATCGGTAACCAAATGATTGAAGCGATTCGTATTCATCAAAAAATAAGCAAATTAGAAGCGCGAAAGCGGGCCATTGATATGCTGAAACTTGTCGGCTTACCTCGTGCTGAGGAGATCATTGATGAATATCCGCACCAGCTATCAGGAGGCATGCGGCAGCGTGTAATGATTGCGATGGCGATGGTATGCAATCCATCTTTATTAATTGCAGACGAGCCAACGACTGCTTTAGACGTGACGATTCAGGCGCAAATTTTACATTTGATGAAACAGTTAAACGAACAATTCGGCACAGCGATTATGATGATCACACACGATTTAGGAGTCGTAGCTGAGATGTGTCATCGCGTCGTTGTTATGTATGCGGGAAAAATCATTGAAGAAGGGGACGTTCAAACGATTTTTCGAAATCCAAAACATCCATATACGATTGGACTTATTCGTTCTGTTCCAGATATTCGGGAAAGAAAAGCACGTTTATATTCTATTCCAGGAAGCGTACCGAAGCCGGGCTCGATTAAACAAGGTTGTCGTTTTGCGGCAAGATGCGAGCAAGCATTTGAGCGGTGCTTTTCCAAAAATCCTGATTTATACGAAGTAGAACAAGGCCATCGCGCGCGTTGTTTTTTGTATACAAAGGAGGAAAATGTCATCCATGAACGAACCGTTACTACAAGTTAAAGGGTTAAAAAAATATTTTCCGCTTACGGCAGGTTTGTTTAATAAACAAATCGGTCAAGTGAAAGCGGTCGATGATTTATCGTTCGTTGTTTACAAAGGAGAAACGTTAGGCATTGTCGGGGAGAGCGGCTGTGGAAAATCGACGACGGGGCGTATGCTTATGCGGCTTATTGAGCCAACGGAAGGATCTATTTTATTTGAAAATGAAGAAGTGACAAAACTATCGCCCCAACAATTAAGAAAAGTGCGTCGCGATATGCAAATGATTTTTCAAGACCCGTTTGCATCGCTCAATCCGCGCCATACAGTAGAAAAAATTTTAGAAGAGCCGCTGATCGTCCATGGAATTGGTTCAAAGGAAGAGCGACGAAAAAAGGTGCGGGAGATGTTAGAAGTCGTTGGATTAAGTAGCTATCATGCGAAACGCTATCCGCATCAATTTAGCGGAGGTCAACGACAACGTATCGGTATCGCTCGTGCATTGATGACGAAGCCGAAGCTCATTATCGCGGATGAGCCCGTTTCAGCACTAGATGTTTCCATTCAGGCACAAGTGCTTAACTTACTAGAGGACTTGCAAAAAGAGTTTGGTTTGACATATATTTTTATCGCTCACGACCTTGGTGTTGTGCGTCATATTAGCGATCGTGTTGGCGTCATGTATTTAGGACGAATGGTTGAACTCGCTAACAGCGAAGAGCTATATCGCCATCCGAAACATCCGTACACAAAAGCGTTGCTTGAAGCTGTTCCGATTCCAGATCCGGAATATAAAAAAGAAAAGCAACTGCTTACCGGGGATTTACCGAGTCCATCGAATCCGCCAACAGGTTGCGCTTTTCATACACGATGTCAAGCATGTATGGATATTTGTAAAACGACAAAACCAGAATGGAAAGAAGTTGGAAATGGGCATTACGTCGCCTGCCATCTTTATACATAAAGATGGCTAGGCGATGAAATATATATTATTCACTAAGGGGGAAAAGAAATGAAGAAAAAATGGTTATTAACCATGCTTACGTTTCTTCTTGTAGCAGCGACTGCGCTTGCAGGTTGCGGCAAGTCGGAACAAACAGGTGGAGGCAAAACGGAAGAAGCTGAAAAGCAAACGACGCTCGTCTATGGACGCGGCGGTGACTCTGTTGGATTAGACCCAGCCACAGTGACAGATGGTGAATCGTTTAAAGTAACAAAAAACATTTTTGACACACTTCTAGACTATAACGATGGTGATACAACGATTCAACCAGCATTAGCGAAAGAATGGACAATTTCTGACGATGGCTTAACGTACACGTTCAAGCTTCGTGAAGGTGTAAAGTTCCATGACGGAACAGATTTTAACGCAGAAGCTGTTGTATTTAACTTTGAACGTTGGGCAAACGGGAATGCAGATACGTTCCCTTATTATGGTTCAATGTTTGGTGGATACAAAAATGATGAAGGGCATGTCATTAAAGAAGTAAAAGCGTTAGATGAACATACTGTGCAGTTCGTTTTAAAACGTCCGCAAGCGCCATTCTTAAAAAATCTTGCGATGGTACCGTTTGCGATCGCTAGCCCTGAAGCAATTAAAAAATATGGCGACAAGTTTGGTGAAAATCCTGTTGGAACAGGTCCATTTGTCTTTAAAGAGTGGAAGCGCAATGAGCGCATCGTGCTTGAGAAAAACAAGGAATATTGGTTAGAAGGTCATCCAAAACTTGATAAGTTAATTTTCGTATCGATTCCAGACAACTCTGCACGCCTCAATGCGTTGTTAAAAGGCGAGATTGATATTATGGAAGATTTGAATCCTTCTGATTTAGCTCAAGTAGAAGGAAATAAAGATTTCCAAGTGTTTAAACGTCCTTCGATGAACGTCGGTTATGTCGGATTAACTGTTACACGCGGCCCATTAGGAAATAAACTCGTTCGTCAAGCGTTGAATCATGCGGTAGATAAACAAGCGATCATTGATGCGTTTTATGCAGGTCAAGCACAACCAGCGAAAAACCCATTACCGCCAAGCATTCCTGGCTACAACGACGCGATTCAAGACTATCCGTATGATTTGGAAAAAGCAAAACAATTACTTGCAGAAGCTGGTTATCCAAACGGCTTTGAAATGGAATTATGGGCGATGCCTGTTCCACGTCCATACATGCCAGATGGACAAAAAGTAGCCGAAGCATTACAAGCAAGCTTTGCGAAAATTGGCGTAAAAGCAAAAATCGTCACGTACGAATGGGCCACATACTTAGATAAAGTGGCAAAAGGAGAAGCAGACGCCTTCTTGCTCGGTTGGACGGGCGATAACGGTGATGCAGACAACTTCCTATATGCGTTGCTTGATAAAGACAGCATTGGCAGCAACAACTACACGTACTATGCAAACGATGAGTTGCACAACATTTTAATCGAAGCACAAACAGTTAGCGATGAAAACAAACGAAACGAATTGTACAAGAAAGCACAAGAAATTATTAAAGAAGACGCACCATGGATTCCGCTCGTACACTCAACACCGTTATTAGCAGGTAAGGCAAACATTGATGGATTTAATCCGCATCCGACAGGAACGGATAAATTTACAAAAGTACAGTTTAAATAACATTTGTGTTGAGGGAGGGGAGGGAATCCTCTCCCTTTCCATCATGTCAGAAAGGAGTGAAACGTATGTTTTCATATACGGTCAAACGCATTTTAACGGTCATTCCTGTTTTGCTTGGCATGTCGCTCGTCGTGTTTTTTATGATTCGTGCCATTCCGGGAAATCCTGCGCAAGTCATTTTAGGACAAAAGGCGACGAAAGAAGCGGTAGAGGCGTTAACGCATAAACTCGGATTAGACCAACCGTGGTACATTCAATACATGAAATACCTTGGCGGATTATTAAAAGGGGATTTAGGGGAATCGATTCGCACGGGGGTTGCGGTTTCACAAGAAATTTGGCCATATTTAGCGGCGACATTAGAACTATCGCTCGCAGCGATGTTCATTGCTGTGGTTATTGGTGTCAATGCTGGTATTATTAGCGCATGGTTTCAAAACTCTTGGTTTGATTATGTTGCGATGGTTTTAGCGCTGATTGGGGTTTCGATGCCTATTTTTTGGCTCGGGTTGATGGAACAATGGATTTTTGCGATTAACTTAGATTGGTTCCCGACATCTGGACGAGAAGATGTACGAAATCCAATTGAACCGATCACCCATTTATATGTCATTGATACGTTGATTCAAGGAAATACAGATCAGTTTTTTCAAACATTGCAACACTTAGTGCTTCCGAGTGTCGCTTTAGCGACAATTCCAATGGCTATTATTGCTCGCATGACTCGTTCAAGCATGCTTGAAGTGATGAAGTCAGATTATATTCGTACAGCACGTGCGAAAGGATTAAGCATGTTTTGGGTTGTGTACAAGCATTCGTTAAAAAATGCGATCATTCCTGTATTGACAGTCATCGGTTTACAAATGGGATTGTTACTTGGTGGGGCGATTTTAACGGAAACGATTTTCAGTTGGCCGGGAATTGGTCGGTACATTTATGAAGCGATTGGCTATCGCGATTATCCTGTGATTCAATCAGGCATTTTAATTGTTGCGATGATTTTTATTTTTATTAATTTAATTGTTGACCTTCTATATGCTGCAATTGATCCGCGAATTAAATATAACTAAAAGGAGGGGAGCGCATTGGCTGAGCTGGCACGAAACGAGGGAAATGTTGTACAGCAAGAAGAAAAAGCAACATCGTTATGGAAAGAAGGATGGATTCGGTTTCGAAAAAATAAAATGGCACTCATCGGAAGTGGCATTGTGTTATTTTTCATTTTGCTTGCCATTTTTGCACCATTCATTGCTCCGTACGATATGAACGACCAACAACTATCCATGCGTTTGCAAGCACCATCGAAAGATCATATATTTGGAACAGATGATTTTGGACGAGACATTTTTTCTCGTGTTGTTTATGGGGCACGCATTTCGTTATGGGTCGGATTTTTTTCTGTGTTAGGTTCGGTTGTAATCGGCTCTTTACTTGGGATTATCGCAGGATACTATGGACGATGGGTTGATGCGGTGATTTCGCGTATATTTGACATTATGCTCGCATTTCCGAGCATTTTATTAGCGATTGGAATTGTGGCGGTTTTAGGACCGTCATTGAAAAATGCGCTCATCGCGATCGCGGTCATTAACATTCCGAACTTCGGGCGTCTCATTCGTTCGCGTGTATTAAGCATTAAACAGGAAGAATATATTACAGCGGCGAAAGCAATTGGCATGAGTGATGCACGAATTTTATTCCACCACATTTTGCCGAATAGTATGGCGCCTATTATTGTCCAAGGCACGCTTGCGATCGCGACGGCTATCATTGAAGCGGCAGCCCTCGGATTTCTTGGGCTAGGGGCACAGCCACCAAACCCGGAATGGGGGAAAATGCTAGCTGATTCAAAAGCATATTTAACGCAAGCACCATGGACGATGATTTTTCCGGGCTTGGCAATCATGTTAACAGTATTAGGATTTAACTTAATGGGTGATGGATTGCGCGATGCGCTTGATCCGCGTATGAAAAGCTAAAAGATGTCCCGTTTGTATGTCGGGACATCTTTTTTATTCTTGTTCTGGGGTAGGGACGACATGCTCTTCTTTATGGTAATGATGGAAGCTTTCGATCAGCGTGTCTAAATGTTCAAGCTGATGGCTATACTCAATAATCGCTCCGATAAGTGGAAATAGTTGATAATTTTCTTGCTTAATGCTTTGCTCAGCATAATGGTTTAAAAACGAGTGGATTAATCCTTTTTTTCCAGAGCATGCTTCTGTAACGAATTGTGATTGTGGATCAGACTTTACCTTCCCAATGAACTTTAGCAATATTTGATCGTGATAATTTAACAAACAGTCGAGTTCATTTTTTATGGCGTCTTGAAGTTCAGCAGATGTATGTGCTAGCTCGTTTTCTAAACGATGCAACAATTTTAATGTTTCTAGCGCTCGATTTGTTGCGACAATCATTTGGCGATATAACACAAGTTTACGCGATTTGCTATATTTATGCTTGCGAAAATATGTCCGTTCTTCTTTGTAAAGCAAATAAAGTTGGTCTAGTTTCATCATGTTTTCTTTAAATTTTTCGATGTCTTCTTTTAATAAATGATGTTCAGACGCGTGTCGTACATTCATGCGAATCCATTTTAAAATATGTTCGGTATATTCCACAATTTTAGTATACAGCTTCTTTTCATACTTTGGTGGAAGAAATACTAAATTAACGATAAATGCTGCAAACACGCCTAACATAATTGTTGAAAAGCGAATAAGCGCAAATTCAATAAAGTGTTCTTCGGTATATTCCATAATTGCAATAACTGTCACAAGCGCAACAGAAATAGAAGATTCTAAACGAAGACGAAGAAATAACGCAATGACTAAAATGGCGGTTAGCCCAATAATAAATGGATCGTGTCCGAAAACAAGTGTAAAAACGATCGCGAAAACTGCACCAATGACGTTTGCTTGCACTTGTTCAATTAAAGATAAATATGAACGGTAAATCGTTGGCTGCATCGCAAATACAGCTGAAATACCAGCAAACACAGGAGAAGGCAACTGCAACAGTTTCGCTAAAACTAATGCAAATGTAATCGCAATCCCGGTTTTAAAGACGCGGGCTCCAAGTCTCATCGTCGCTCAAATTCCTTTCTTTTTCATCATCTTGTTAGAACAACAAACAAATATACATGTTTTTCATCAGTATATCAAGATAAAAGGAAAAAAATTAAAAGAACTGCCCCATTTTTTGAGGCAGTTCTTTTTGACGTTTATTCTGTCGATACGGATGGATCGGCTTGTTCTTTTTTCGGAATGACTTGGAAAAAGTGTTGCTCTGGTTGTTCCAACAACGGTTGAAGTGTTGCAGCTTCTTCATGCTGTTCATGTTCGATAAGTAAATCAATATATGTGCGAAGTAGTTCTTTGACGTCCGCTTTTCCTTTTTCGTTTAGCGGCTGAATCGCGACGTTTGCGCCTTTGGCGATTCGGCGTTCGAGGGCGGCTTTCGTTAAGCCCATTTCTGGTTGATGACGTAAATAAACGACACCGCCTGTCATTCCTGCACAAATCCATGGACCTGGGTCGCCGAGAACGAGTCCGCGTCCGTTTGTCATATATTCAAAGGCAAATCCTTTAATGTTGGCGTGAACACCGATATTGCCGTGTTCAACTTCAGGAATTGGTTTTGTCACTTGACCACCGATAATCATATCCGCTCCTGATAAGCGAATGCCTGCGCGTGCGTCAGCGTTTCCTTGTACGATTAGCAATCCTTTTTGCGCTCCGTAGCCAAATCCTTTCCCGACTGATCCGTTGTAAAACTTTCCGTCTTTTCCTTTCGCTTTAAAGACGAAAATACCTCCGCCAAACGTTGTCTTTCCAGTTCCGTCTTGTGCTCCACCGTCAACATGAATATGAATGCCAGCGACGTTATATGCACCGAGTCCATTGCCAGGTACAGATCCATCTTTATAACGAAGAGATATGTTTGGCAGCTTTTTATACGATCCGTCCAATCGACCACGCACACGATGGCATGCGACGCGGCTGCCGAGTACGCGTTGTTCAGCTGTGACAGTTGAAAATTCACGTGAACGGTGTAAGTCTTCAACGTGATAATCTAAATATTCAGCTCCAGCTGCAACGGCCAGTTTTCCTTCTTCCGATGTCGCTGCGACTTCTTTTTGATACCATTGACCGATTTCTAACGTTTTTAATAACGTTGCTAAATTCATCCGATCACGTCCGCGCGTTTGTTCAAGCAAATCAGAGCGACCGACAAGCTGTTGTAAGTTCGTATAGCCGAGCGAGGCGGTGAGCGCTTTTAGTTCCTCTCCAAATGCTGTAAAGAAACGAACTAAGTTTTGTACCGCTTGCTCGAATTGTCTCGGAACGAAACGGCGTAAACCATGTTCTTTCGCTTGTGCTTCCGATTCAATTTGCGTGGCGATTCCGACATGGCATGTATCTAAATGACAACCGCGACATGTTGTGCATCCGATCGCAATCATCGCTAATGTGCCGAAGCCAACGCGGTTGGCGCCGAGAAGCATCACTTTGATCACGTCCATCGCGCTTTTTATGCCGCCATCTGCCCAAATTTCAACTTGGTGGCGCAATCCGGCTTCTAAAAGCGCGTTGTGCGCCGCTTTCACGCCAATTTCTACAGGTAAGCCAACGTGTTGAATGGCATGAATGCGCGCAGCTCCTGTTCCACCGTCGAAGCCGCTTAGTGTAATAATGTCCGCGCCAGCTTTTGCGATGCCGACAGCAATCGTTCCAATATTAGGGACGACTGGTACTTTGACAGCGACTTTTGCTTGGTCGTTTGCTGTTTTTAATTCAGCAATCATTTGCGCTAAGTCTTCAATCGAGTAAATGTCATGGTTGTTTGACGGTGAAATTAAATCAGAGCCGATCGTTGCGTTCCGTGCTTCAGCGATTTTAGCTGTCACTTTCGAACCTGGCAAATGACCACCTTCACCCGGTTTTGCTCCTTGCCCGATTTTAATTTCTAGTAAATTCGATGAGTTCAGCAGTTCAGCATTGACGCCAAATCGTCCAGAAGCGACTTGTTGCCCGCGCGTGCGCGGATATTTGCCGAGCATATCTTTAATTTCGCCACCCTCACCGTTTAAGCTAATCATGTTCAGACGGTTCGCCGCTTCGGCATAAGCGCGAAACGCAATTTCGTTTTGTGAACCAAATGACATCGAAGCGATCACAAAAGGTAAGCTATGTTCACCGACAGAAATGTCCACATGTTCTTTTTTAGCTGGCACATCGGCCTGTTTTAAATCTGTTAAATGACGAATAGCTGTTGGCGTTTCTGTTTCGATTTCCGTCAATTTTTCACGATATTGATCGTATGAGCCTGTTTGTGCCACCTCACCAATCGCTTTCCAGATGCGTGGGAAAACGTGGAACGTTTTGCGCAACTTTGCTTGTTCTGTTTCAAAGTCGTTTGCGCGTGCGATGGCGTCTTGTTTTAATGCTTCAAAATTTTGGGCAAGCGAATCAGAACCAAAAAAGTTAACAATATTTAATACAGCTGCGACTTCTTCATGCAAGCCGATCGATGAAAAGAGACGGCTGTATCCGCGTAATTCATGAATACCAATCGTTGAAATGACTTTTTCAAGCCCTTTATTTAACGCTTGGAACAAATGAATCGCTGGTCGAGTGGACGAATCAGCCACTGTCGCAAACATTAAATATGGGCTAATGACGTTTGCGCCAAGTCCGTATGCAACGATGAAATCATGCAACGAACGAATCGCTCCAGAACGAAGAAGAAGCGAACAGTTTCTCCGCAATTGCGCTTTTGTTAACGCTTGATCGATCGCCGATATAACAAGAAGTGGATCGATCCATAAATGACCATTTTGATGCGCTTTTGCATCGTCAATGACAAGCAACGTTTTTCCGTTTGCCGCAGCTGCACATGCTTCTTCGCTTAAACGGTCGAGCGCCATTGGAATCGTTTCATGTTCAAAAAACGTAGCTGATATAAAGTACGTCAATTGTTTTTCTTCAAATGTATGAACGAGTTGATCGTACGATGGTTGCTGTAACGTTTCTGCACATTCATTTCCGAGTTTTCCCTCGATTAAAATAGGTGAAAGAAGCTCAACGGTGTAAGGATGTTCCTCATTTGAGACGATACTTGGTCGTTTTCCAACGACAACGCGTGTAGAAAAATGTTCTGTTTCGCGGTCGCGGTCAATGGCAGGGTTTGTTACAACAGCCACACTTTCTTTTATAAAATCAGCAATATTTTTTCGCTCAGGATCGATCGCTGCAAGCGGAGCATCGTGTCCGAGCGAGCGAATAGGTTCTGCGCCTTTTTCTGCCATTTGTTCGAGCAATTGAATATGTTCGCGGTCCCAACCAAATGCAGCGTATTGTCCGTTATGCACTTTTGTTGGTTGAGCCATAAGTACGTATGTTTTTAACGTTGGCGTTTGGAGACGTTGGCGCATATTCTCGATATTTAAACGATTTCGAATACGATTGTATACTTCTTGTTGATAATCTGCGTATTCATACACACGAATTGTTCCATCCGCTTGCCATTTTAATCCGATTTTTTCTCCCGGTGCGAGCGGTTTTGGTTCCCCTGTATATTCGCACACAGGAATAATGCCTGGCTCAGATGCAAATACGTAACGGTGTTCTGTTTCAATTTTCCAAAGCGGACGCAACCCGAGCGCATCGACGCTAAATACTGCTTCATCTGCATGGCGAGAAATGATGCCTGCAGGTCCTTGGGCGAAATGTCCCCAAGCTTCGCGAATGTAAGCATATAAATCTTGTAGATGTGCTGGATAGTTTTTTATTTCGTTTACAATTGGCGGGAATAAAAAGTCCATTGCTTCAAATAACGTATAGCCATCACGATAAATAAGCGTTTCCATCGTTCGGCTCAAGTCTTGCGAATCGCTTCCGCCGTTTGTCAATGGAACACCGATCATTGTTGCCTCTTCACGTAGTTTGGCAATCGTGTTAATTTCACCGTTATGACCTAAGACGCTAAACGGTTGTACACGGAAAAAGTTGGATAGTGTATTTGTTGAATAGCGATTATGGCCAAGAGTCATCGTAGATGCGACAAGCGGGCTCGCTAAGTCGTGATAATATTTTGGTAAAATATCTCCAGCCCCCATCACTTTGTAAATGGCGTGATGGTTGCTAAGAGAAGCGACATGAATATGTTCATCTTTCTCGATTTCAACCGTTAATTCAAATAACGTTTTAGATAACGTTTCGTTTTTGTTTGGTAAAAGGGTTACTTGCCAAAATACAGGCTCCTCGCGTAAAGCGATTGGACCGAGCGCTGAAGAAGAGGTCACGCGATCGGATTCAAAAATGAGAGTGAGATGAAATTGAGCAAACAATTGACGTATACGTGCTTTTTTCTCTTCGACATTCGTTGTTCGCGTAATAAATATATGGCCAACAATAAAATCGTCGCGGTCGACGAGTTGAGGATCAAGATGGGCAGCAGCAAATTTTTCTTTCCAAAGCGCTTTCGGAATGTCAATATGAATACCGACGCCATCTCCTTCACCATTGATAAATCCGGCGCGATGATTCATTGTGACGAGGGCGTTAATACATGTTGTAATGTTTTCCTTTGTCGGAATGCGTCGTTTTTCAACCGCAGCGACAATTCCACACGCATCGTGTTCGTGTTCATAAAAATGTTGAAATGAAGTTGGATTCCACTGTTGTTTCATAGCATGCGGCTTGTAAGCGGCTTATTGCTCGCTTCTCGCCTTCGCCACCTCCTACACAAAACTTTTTTAAGAAATAAAATTTTCTGAATTTTATAGTCTATATTAGCATGTTTGCAAAAGAAAATCAATTATTTATTCATATTTTTGGATATAATATTCAGTTCATGTAACAAAACGTTCACGAATGATGTAAGCGTTTACATTGTTTTTGAACATAAAAAACGAGGGAGGAATGGATTTCCTCCCTCGTTATGATTGTATATTTATTCATTTTTTAAGGATTTAAATGCGCGTCCTACCGCTTCGATTGTATATTCAATATCTTCTTCTGTATGGGCTAATGTAATAAACCAGGCTTCGTATTTCGAAGGGGCGAGATTAATGCCTTGATGAAGCATAAGTTTGAAAAATTTTGCGAACATCTCTCCATCTGTCCGTTCCGCTTGTTCATAGTTTTCTACTTTTTCTGTCGTGAAGTATACAGTGAGCGCTCCTTTTAGGCGGTTAATCGTAATAGGAATATCGTATGTTTTCGCGTGTGTTAAAATGCCAGCCTCTAACATCGCACCGAGGTGATCGAGATGTTCATACACGCCTTCTTGTTGTAATACTTCTAAACAAGCAATACCTGCTAAAATGGACGCAGGATTTCCCGCCATCGTTCCTGCTTGGTAAGCTGGGCCAAGCGGAGCTACTTGTTCCATAATGTCTTTTCTACCGCCGTATGCACCGATTGGTAAACCACCGCCGATAATTTTTCCGAGTGCCGTTAAGTCAGGCTCGATCCCAAGCAAGTTTTGAGCACCGCCATACATAAAACGGAAAGCGGTGATCACTTCATCATAAATGACAAGTGCGCCAGCTGCATGGGCGATGTCGTTTATCGCTTGTAAAAAGCCTGGTTTCGGTTCGACGATCCCGAAGTTACCGACAATTGGTTCAACGAGAACGGCAGCTACTTCGCTTCCCCAACGATCCATCGCTTGTTTAAAAGCATCTACGTCATTGAAAGGAACAGTAATGACTTCTTGAGCGATGCTTTTTGGCACGCCCGCTGAGTCAGGTGTACCTAATGTAGATGGGCCAGAACCGGCTGCAACAAGAACGAGATCGGAATGTCCGTGATAGCAACCTGCAAATTTTACAATTTTATCGCGACCAGTGTAAGCGCGAGCGACACGAATTGTCGTCATGACAGCTTCTGTTCCTGAGTTGACGAAACGTACTTTTTCTAGGGAAGGAATCGCTTCTTTTAACATTTTCGCGAACGTAATTTCATACGGTGTTGGCGTCCCATATAAAACGCCGTTTTCAGCCGCCTGTTGAATGGCTTTTGTAATGTGTGGATGAGCATGTCCGGTAATAATAGGGCCGTATGCTGCTAAATAATCGATATATTTATTGCCGTCTACATCCCAAAAGTATGCCCCTTGCGCTCTTTCCATCACGACGGGTGCACCGCCTCCGACAGCTTTATATGAACGGGAAGGGCTGTTGACACCGCCGACGATATGCTCAATCGCTTCTTGGTATAATTGTTCAGACTTCGTAAAATTCACGCGAAGCCTCCTCCTTTTATGTAAAAATTGTTTCACGGTGTTTATTTTATCACATTTATTTGAGCACACCATTTGTTGAGTTTAAACATTTTCGTTACACTATTAAATAGTGATTTCATGAGAGGTGAGGAACATGTATGCGATTGAAGTAGAAAAACTACGTAAGGAATTTAAGTCATACTCTAGCCGCTCCGGTTTAGCTGGTGCGTTTCGTGATTTGTTTACGAGAAACTATAAAATAATTCGAGCTGTGGACGATATTTCGTTTACTGTTAAACAAGGGGAAATGGTTGGCTACATTGGAGAAAATGGGGCAGGTAAATCGACGACAATAAAAATGTTAACAGGAATTTTAACGCCGACATCTGGACGAGTCGTTGTAAATGGAATGAATCCGCATAAAGAGCGGGAACGTTTCGTGCAGACGATCGGCGTTGTGTTTGGGCAACGATCACAATTATGGTGGGATATCGCCGTGCAAGAGTCGTTTCGATTGTTGAAAAAAGTATATCGTGTCTCTGATCAAGATTATAACGAGCATATGGATCACGTGATTGAAACGTTAGATATTGGCCCGTTGCTTGATAAGCCTGTGCGCAAGTTATCGCTCGGTCAGCGAATGCGCTGTGAATTAGCAGCTGCGCTCATTCATAATCCACCACTTTTATTTTTAGATGAGCCGACGATCGGTTTAGATGTGCTTGTAAAGTTAAAAATTCGTCAATTTTTAAAAGAAATTAATGAAAAATACAACACGACGATTTTATTAACGACGCACGATATGACAGATATTGAAGCGCTTTGTGAACGCGTCATTATGCTTGACGAAGGAAAAATCATTTACGATGGATCATTGCAACGTTTAAAGCAAAATTGGGGAGAAGGAAAGCAAATTCATTTTCAATTTCGCGATATCGTCTCAAAAGAAGAGCTTATGCTACTTGTTGATGCGACGTGGGAACAAGGGGAAGATCGATATAGTTGGATTGCGCATGTTCGTGCAACGGATATGGCACATGTTATTGGAAAAGTCGTTTCTTCCTATGAATTAAAAGATATTCACATTCGTGAAGTATCGACGGAAGAAATTATTCGCAACATTTATGAAGAAGGGATTCATCATGGGTAAATACATTGAAATGATTCGTATGCGTTTTTTAATGATGTTAGCCTATCGCACGAATTATTATAGCGGTATTTTTATTTATAGCATTAATATTGGCGCGTATTATTTTTTATGGTCCGCCATTTATGGAGGGCAACCGTCTATTCAAGGAATGACAGTTGAACAAATGACGACATATGTCGCGATCGCTTGGATGGCAAGAGCGTTTTATTTTAATAACATTGATCGTGAAATTGCGATGGAAATTCGCGAAGGAAAAGTGGCGATTGAACTTATTCGTCCGTACAACTATTTAATTATGAAAACGATGCAAGGGCTTGGGGAAGGGATTTTCAGATTACTTTTCTTCTCACTTCCGGGAATGATTATCGTCACATTCGTTTTTTCGCTTCAATTTACAGCAAATGTTCATACGTGGGGATATTTTGCTTTGTCAACAATGTTTAGTTTTATTATTAACTCTCAGCTCAACTTGATAGCTGGGATGGTCACGTTTTTTACGTTAAATGGGGAAGGATTGCTTCGCGCCAAACGATTTGTTATTGATTTATTTTCAGGGCTTATTTTGCCAATTAGTTTTTATCCCGAGTGGGCACAACATGTCATGCACTATTTGCCGTTTCAAGCGATTAGTTACATTCCAAGTATGATTTTTACGGAAAGCTTTACAGGGGATGCTGTGATTAAAGGAATGATGTTTCAAGCGGTTTGGTGCGTCGTATTAATTGTGCCGATTTACGTATTATGGAAAGCAGCCAAACGAAAACTCATCATTCAAGGGGGGTGAACATATGTTTTATATATCGATTTTTTTTCAATATATGAGTCAATATGTAAAAACAAAGCTGCAATATCGCACCGATTTGCTCGTTGAGTTTTTGTCTGATTTAATGTTTCAAGGTGTGAATTTAATTTTTATCCTCGTTGTATTTGGACATACGCAATTTTTAAATGGATGGACGCGCGATGAAATTATTTTCATCTACGGCTTCTTTTTAGTTCCTTTTTCTTTGTTTGCTGCGTTTTTTAATATTTGGGATTTTAACGAAAGATATATTGTGCGTGGGGAAATGGACCGTGTATTAACCCGTCCTGTGCATAGTTTGTTCCAAATTGTGCTTGAACGAATGGAGTTAGAGTCGCTCCTTGGAGGAATTACTGGTTTAATTGTTATGGGGTATGCCGCATCAAGATTACATTTATCGTTTCATTGGTATGATGTCATTTTATTTGTGTTGTTCGTTTTAGGAGGGACGTTCGTTTACGCGGGCATTTTTATTTCATTAGCAAGCATTAGTTTTTGGTCTGATGCGCGCAGTTCGATTATGCCGATGATGTATAATATAGGAAACTACGGAAGATACCCTGTCGATATTTACAATCGCGTTATTCGCTACGTTTTAACATGGGTTTTGCCGTTTGCGTTTGTTGGTGTATATCCGTCAGCGTATTTTTTGCGTAAAACGGAATGGTATACATACTCGTTTTTGACGCCGGTGATGGGAATTGTTTGTTTTACATTGTCGGTGCTGTTATGGAATGCGGGCGTCAAACGTTATCGTGGTGCCGGGAATTAAATTAAACATCCTCTCGTATATATGAGGACAGGAGGGGATGTTGTGACGTATATATGGATTGGGATTATTGCATTTATCATATGTATGAGTTTTTTTTCTTTTTGGCAGACGAAGCGTTCTGTCATTTCGATAAAAAACTTTATTGCCATTTTATTTGTGTATTCAACGACGATGATTGGCTTTGCGCTTGTATATACGATCTTGCATATAAATGGACATGTTGTGATGATGGAAAATGGGAAGAATATAGAGGCTTCTAACTTTTTGCAATATGTCGAAACAAGTCTATATTTTAGTGCAGTCACTTTGCTTTCGGTCGGCTATGGGGATGTTGTGCCGATTGGAATCGGTCGGTGGATTGCGATGGTCGAAGCGTTGCTCGGCTATGCGCTACCTGCCGCTTTTGTTGTTCGAACAGTGATGGATGTAGAAAGAAGATAGGAGGAGAAAAATGAAAGCGCCTGACTTTACATTGCCAGCAAGCAATGGGGAAAACGTGACATTGTCGCAATTTCATGGGAAGTATGTCGTATTATATTTTTATCCAAAAGATATGACGCCAGGATGTACGACAGAGGCTTGCGAGTTTCGCGATCATCATGAAGTATTTGAGGAACTTGGAGCGGTTGTAATCGGTATTAGCCCTGATTCAATTGTTCGGCATAAAAAATTTATTGAAAAACATCGCTTGCCGTTTTTACTTCTTGCTGATGAAAAACAAGACGTAGCAAAGGCGTATGACGTATGGAAGTTAAAGAAAAATTTCGGGAAAGAGTATATGGGGATTGAGCGTTCGACGTTTTTAATCGATCCAAACGGTCAAATCGTGAAAGAATGGAGAAAAGTAAAAGTAAATGGGCATGTCGAAGAAGTGTTGAACGCTTTAAAAGAGGCGGTTGGCTCAAACAAATAAAAGGATCGTTGCGTACGATATAGTAGAGCACACACCTCCTCAAATATGTATGCGGCGATTCCTCAAAGGGTCGCCTTTTTTCTTACCTAAAAATACAATTGACAAACAGTTTCATTTTTTTGTACACTATTTATAAAAATTATAAAGTAATAATTATAATTTTTATAAATGAAAGTGAGGTGCATGACGGTGACGCACGCACATCAATTAAAAGAAGCGCTTCACACGTTGAAAGAAACCGGCGTCCGTATTACACCGCAACGTCATGCGATACTCGAATATTTGATTCAGTCCATGTCCCATCCAACAGCGGATGAAATTTATAAAGCTTTGGAAGGAAAATTTCCAAATATGAGTGTCGCAACTGTGTATAACAATTTGCGTGTGTTTAAAGAAGTCGGGCTTGTAAAAGAACTAACGTACGGGGATGCTTCAAGTCGGTTCGATTTTGTTACGACACATCATTATCATGTGATTTGCGAAACGTGTGGAAAAATTGTCGATTTTCATTACCCAGGCTTAGATGAAGTCGAAGATTTAGCGGCGCATGTGACAGGATTTAAAGTTAGTCATCATCGGATGGAGATTTACGGAACGTGTCCGGACTGTCAAAAAGGACATCATTAAAAAAGCTGGTAGCGACGCGGCTATCAGCTTTTTTTGTTTCTTGTTTTTCGATTATATTTTTCATCAAATTCTTTTCCTTCAAGTGTTGGATCGAGTGTAAGTGGCTCGTTGCAGTACATACATACATCGACCCGTCCTAACATTTTCGTTACTTTATTGCATGAAGGGCAAACGACTTGTACCGTTTTTGTTGACAACATCCCAATCCAAAAATAGACGACTGTACTTGCGATAATAAACAACAATCCTAAAATCATAAATAATGTCATAACAATAGGTGATGTGCGGAAAAATATACCTGCATACATCACGAAAAATCCGATAAAAATTAAACTTAACGCAAACGTACGAATTTTATTAATCTTGCTCGAATACTTCACACCCACATATATCTCCTCCTAGGCATAACTATATCATAAGTTTTGAATAATAAGCAGGAGTTTTTTTAAAATTGTCGAATACGGTCAAACAATGTTGAAAAGTGGAGGAATCGGTTTATGGGAGATGTGTTGCGTCCGATTTACCAAGAGCGAGCTAGTCATCCACAAACGCTTGGAATTTTAATGATTGAAAAAGGGTCGGATTACTCTCCGGAGACGGATTTGTTTGATGTTGTTTTATTTGTTATCGTTCGGGAAGGGAAAGAACCGATTTTTATTAAACATTATGCGTTTGAGGAAAAAAGCGCATCTTTGCACATTGTAGATGAACGTCAAGTGAAAGAATGGGTGTTGTTCGGTTCAAATCGAAAAGTGATGAATTGGTTGCTGAATGGGAAAGTTTTATTTGATCGGAATGAATATATCGAGCAGTGGCGGCAACGTCTATTGCAGTTTCCAGTAGACGAAAGAAAAGTAAAGATGGGAATAGAATTTGCTAAGTTAGTACGTCGCTATATAGAAGGACGAAGTTTTTTTGAAAAAGATCAATGGCTTGATGCGTACAATCACGTATTACATGCACTTCATCACTTAGCCCGTCTGTCTATTATCGAAAATGGTTTTTATCCCGAAGTAACCGTATGGAACCAGGTGAAACATATTGAACCACAAATTCATAAACTATATGCTGAGTTAGTTGGAAGTGAAGAACCGCTTAATAAACGATTGCAATTGCTATTTTTAGCAAGCGATTTTTTTATCCATTCGAAGTTGAAACAAGGGGCAAGTCACTTGATACACGTGCTTCAAAAAAAGAAAACGTCATGGTCTATGGCGGAGTTGCTCGATGAACAAGAGTTGGCCGTATACGGGGTTGATTTAGCTATTTTGCTTGAATTTCTAGTTGAAAAACATATACTTTCCGTTGAAAAAATTGCAACGAAAGGGCAAGGAGTGTTTCATAGACACTACATGGTTGAAAAAAAATAAAGAAAAGGTGTTGACGTTTAAAAATGTTCGTGATATATTTTTGATCGTCGCTGCTGAGATGTGGCGGCGGTTAAAAATAAAGGTTGTTGACATCAAGTTTATGATGTGATATTATGAAAAAGTCGCTTCAAAAGCGACGAGATGTTCCTTGAAAACTGAACGAAGCGAAAAGCGTACAAAAGCTAAGGATAACTTTTCTATGGAGAGTTTGATCCTGGCTCAGGACGAACGCTG